>NZ_JBHYGF010000556.1:38527-43101 GCF_051859145.1 Dyadobacter sp.
CATCCTCCCCGATAGCCACTACCACCGCGTCACAATCTTTAAGTGGTAGTGAGCTGACTGCCCCCTTGTCGGTACAGTCCATACAAACTGTGTGCGTGATCCTGTCTTTTAATTGGTCAACCTTCTGCATGTTATTATCGACTCCGATCGTTTCATGCCCAAGCTCGGTGAGCCTGATAGCCAGCGCCTTTCCAAAATTTCCAAGACCCAAAATGATGTATTTCATATTCAATTACAGATTAACCTGCTCAGACGGCAGGCGATAGTTCTCAGGTTTTGCTTTTTTGACCAATGCGATCAGCAGCGTCATCGAGCCGACCCTACCAATAAACATCGTCATGATAATCACCAGTTTGCCCGCATCGCTCAGCTGTGAAGTCGCACCCAGGCTCAGGCCCGTCGTAGTAAATGCGGAAAAGCTCTCAAACGCCAGCGAGAGCAGCGTTTGTTCAGGGTCTGTAACTGTCAAGGCAAAGATCGACAATCCCAGGTAAGCGAGTGACAAAGAAATAATGCCCAGCGCTCTTGCGACCGAATCTTCTGAAACCATGCGCCCGAAAATCTCGATCCGGTCTTTTCCGCGTGCGATCCTGGTAATGTTAAGGGCGGCAACGGCAAAAGTCGTCACCTTAATTCCGCCCCCAGTCGACCCGGGCGCTGCGCCGATCCACATCAGCAGAAATATGAGCATGACTGTCGGGAAGGCCAGGCTTTCCATCGGCACAGTATTAAAGCCTGATGAACGTGGACTACTGCCGATGAAAAGCGCTGTCACCGTCTTTCCGAAGACGGTCTCGTGCTCACGCAGGCTGTGGTTGTATTCAAGAAGGAAACAAATCACAAACCCGGTTACTAGCAGCCAAAGCGTGGTATAGCCAATAATTTTGGAGTTAAAAGCAATCACTACCGAACGGTGCTTAATCGGCCTGCTGTGAAAAATACGCCGGTACAAGCCGGCACCATAGCGGGTGATGAGCTCATAATAGTTAAAGATGACAGCGAAACCGAGTCCGCCCATAATGTAGAGCCCTATAATAATGAGCTGAAACGAGTAATTAAACTTTACGCCAGGATGATTGAGCCCGCCGCTGAAAGTAGAAAATCCCGCATTACAGAAGGCAGTGATCGCATGAAAAATGGTCGCATACAGCTTTTCCCCGTTGCTGCTGAAGAGGTTTTCATCCAAGGTGAAATAGATAATAGCACCGCCGGCGGCTTCCAGCAATAACGTTACAAAAACGATTTTGTATAAAGTGGAAATTACAGAGCTAACCTTGCTTTCACCCACCAGTTCGGTAAACATCAATTGATTTTTATAGGAAAAACCGCCTGAAAAGAAGTAGCCGAAAAATCCGGTAAAGGTCATAATGCCCAGCCCGCCCACCTGTACGAGCACCAGCACGACCGTCTGCCCGAAACGCGTGAGGTCGTGGGCTATATCAATGCCGGACAATCCGGTAATGCAAACGCTGCTGGTGGCCAGAAAAAGTGCATCGACAAAACGGAGTTGGCCGTAAATAGTTGAGTTAGGAAGCAGCAATAACGCGGTTCCGATCAGGATCAGCAACAGAAAGCTCAGTACAAAAAGCAGCGTCGGATTGAAGTAGAACTGGTCAAAAAACAAAGTTTGCTTCGACAGTTCCACTACAAGCACCGCGAAAATGCCCAGATACATCCATTCTGGCTTTACCCATTGGGTGCCTGCCGCACCGGCGAAATGATAATTGTCAATCAGGGTTACGGCCACAAAATAGAAGCATAGTATCGCTTCGCTGACCCGGGGTGTAACGGCTGAGCGGCTCTTGAAGGCAGTGAGCGTTTTTAGTGAGAGGGCCAATGCAAAAAAGTAAAAGCACCATTCAAGCGCGCGGTTGATCACGAGCTCAACCTGAACATCCCGGTTGTAGCCAATATGGAACAGGATCACCAGCGAGCACAATAGGCTCGTCGCAAGCATGATTCTATCGAGCTGCTTTCTGTAATAAATGATGGATTCTTCTGCTTTCAAATGCGAAAGTTATGGTTACGAATGCTGCAATACTACATGTCAACTTCTTCGTTTGGAAGCAATGTCTGTAAATATTTCATTCTTGATCTCCGAGGACAATTCCAGAAAACGCTCATATTGTTTAAGCACATCGGCAATAATTTCCTTCTGGGTGAAATACGCAACGTTGTAGCCCACCCTGTTGTCGCCGAAATAACTGATTGGAAAGTTAGACTGATTTCTCTTCACGGTAGGAACGTTTCGCTCTCTGACCAAAACGCTGGATACGAGCCGGTCCTGGTTGCGAACACCATACACAAAATCTTCAATCTGTTTGTGGTGGATGGTTAGCGATACATCTGCGGGAATGTCCTGAAACCTGATCTCAGCGTTGATATCCTTACTGTTCAGTTCGGCTGCCAGCTCTTCCAGCGCGCCACGAACTGTGGTACCAATAAAGTGATCCACATTTTCAGGACTTTTGTCGGACACAATTCTTTGCAACCGCTCTTTCCACAACTCTCCGGACCAGTAACTGGTAGCCGGCGAAAACTCCTTGGTGTAATAGTAGCTATCGACCGACAATGCACGTACCAGACAATAACAAAACAGGATCATCAACACCGAAAAAGGCAATGCGGTGATCAGCGTCATCGTCTGCAAGGATTGCAAACCACCCGCATTCAAAAGGACCAGTGCCAGCAGCGCCAGCAGCATCCCCCAGCACACAAGCTGCCATTTTGGCGAGTTTTTAGCATTTTGGGAGGCAATACTATTGATGACAAAAATGCCCGAGTCAGCCGACGTGACAAAGAAGACGAAGATGATAAAAATGGCAAGGCTGCTGCTGACTCCGGGCGCAGGGAGATAATCCAGGAAACGGAAAAGCAACTCGTCTGCATTCCCTACCATGCCGCTCAGCTGCCCGGCGGCTTCGTGCTGATCAAACCAGATTGCTGAATTCCCAAAAACAGTCATCCACAAAAAATTGAAAGCAGTGGGAAGGATCAGCACTGCGCCGATAAATTCACGGATCGTCCTGCCGCGGGAGATTCCTGCTATGAAGATTCCAACATAAGGAGCCCAGGAAATCCACCAGGCCCAGTATAAGATTGTCCATTGAAAATACCAGGGCTGACGCTCTGGCTCATAGGCATGGGTATTGAAGGTCAGGCTCAGGAACTGGTTCAGGTATTCACCGGCACCTTCCGACAATGAGCCCATCAAAAAAACCGTCGGCCCCAATGCCAATACGAATAACATTAATGCGACTGCGCTTACAATGTTGAGCTGGCTCAGAAACTTAACGCCTTTGCTGACACCTGTCGTAGCTGAAAAAATGGATATGGCCATGATCACCAGCACAATCACAATCTGTGACGAAAACCCAGTCTGCTTCATCAGACCTATCTCCACCAGCCCTGCGTTGAGTTGTACGACCCCAAATCCCAGCGTGGTTGTAATCCCGAAAAAAGTGCTGCATAGCGCAAATGTGTCGATCGCGTCGCCGGCTGGCCCATTGATCCGTTCTTTCAAAATAGGGTAAAAACAGCTCCTGAGCGATAAGGGCAGCTTGTATCGGTAAGCGAAGTACGCGAGCGAAAGACCTACCACGCCATAGATAGCCCATGCGTGAATGCCCCAATGGAAAAACGTATACAGTTGTGCATTCTTTGCCCGGCTCACCTGGTCCAGCTGGCCGAAGGTAGGATCAGAAAAATGGGAAATCGGCTCGGAGACGCTGAAATACATCAGACCTATACCCATTCCGGCGGCAAAGAGCATTGAAATCCAGGAGAAGAACGAGTACTCCAGCACCGCGTCATTATCGCCCAGCGTAATCGAGCCGAACTTACTGAAAGCAAGGGCCAAAAGAAAGAATACGAACAGCGTAACTGACCAAACGTAGGCCCAGTTTAAATTAATGAATATCCAGTCCTGCACCCGCGACAAAACTGCCCCGGTCACCTGCGGGAAAAAGCTGGCCAAAAAGGTGACTGCTAATATGAACACCAGACTTGGCAAGGTGATCCCTTTTTTGAAAGTCGAGAGAGGAAGTAAATGCTTGGCCATAAGATGAATTTGAAGTGACTGAGCCCTGTAAATCGTCAGCGAAAAGTGGACAAGTTTAAATGAAAGTGAAGAGAGTGTTTTCCTAAAAATGAGTACTTTAAAATCATGGGAAACACAAAGAAGCCTACACCTGAAAATTACATCAAAGACATTCGCCGTAAGACCCGGCGGCTTTTCACTGCCGAGCAGAAGGTTCTGATCGTAATGGAAGCGCTGCGTGCGGAGATCTCGGTCGCCGAGTTGTGCCGCAAACACCAGATTAACGAATCGCAATTCTACAAATGGAACAAGGAGTTCCTGGAAGCGGGCAAGAAGCGTCTGGAAGGTGATCTGACGCGTGAAGCCACGACCGATGAAGTCAGCGACCTACGAAAGGAAAATGCCCGACTTAAAGAAATGGTGGCAGATCTGTTTTTGCGGTATGATATTGTAAAAAAAAGTTTGACGATGCTGGATTAAACCTCAAATATCGAAAATTTATGAGACTATCAGCATCAGAAAAATACGAGATTAT
>NZ_JBHYGF010000557.1:0-16922 GCF_051859145.1 Dyadobacter sp.
CTAAACCAAAAATTAATAGCTTTATAAATCCGAAAATACTCTCTAAGCTCTTGTCTCAGTTAGTTTGACTACATACAGTCATGGATATAGCTAAACATCTTGAAGTATTCTTCAAAAATATCAGTGCTGATGCGCGGATTACGGTTACACATATTAGTGTCTTTACCGCCATTCTTCAAGCGACCCAGAAGCTGGGAACAAATTGCCTTACGATGTTCAGTTTCGAGCTTATGCAGGTTGCCAAAATTTCGAGCGGTAAAACCTATTACAAGGCTATGCGTGAGTTAAATGATTTTGGCTACATCATGTACGAGCCGTCATTCAATAAGAACAGACCGAGTCGAATTGTTCTGCCGGAGCCTTTGATCTAAGTTAACCGTCTGAATTTAAGCATATGAACGTTGAGCTAATTACGAGGGAAGATTTGCAAAAGCTTCGGCGTGATCTGTTGGAAGACTTGAAACAATTTATTTCAAATTCTGCCAGCGAGCCGAAGAAGTGGCTGAAAAGCTCTGAAGTCAGGAAGCTGCTCAATATCTCTTCAGGAACATTGCAGAATCTTAGAATTAATGGAGAGTTGAAGCCGAACAAGATTGGAGGGACCTTTTACTATGCCCTCCAAGACATTCAGTCCTTACTTCAATCCAAAACTACTAAACCAAAAAAATAATGGAGCGTCCAGTAGCAAAGTACTTAAATCGCATCCTCGGTGATGCGCGAGTGAAGGTGTGGCATGTTGGCACATATCTAGCGCTGGTTCTCCTATGGGACAAAAACAAGCAGTCAAGTCCATTTCGGGTGACCCGTCGAACGATCATGCAAATGTCCAGGGCACGTAGCAAGACCACACATCACAAATGTCTCAAGGAGCTTGAAAATCTAGGATATATAAAGTATTTGCCGTCCTATCACCCCGGTGTGGCAAGCAAAGTATGGCTCATCGAATCATAAAATACTATAATGGCCTGTCTCAGATCTTGCGGCGAGTGATGGCCGGTGGTATTTTTGGTAAATAGTTATTCTCGTCACTAATCGTCAGCGTCATGATTTTAGCACTTAGCATTTCGTCCGTAATGATGTATGGGGCAGTACTCATTGCTATTGGTATCGGCCTCCGGCTTTTTGTAAGTCAGCGCAGATTTAACAGAAGAGGGTACGGAGGTGCTCAGCATTACAGCACATACTGGTCGGCGCTTTTTATCTCGACGTTCGAGGGAATCCTCATGATTGTTTCGGCCTTGGCCATTGTTTTGGGAATATTTCTGTTGATCGTCGAGCTTTTCAATAATCGATAGGCGCTTATTTTCAAACATCTTACAAATGAACCGCCCACGATGGGGAGCTGATTAAAGCTTCACATCGTGGGCGGCCTGCTTTGGAAAAGTAAAGGGGAGCATGGCTCCCCAACTTAATTCAGATTTAGGGTTGAGATTCCATTCTTGGCAAAATCTGCACAAAGATTAAATGTCGTTTGCGCCCTCAGTTGTGCTGTACCACCGAGAAGGATAGATTTTACTTTTGCTTCGTCATCCTGAAATTTCCGTACGTTCTGGAAATAGCCAGTCACTGCGTTATATGCCCCGAAAACAGTTCCCATAGTCGTAGGCAGTTGTTGTGTAGGATTTGACAACGCATATTCATAGACATCGTCTACAATGTTGGTGAATTGCGTTGAGAGCGCGTTGATCTTGCCATCTCTCAAATTGCCAAGCACTTCGCGATTAGGAGCCATTGCTATTTCAATCAGCCTTTTTAATTGAGGGTCAGTAATTGGCTTTTTGACCCAATCATTGAAAATTCCGCCGACCTCCTCAGAAAATTTGCTAGCAATACCCATCACCTTGTGAGCTGTTCTCAGCCGTTCTACCGCGTTGCTGGTGTGTCTAATCTTGACGACGTTGGTCATGTTTTTCATGGCAGCATTCAAGGTATTCGCACAAACGATTCTGACAGGCGTAAATGCCGCCGTAATACTGCCGCTGCCATCGTGTGAAGTAGTGAGGAATAGATACTTCTCAATCAAATCGTCGCTGCCAACTTGGATGTATCCGGGTAGTTTCGCTGTAATAAAGATCCGCTCGCCTCTGCCAAGCGCCCCGGCAGTTTCGTAAAGGATTCCGTCGTTCCCGACGATGCTATCGAAAAATGTGAATGCGTCCCGATTCTGAACAATTTGATAGTCTTTACCTACTACACCTAACACTGCGTTATTATCTGTCCTCATGGTCGCGAAGTATCCGGGAACACGAGAGGAACTGCTTTCTTGTTGGTTTGATGGACTTTTGATTAATGCCGTCAATTCTGCTTTTTCAACCTGATAGTCAAGTCCCGCGTGGAAAATAGCTTCTTTGCTATTAGGATACTGGTCTACTATTTGACCGAGCCCATGCCAGGCTTTTTCTTTGACAGAGAAGAAACTGTGTTTGCCTGTGTTTTCGTCGAAATTGATGTTGTGAGCCATGATTGTAGCTGTTAGAAGTTAGAAATAATTTTCTTTCTTCTTCCTCTCGCTCCCTTAAATGAATGTTTGACAAAGAAAAAACGAGAAAAAAGAAAGCCCTTCTAACAGTGGCCCCAGAAATAGCCAAAAGGAAACGGAATAAGTGCCGCAGGCTGGCGGCCAACTTTCTTTCATCCACCAGTAATAAGAAAGGCCGCCATTATGCCGTAAGCTTTTGGCGACCTTATGAACAGTCTTGAAGATTGGGGCCACTTATTTAGCTGCGCTTTTGCCGAGTTTTGTTTGTCAAACATTGCTTTGAAAAAGTCGTTTCCGAGTTTTGATTGTTCAGCTATTGTCATTTAGGTACTTACTTATCGGTAACAAAAAGTCGATGAAGTTGTGTAAATAGCCAGCATTTATAGCGCACATCTACAACGCCTGCGTTCAAGCGTATTTTTCCCTCATTATGAAATTTAGTATTCATTATTTCAATGAACTTCTTTTTTATTGACGAGATTCTCCCCGGCATTTCAATAAACCTTCGTGCACTTTCCCGCGGTACCGAACGCTATCGAGTGCTTTTGTATCAACATGAGGGCGTATTGGCTTTCTCGGATGGGTCGAAACTTGGAAACCTGACGGATTGTACTCCGCAATTCCGCGCGTTTCTAAATCTTGCTCGCGAAACATCCGCAGATCTTGTAATGACTCCCGAATATTCTTGTCCTTGGACAAATATTCGCGAGATTATGGAGGATAGAAGTCTTTGGCCTGTTCAAGGTAAACTTTGGGCACTAGGAGCAGAATCCATTACCAAGGAAGAATTACGTGCATTTCATTCCCAATATGCTACTGATGACAAGATTTTTCACTTTGATGCAACAAGGCTGCGAGAGGAATTGACATTCTTGAACCCACTAGTGTATATGTTCCAGGCAAGTTTTGGGGATAATCGTATGTTGGTTACGCTCGTTCAATTCAAAACCAAACATATGGGCGTTTGGGGTGGCGGAGAGCTGGAAAGAAATCATTTGATTGGAGGTGAAGTGGTTTATGTCTTACGTAACAATGTAGATTCTGTAAACCTGTTAACATTAATATGTTCGGAAGCCATGAACTTTCCAGCAGCAATGGGCGCCGCACAACTTACTCAACTGGGGTGGAACGATCGCCCATTTCTGATTCTGAACCCGCAGATTAATCCAGATCCATTATATAGCGAATTTGTTGCTTTTAGAAAGTTCTTGTTTAATCAGGAGCGAAAGGAGCTTATTAGCCTTAACTGGAACTCGTCTTCCAAGATCGGTCAGGATGCACTTCTTCGTGGAGGAACATCGAGGAGCGGTATCTACCTAAACTCCAATCAAGTGAGATTTGGAGACTTAGGGCGGATTCGCAAAAATCATAAACTTGGCTTGTACTATTTTTATTTTGGAAGGGATAAACATGCATATGTCCTTACCAGCAAGGCTCATGCATTCCTGATTGAAAACCTTTCCGTAAATATTACAGAGGGAGTTTTAGCACAGCGAATGAGGAATGGTCCGGAAATAATGGAGACATTTGTTTTACGGGCAAGTAACACTTTCGTATCAGAGGCCTCAATATCAGACGATCACCGACAGGTGCTTTTGGACCTGGGGTGCCGAAATGCTTTTCTTAATTCTGCCGATAATTGCGTGCTCGAGAAAGAACGCTTGGTATGCCTCTCCGCCGGCAAATTCCTATCTCGACCAAATGAGAGTTGGTCAAATCTTGATCAACTGTTTTCAATCCGCCTGCCTGAATCGACGGAAAATAGTAAGAGGGTCACTTTTGTCGAGGACACTAGTGACGAAAGCCGAGATCAACTAAAATCATACATGGTTGCCGTAAATACCCTTGATGGAGAGATACTGCCAGATAAGGCTCAATATCCCAGCAGCATCGCCGATTTGAAAGCTCAGCCGGTCTTTCTAGGATATGGACAGGATGTCGATGATGATCATCACAAACTTATTCATAAAGAACGTTATCGTTACAACTTAATGAATGAAGAAGGCCAAATGATAAAAGCGACCGTATGTTATTTGGGAATGACGACGACGCAACATGCCATACAAACCTATGAGTTTTTGCAATCAATGTTTGAAGAAGATAGTATGAATCGTCGGAGGGTCGTGGTTTTTTACAAGCTTGGTCTTGTTCCATTAGTCATTGCAGACGTTGATGCTGGCCGCATCGTAGTTGTAGAGGAAAGAGGTTTATCATCATTTCTGAGTTGAACATGAATACAAGAAATATATTAGCGCTTGCTGGCCAGTATATTACTGGTCTAAGTGAAGTTAAGGGTAACATTTTCAGAGGTACTTTAAATCTTGCCGATAAGGTGGCAGGAGTATACTATTTTGATTTAAACAATCAGCTTCTGGATGATTTTGAAGCGTATCAAGAGAGCCTGCTTGCAAATGAATTTTACTCGAATCCAGGTAACCTGCAATGGAATTATTACTTGTTCATGCTAAATGATCAGCTCGAGGAATCAGCAAAGCAACAAATTGAAAAAAATGACAAGTACGCTCGGAAGTACGTAGTCAATGAAAGCGAATTCGAAGACTTCTTCACCTTAGAGAAGAGTGATGCCTCCATTCGCCCTAACATCGTGGCAGATTGGAAACGTCGCCTTGATGTAGTTGGTCTTGAAGATGTCTACTCAACTCGGACCTACGTGGATGTCATCGCTGACTTCAAAGCAAATGATGTGAAGGATAAACAGGAAGGAACGAAATCTCGCCCCAAAACTGATGCTGACAAAATACTATTTATCAACCGATTAGTCTTGGGTAAAGGCTATCGGCGCTTTCCAAAAGTTCGAAAATACCAATTTGCAAGAGTGAACCTTTTCCGAGGAATTAATGGCGTCGGAAAAACATCACTTTTTGAAGCAATTGAAGCCATGATTTGTGGCAAATGTTTACGTAATCCTTCTGTATCCATGCCCAAGGGGTGTATTGAGGCAGAGTTCAATAATTCAGGCAGCCTTACAGCCTTCAACAGCGCTAACACCCAACTTTTCCAAGCGCGGGACTTGAATTGGTATTCAACTAATAGTCGAACAAATACATTATACGCGTCATTTAACAGGTTTAATTTTTTTAATGCGGATGCCGCACACAGTTTTTCTATTGCTAGTAATGAGCGCGAAGCTCGGGAAGCACTGTTCGGTATTGTGCTTGGCCCTGAATATCACTACATATCGGAACGCTGCCAGGGGGTTTTGGAAAGACTCAGACCGGAATTTAAGAAGCTAAGGGAACAGGTTGAAGAAGAAAAACTGAAGGTGCAGCGAAGCGAGAAAATCATTAAGAATTACAAAGAACCGAAAACGTTAGGTCAACTACGTCTGGGGATTTTACAACTATATAATGGATTAACTTTTAGACTTCCTGCGGCTGAGGGAGATCTTGCACTCATAGAGGAGCGCAACAACGAATTACGGGCGGTTCTGACCACGCTTTTGTCGTCCACTAATACACATATGACCTTGGCGGACTTTAATGCTTCTCTCGAGAATCGTGCTGCAAAACGGCTAACATTGGAGGCTAGAGAAAAAGAACTGCGAACGCTTACCGAGAATCATCATCGCCTTACTGCGGATGAAAAGCGCCTCAATACGCTCTATGACTTTCTAGATCGCTGTTTCCTGTACGTCCAAGACGAAAAATTAATGAAGCTTGCTGGCCTTCAGGCGAGAGAGGGGGAGGCGAATCTAACACGTAGTAAAATTCTGTTTTGCAAAGAGTTGATTGCAGGGATTGATGAAAAGAAATTGGCTTTAAGCCTCGACCCTAGAACGTTGGAAGCCGATGTACAGAGGTTGACGAAGGAGATAAAAGAGGTCGACATAAAAATTAATGATTTTTTAAAGTCCCTTAGCCAGATCGATGGTATACTTCGGCAGATAAAGGCGCATGGCAAAGAATTTCTAGAATTAGACCACAACTCAGTCACATGTCCTCTATGCCAGTCTCAATTCGACCGCACTGAATTGGTTAACCGGATCTTGCAAGAACGTGAAACCGGCAGACGCGGGCAACCTGATGACGAACTGCATTTATTTCAAACTAAACTGGAAAACCTAAAAAGTACTTTAGTCGAAAAGCAGAAGAGCCAAATGGAACAGGGAAATATAGCAAGGGCTTATTCAGCAGCATTTCCAGAAGAAGGTGTTGAAGCCGATTATAATAAAGCATTTACGCGGGTATCAAATTTTGTCGCGCTCGAAAAGAAGAATGAGAACGAGCTTTCCGAGATTTCGGAAATTAAAAATTACGCTAACCAGTTGGGGCGATCGGAAAAAGAGTATTACGAGCTCAGTCTTGGATGTGAGCATCAACTAAATGAATCAGTTCAGTTCACTTTCGGTCAGGCCGCCTCTTTCAAGAAACTGCTTGAACAAACCATGCGAGAAATTGCTCAAAGTAAGAAGGAGCTTGGAGACACTTTGATCGAGCGAACTAATGTAGGTAATGAAATTAAACAATTATTGGGCGTTGAGGGAACCAGCATGGTCATGAGAGACATTCGGCAAATTTGGGATAGAGATGAAGCAGCTTTCAGCAGAATCAAAAGTTCTTACGAAGTCCTTCAGGTCCTAATTGAACTAAACCCGAATAGAAACTTGACAGATCTCAGCGATCAATCTACTTCCCTTCAAAGTAACATTGATAGTTTTCGAGAAGAGCAGAAAGTTCAATTCGAGTATCTTGCTGCACAAAAGGCATATTCGGCAGCAACAGAATTTCTTAAAAAAAGTGAACCCGAGCTCCCAAAATACGAGCAGGCGGTCGCTACTCTTAGAGCCCTGACCGGCGAAGAGGCTTCCGCCGATGTTAGCGCTTTTTTCGATGAGAATTTTCTGGAAATCCTAGATATTTTCAAATCTATTCACATTCCAAATGAGTTTCAAGGCCTTAGATATGTTGACGACCGGCTTGAGCTTACGACAGACGAAGGAGAGATTCGCTCAGTATCACAGATCAGCACTGGTCAACGCTCAGCACTCGCACTTGCAATTTTTCTATCCCTAAATGGGAAGTTGACCAATGGGCCAAATATTGTCATGTTTGATGATCCGGTGTCGTTTATTGACGACTTAAACGCGCTATCATTTTTGGATCATCTGCGACTGCATGTGCTTAGGTCTGGGAAGCAAATATTCTTCGCAACTGCAAATACCAGACTAGCAGGACTGTTCGAAAAGAAGTTTGGTTTTTTGGGTGAAGACTTTAAGCGGTTTCAACTCGAAAGGAGTGAAACTGAGGAGTAGGGCCGCAAAGTGATCATTTCGCCAACTATTCGAGGCCAAGATAAATCAGTATATCGGCCTCGAATAAATTATGTTTGCTACTAGCTTCGAATCGGCCTACTTGCGGATTCTGAGAGCAATCTACCTTTTAAGGCTTGCATGTCCTCACTTACTTTCAAATCCAAAATTTTCGCATAAATCTGCGTGGTTCGAATGTTCGTATGTCCAAGCATCTTGGAGACGCTTTCAATCGGAACGCCATTTTGTAAAGTGATCGTGGTTGCAAAAGTATGCCTGGCAACATGCGATGTGAGGATCTTGTCGATACCGCAAACGACGGCGATCTCTTTGAGATAGTCGTTCATTTTTTGGTTGCTGGGTACCGGAAGAACAAGTCCGCGAGACTCGCAAATAGGATCATCTTCGTATCGCGCGATTATCGCCAGCGCTTCGGGAAGAAGCGGGATGTGCGACTTAACGTTAGTCTTGATGCGCTGCGTGAAAATCCATTGATCGCCATCAATTCCTCTCGCGATATCGCTTCTCTCGAGGCTCTGAATATCTGAGTAGGCCAAGCCGGTGTAACAACAGAAAAGAAAAGTATCCCGAACCTGGGTAAGCCGATCACTCGCGAACTCCTTCTCTGAAAGTAGCCCAAGTTCTTCTTTCGTGAGAATTGCCTTATCAACTTTTTTGAACTTACCCTTGAAGTTTAGATATGGATCAAGATTCATCCAGCCATTGCCTAAACAGATGTTGACGATCTTGCGGAACATCTTCATGTGCTTCACGACGGCATTGTTGCCCATCTTGCGGACAGAACGGAGATGAAACTCGTAGTCGGCGATGAAGGCAAAATCAATGCGGCTAATATCGAAGTCGGTTGTATTGAAATTTGCTTTCAGAAAGCTTTCGGTGTGGCGTCTCAAAACCTCGTACCTTTTGAACGTTCCGATAGCATATTCTTGCCCGACTAGCGAGTGCATCCGCCGATTGTGCTCTACAATCACCGCCATCAACATCCGCTGTTTTGGGCCGATTCCCAAGAATTTGTTTTTAATGCTTTCGGCAGTTGCAAGCTCGCCCTGGCGAATTAAGGAAGCATGTGCGTCCAGGAATTGTTGTTCGAGGTTGCCCAAATAAGCGTTGAGTGATTTCACGGCCTCCTTGGTACCTAACACCCGACCTGCCCCTGTATTCCAGGTCTTAGGGTCGCACTCACGTCCCGTCGCAAGTTCCGACCTCTTACTCTCAACCGTAATCCTTAGGTAGATGGGCATAGGCCCGGTTTGATAATTTCTCGGCTTCTTCAAATAGAAAAGCAGACTCAGCTTTGTTTTCATAACCATTCTCTGGTTTAAAGGTTAAACAAATGTAGTCTTGCAAGCCAGTCAGCGCAAGATGTCCATCGCGTGGACACCTTGATTTTCAATCCGTTACGTAATTTCTGGTGAGTAAACTTTGCAGGCTGATTGACTCACCGAATTACTCACCAAAACTTTGAGAATATTTGAACGTTTTGATATAGTAGGAGCAAACAAAAAAGCCTGCAATCGTTTGATTTGCAGGCTTTTGATGCTTTTTGTTACTTCTTCAAGTGATCCCGCTGGGATTCGAACCCAGGACCCATACATTAAAAGTGTATTGCTCTACCAGCTGAGCTACGGAATCGATTTTACTCGATTTGCAACTTTGGATTAGCCGTGGCCTTTTCCGTAATTGCGATGCAAAAGTAGAATTCTAAAAAGTATAATGCAAGCCCTGTACAATAAATACCTGCTCCCGGTGATCCTGATATGTGCTGTTTTTAGTTCCGGGCCGGCCATTTGTGCGAATCAAAAAGAGCTAAAAACGGCTGATTCTCTGTTCGCTATGGGGAGGTATCCTGAGTCCCTGGTACTCTACCGAAAAAATTTCAATCCGGAAGAAAAAAATAACCAAAGCCTACTCTTAAAGCTCGCTTTCCTTGCTGAAAAGACCAATAACTACACAGATTGCCTTTATTACCTCAGCAAACTGGCCCTGGCCAATCCGTCCCGACGATTGTTTGAGAAAATGGATAAACTGGCAGAAGAACAGAATCTCGCCGGATATGAATTTGATGATTACAACTACTTCATCATTTTTTATCGCAGGTACGGCGACTATGTACCCCTTTTTCTGCTGACGCTGGGCATTTACATCGTCGTGATTATGGTGACCAAGACGCGGAGGCGGGAACCAATTCTACAAATACATAAAATTTCTATTATAGTTTATCTGCTCATTTTGCTGGGTATCCTCAATATTCCGTCCCTTTATCAAACCTGCATTGTTATTAACGAAAATACATTTCTGAGAGATGAACCTTCTTCTGCCGCGCCTGTGATTGAGCGGGTTGGCAAGGGTCACAAGCTGACAATCCTCGGCTCAGTCGATCACTGGAACCGGGTAATCTGGAATAACAGGATCGTTTACATCAGAAAAACCGATCTTTGGAATATCTGACCGGCAAATGGTATCATTTTTGCAGCGTATCAGTTTGTATGTATATTTAAGCGTTTAAATTTTAAATTAAATTGTATGAAAAAGCCAATGAAACGTTTTTTACTATTGATCGCAGGGGTTTTAATGTTGGGTTTTGTGTCTTCCTGCAAAGAGGAAGGTCCTCACAAGGATGACATCGTAAAATTCTCGGCTGTCATAAATAGTACACCGACTGTTCCGAAAGCTACTTCCTCTGCACAAGGAACAGGGGTTTTCGAATACAACAAAACCACGAGAGACCTTAAATACAACATCACTTACCAGAACATCACACCAACATCAGTGAGCATTAACATGGCCAACCCGGCTTACGAAGCGGGTCCAATTGTTTTTACCCTCGCACAAAACCCGACCGGAAATCAGGTTCAGGGATCAGTTAAGCTGAACATCGAACAGCAAACTGCATTGATCGTAGGTATGATGTATGTAAACATCCCGACTGCTGAAAACATTTACGGAGAAATCCGCGGCCAGATTATGGCAGATAAATTCGAAGAATAGTATTTCATTGCTCTTCAGCAAGAAAGGCCGGCGCTACATGCACCGGCCTTTCTTGCTTTCTGGACTACTTATTTTTCTTCTTCTTTTTCTTATGTCCGTGAAAATCTTCCACTTCCTTCATCAAAGCTTTCAGGTCATTGTCCTGATCTGACGTCAGATCTACGGTCGCTGAATAATCTTCATTACTGATCTTTAAAACGTCGATCGGCTTGTCGAGGTACTCCTGGATCTGATCGAGGATAGGCTTTTCTTCCGGACTGCAAAATGATACTGCAAGCCCCTTTTGCGTGCCGCGGCCGGTCCGTCCTACCCTGTGGACATAGTTTTCCGGCTGCTCCGGCAGGTCATAGTTGATCACATAATCCACATTCGGAATGTCAATACCACGCGCACTGACGTCCGTAGCTATCATCACTTTGGTCTCGCCGGATTTAAACTGGTTCATAGCCTTCAACCGGTCTGCCTGCTCCTTGTCGCCGTGAATGGTTATACTCTTCACATCCATTCTCTCTAATGCAGCATGCACTCTTTCCGCACGCACTTTGGTACGTACAAACACCAGGATCTTACTGTCGATATTATTCTTGATCGTTCTTTCCAGAAAAAAGCGTTTATCGTCCATTTCCACAAATGCCACGGAATGGCTGATATTCTTCGCGACGGGGTTTTTAGGCGAGATCTGGATCCTGATCGCGTTGCGTACCAGCGAGTAAGCCAGTTTCTTAATTGTCTCGTTAATAGTAGCCGAAAAGAAAAGTGTCTGCCGCTTCTTCGGGAGTAACTTGATCAGATCCTGTATGTCTTTGATAAAACCAAGATCCAGCATGTGATCGGCTTCATCCAAAATAAGAAACTCTACCCTGTTTAATTTGATGTGGCCCTGACTCGCCAGATCAAACATCCTACCCGGCGTTGAAACCAGTATATCAATACCTTTTTCCAGCTGCGCAATCTGCGGCCCCTGCTCAACCCCTCCGAAAACACTGAAAACCTTCACTTTCGTGTACTTCGCAATTTTGGCAAAAACCTCCGTGATCTGAATAGCCAGCTCGCGCGTCGGTACCATGACCACGCATTTGATACCTTCCGAACGAACGGAGGATTTTTGTCTCGCCAGCAAATCAATCACGGGAATCGCAAAAGCAGCCGTTTTTCCAGTGCCGGTCTGCGCAATAGCCAGTACATCTTCGCCTTTCAGAATTGCGGGAATAGCCTTGAACTGAATGTCTGTGGGACGTTTGAACCCGGCGGCTTCCAGGTTTTGCTTGATCTCGGGCGAGATAGGGTAATCGTCAAATTTCATAGAAAAGAATAAAAGCGGGGCACAATGCGCCCCGCGATGCAAATACATTCAAAAGTAGCTTAAAAGAAATAATTATCGTCAAAGGTCCTGCTCGTAGAAGCGCAGCCTGTTTTTAAGCGACAGGATTTCCTTGTGCATG
Source organism: Dyadobacter sp. (assembly GCF_051859145.1). GTDB lineage: Bacteria > Bacteroidota > Bacteroidia > Cytophagales > Spirosomataceae > Dyadobacter. The sequence goes on from NZ_JBHYGF010000557.1 coordinate 12,200, forward strand.
TAATCCACTCTGGCGAGCAGACTATCCACTGCCTCAATCCCCGCGACATTGATATCCAGATCGCGGTGCAGTCGGATCAAACGTTCTATACGCTGCAACTGCGGAATGTGTAAAAACCGGCTGCTGTTTATCTCCACCAGCTCGATCAGATCACTGTTCCTGAGCGACTCTACAAATGCGTATTCCACTTCATAATAGGTACAGAAAGTGTCAACAGCTATCAATTGATCGTTTTCCATCACATTTGGATTTAGGATTTAAATAGTTCCAAAAACAACTCACGCTGGCGCTCGGTCAGGTTGGTTGGTATTTTCACATCGAAAGTCACGTACAAATCTCCAAACTCGCCTTCCTTCTTATAAACTGGAAAGCCTTTTCCTTTCAGCCGGACAACACTCCCATTCTGCGTCTCAGGTTTCACAGGCAGCTTCACTTTTCCGCTCAGCGTTTCAAGGATCAGCTCTCCGCCGAGCACGGCAGTATACAGGTCCAGATCCGCTTTGATATGCAGGTCTTTTCCTGATCTGCGAATCTTTTCATCATTCAAAATCTGGAAAGTGATAAACAAATCGCCCGAGGGCCCGCCATTGCTGCCGGGACCGCCGTGACCTGCAATCTTGATCGTCTGCCCGTTTTCGATACCAGCCGGAATGGTAATCCTGATATTTCTCCCATTAACGGTCAATGTTCGCTTGTGCGTTTCGTACGCCTGCTGCAAAGTCAGGGTTACCTCGGCCTGATAATCCTGCCCGCGGAACCGTGCTTGCCGGCCGCCGCCAAAGCCGCTGCCTGAGCCGAACATGGACTCAAAAAAATCCGAAAACTGATCGCCGCCTCCGCCGCCGTACCATTGCTCCTGCTGGCTACTTCGGGCTGATCTCGACTGGCGCGCACGTTCAAACTCCTCGCTATGCTGCCAGTTTTCACCATACTGATCATACTTCTTACGCTTCTCAGGATCGCTGAGTACTTCGTTTGCTTCGTTCAGCTGCTGAAACTTCTTCTCAGCCTCCTTATCATTCGGATTGAGGTCGGGATGGTATTTTCGTGCAAGCTTACGGTAAGCATTCTTGATCGCTTTGTCGTCGGCAGTCTTGTCAACTCCCAAAATCTGATAATAATCTATAAATGGCATAACCAATGCACTTAGGTGTTCTTTGATGTTAAAGTATGTGTAAGCTGAATTTATCTTCTTTCCAGCATTTCAATGTACAAATCTTCCACTTTCTTTCTTGCCCACGGCGTTTTCCTCAAAAATTTCAGACTCGATTTCACGCTCGGCTCGTGATTGAAGCTGTTGATATTGATGCGATAGCCCATTTGTTCCCACCCATAATAGTCCACAAGCTCATTCAGGATTGTTTCCAGCGTTTTTCCGTGCAGCGGGTTATTGGGTTGACTTTGCGTTTCCATGATTATTGAAACAGTTTTAAAAAGTAGATTTAGCCTCCTGAATAATTATTAAGCGAATAGTTTAGTTCAAATCTTTTATGCTGATGGATCAAGTTAACTGGGGAATTATCGGCTGCGGCAACGTGACCGAAGTGAAAAGCGGTCCCGCTTTCAATAAAGTACCAAATTCGAAGCTGGTAGCCGTTATGCGGAGAAATGCGGAGCTCGCCGCCGATTACGCTTCCAGGCACAATGTACCTAAATGGTATGCCGATGCCGACGAGCTGATTAACGATCCCGAAGTGAATGCCGTGTACATTGCCACGCCGCCCGACGCGCACGAGGCCCTTGCATTTAGAGCAATGCAGGCAGGAAAGCCCGTTTACATTGAAAAACCAATGGGACGAAATGCAGCTGAATGCGACCGGATCAATGCAGAAAGCGAAAGAACCGGCGTACCTGTTTACGTGGCCTACTACCGACGCGCGCTGGATTACTTCCTGAAAGTGAAAGAGTTGATCGACAAGAAAGTGATCGGAGAGATAAGGTACATCGACATTTGCCTGCAATGGCAGCCTTACGAAGAAGAAACCGGGGCGCATGCAAAGCCGCGCTGGCGGGTAGATCCTGCTGTTTCCGGCGGCGGCCATTTTCACGACCTTGCTTCCCACCAGTTTGACTTCCTGGAATTCGCATTGGGTCCGATCAAATCAGCCCGGGGATTTGCCAGGAACCAGGCGGGTTTGTACCAGGCAGACGATATTGTGGTCGCCAACTTTGAATTTGAATCAGGTATACTCGGCAAAGGAAGCTGGTGTTACACCATCGATAAAGCGCAGCGTGAGGATAAAGCACAGATTGTAGGCTCGAAGGGACGCATTACCTTTTCATTTTTTGAAAAATTCGACATTATTGTTGAAACCGGCGCGCGTACTGAGCAACTGAATATCCCCTACCCCCAGCACGTACAGCAGCCACTTATAGACCTGATCGTTCGGGATTTGTGCGGAAAAGGCAAAAGCCCGAGTACCGGACAAACGGGCGTGCGTGCAAACAGGATCATGGACTGGATCACGCAGGAGCAATAAATTCGATTTTGGGAGATACAAAATCTGGTACTATTTCTGTTATTTGTAAAACTCTAACTCAATTCAAAAGTCATGGCAAAAGGAAAAAATCTCGATAAGGGCAGCACCAAGAAGGAGCCTGAGAAGTCACTGAAAGAGAAACGTGCAGAGAAACAGGCAAAAAAGGCCAGTAAGAAAGATTACTGACCTGATAACAAAGAGCTCCAGACGGAGCTCTTTTACTTTAATATACTTCCCGGTTATTCTTATACTTGGCAAGCCGCTTCTTGGAGCGGATAATCTTTGAATGGATCTTGTTCTTTTCATCCGGCGACATATACCCGTCTGCGTTGGATTTCTCAATGGTCATCTGGATGATACCCTGTTCTTCTTTTAGTTTCCGGTATTCGTTTTCAGTCAGCTTTTTGCTCTTGTAGTCACTTTCGATCTGCGCATTCAGCTTTTTCAGGTCTGATTTAAAATCCTGGCTGAAAGCACTGAAACAACAAACAAACGAAAGTAGCAGTGTGATTTTGAAGCATTTAATTGAAAGCATCGGTAAATGAGTTTGGTGAGGAAATGAGCAAGTTTCAGGTTGAACAGGCTAAAAATACACACGAGATTTGTATATCAAAATCATTCATCCAAATGGAACAGCAAACTTATCATTACGATAAAATAGCGAAAGCGATCGAATTCATCGTCGCCAATGCCAGGGAACAGCCCTCGCTTTTTGATGTCGCGGAAGAAGTAAGTATCAGTCAATTTCATTTTCAACGGGTCTTTTCGGAATGGGCGGGCGTGAGTCCCAAGAAGTTTTTACAATACATTACCGCGGGCTACCTCAAAGAAAAAATCCGCGAAACCGCCAACCTCACGGAACTTGCCGAAGCAGCAGGCTTGTCGAGCCAGAGCCGCGTTTACGATCATTTCATTTCCATTGAAGCCGTAACACCCCAGGAATTCCGGACTTCGGGAAAGGGGCTTGATATCAGCTACGGCATTCACGAAACGCCATTTGGTACCTGCTTCATTGCCGTGACCGAGCGGGGTATCTGCGCGATGGCGTTTACAGATGAAAATGATAAGGAAGACCAGCTTATTCGTCTGGCGAAAAAGTGGCATTACGCCAACATCCGTGCTGACCAGCACATTACCGCTGAGTACATTCAACGCATATTCCAATCCGGACAAAAGTCGCCTGACAAATTGCCGCTTCTTGTGCAGGGTACCAATTTTCAGCTGAAAGTATGGGAAGCGTTACTGACTATCCCGCAAGGCGCACTGACTACCTACCAGCATATCGCCCAAAGCATCGGAAATCCGAATGCAGTGAGAGCAGTAGGCACTGCGGTCGGCGACAACCCCATTGCCTACCTCATTCCCTGCCACCGCGTGATCAGGAAAGAAGGTATTCTGGGTGAATATCGCTGGGGCAGTCTGCGCAAAAAGGCGCTGATCGGTTGGGAGGCTGCCCGACATTTTGAGGAATAATTTGCACAATTTTTCAAGCTATTAAATAGCACAATAGAATGCGGATAAATACACAAGACGCTGACTAACAGCTGAAAAAATTGATAAACAATTCAACTATTTCATGATGGTTTGATATTGGATGCAATGTAGCTATCAACCAATTCACATCATCAGACATGAAAAAGACACTAACTCGTTACCTTGCATTTGTGGCATTCATGGTTGCATTAAGCACCGCCAGCTACGCGCAGTTCTCACTTGGACTACAAGGCGGTATTGCCAAATCCGACGTGGAAGATTCCAAGACAGTAGCAGGTGGAGGCGTGAACTTACGCGTTTTCACTTCTCCCAAATTTGCCTTAGGTGTAGCAGGAAAAATCTATGCTGACGGAAGCGACTACACCATTGCAGGACAAACATTAAGCAGCACAGGTACATTAATGCCGGTAACCGGTACACTTGATTACTTCTTCGCAGAAGGTGTGATCAGACCTTATATCGGTGGTGACGCGGGTGTTTACTTCTCTAAGTACGATGCCAAATTCAACGGTAACACAATCGTGGAGTCTTCGAAACACAGCAACTTCGGTGCTGCACCGCGTGCCGGTCTGGTATTCGCATTCGGTAACCTGGGTATCCAGGTGGAAGGTATTTATCACTTCGTATTCGGAAACAAAAACCTGCGCTCAACAACAGGCAATGTAGACAACATCGACTTTGAATCTACCTCGCAATTTGGCGGAGTTAACGTGGGTATCATTTTTGGATTGGGAGGAAAATAATTAATC
>NZ_JBHYGF010000557.1:16932-21335 GCF_051859145.1 Dyadobacter sp.
GCGCGTTTTTTGTTGTTGTCCGTTATCAAACCTAACTTGCCCGGAAAAACACTTTTGCTTGAAAACTGCATTTCCATTCCACGAACAGCTTTTTCAATGGCTTTTGTCAATGGATCTTCAATGCGAACAGCTTGCTCCATTAGCAGGTTACTTCCACGTGCTGCAAGTCCGCAGCGGCCAGCAACCAGCACTTACTATTATTCTTATCGATCTGGATACCTGGACCAATACGAATGCGCGGGAATGCTGGCCTGAATGCATCCGGTTTGTTGAAGCGGAGCGAAGCCAGTACCGGAATTGTGTGGTGATTTGGGAAGACTATTGGATCAAAAAACGCAGAATCGTTGAGTCGCGCCTGCTTGCTCTACTTGGCCGAGCACATAGAATTCCTGCGCGCCTTACTACGGCCGAACGCATTGATAAGGAAACTGCGAATGGATTTTTGGAACAAAACCATCTAAATGGGGCGGTGATGGCCAAGTATAAGTACGGGCTGTTCCTGCCGGCGCGCTACTTCCGGGTACTCAACGAGGCACTTGCGCCGGCCGGTCCAGCTGAGCTGCTCGTTGCAGTGGCGACATTCAGTTATCCCCGAATTTTCAATAAAGACACACAGCCACTCCGTTCACACGAGCTGATTCGGGCTGCCAGCTTGCTGAATACCAATGTAGTCGGCGGTGTGGATAAGCTGCTGCAGGCTTTTATCCGCGACAAAATGCCAGGAGATATTATGACGTATGCAGATTTGGAATGGTCTGCCGGGAAAAGCTACGCCAGACTGGGCTTTAAAGAAGTATCCAGAACTGCACCGGAAATCATATGTCTTGACACTTATTCAATGGGGCGAAGTAGTGCATCAAATTCCCAAGCCTCACAGCAGGTTAACATCCGGAATATGGGTAGTATTAAATTTGTAAAAACGATCACTCCTAAATATAATCCGGCAAACCCATGAACATGGAAGCACCTTTTCCTGTGATACTCGGGCCGACTGCCTCGGGAAAAACGAGGCTCGCTGTTCAGGTTGCGCGCGAGCTCGGGGGAGAGATCATCAGCGCGGACTCGCGGCAGGTATACCGGAACATGGATATCGGAACAGGTAAAGACCTGAACGAATATGCGGTCGATGGACAGCAAATTCCCTATCACCTGATCGATATTGCAGAAGCCGGGATGCAGTACAATGTGAATGATTTTCAACAGGATTTCAGCCTGGCTTTCAAGCGGATAGAAGATGCAGGGCACATCCCCATAGTTTGCGGCGGAACGGGCTTTTACATTTACGCACTGCTCAAAGGTCACGCCTACTCGGCCATTCCAGTCAGTGACGCACTTCGGGAAACGCTGGAAAACATGTCGCAGGAGGATCTTCTTCAAAGATTTAACTCCTGTCACACCAGCTATCACAAACTTGCCGACACTTCCACTCGAAAGCGGTTGATCCGCGCGATTGAGATATCGGAATTCCTTACCAATAACCCGCAGCAAAATGTCGTATTTGAAAGAAGTGCGCTATCAGAGCATGCCATTATTTTCGGCCTGAACCCGACAGTGGAAGTCCGCAGGCAGCGCATTACCACCCGCCTGCACCAGCGACTGAACAATGGGCTGATCGAAGAAGTAGAGGATTTACTCAAAACTCTCACTCCTGCCCAGCTGATCTATTATGGTCTGGAATACAAGTATGTTACCCAATATCTCACCGGAGAACTTGGATTGGAAGAAATGAAGGTGAAACTGGAAACCGAGATCCACCGTTTTGCAAAGCGTCAGATGACCTTTTTCAGGAAAATGGAAAAAGATGGACTGCCTATTTCCTGGTTGCCCGATGATTGGAATGACAACCAGAAAACGGACTTCGTTACAGGCCGCTACCTGGAATTTAAAGCGTCAAAGAGTAAGAGTTAAACCCATTAAGCCACGCCCTAATTACAATGAACAAAAAAGTGAGCAGCCTGCTTTTGCTGCTGGTTTTAAGCATTACCGACGCTTACCTGCTGGCGCACCCCAACCTGATCGGCAGGATCGGCGTGTTCGTTTACAAGCATACCTACATCCGCAATTTCCCGCGTGCACTACTCACGGTAATACTGGTGGTGGGTATCTCGCTGATTTTATGTGAGCTGGCTTACCGGTTCTTAAACCGCCGGAATGCATTGTTGCTGTACGCGGCGCTAGAAGCAGTCGGCATAGCGTGGTTCGTTTACGTTTACGATACCTTCTCTACATTTTCTTACCGCATTACAGGTAAGGCATTTATTTACGGCGCCCACCTGCTGCCCATTATTCTTGCGGGACTTTTCGGCAGGTACATGTTAAAGCGCTTGCTGACAAAGCCTTTGCCGGAGGCAGGAACAGACGGAAGTACACAGACTGAAAAGAAGGAGATTTAAGCTGATGAAAACCTCCTGAAAGCGGCTCAAAGTGGCAGCAATATAATATTGGTACTATTCCCATCTATTATAAAATATTATTGCTCAGCACTTGAATTTTCACAAATTAAACATGGATATTAATAGAAAATACGCGGTTTTTTAGGATATTGCGGCTTATCCCGGGGACGTAAACAGGCGTTTCCGGAAGGCTTAACACAAAATTAATTTGTCGGATAAGTAAATCAGTATCAAGCAAAATCTTTGGAATAAATTGACCTGATCCGGACCTATCCCGTCATTAACCTTTTTAATTTTATTCTTAATTCTATGTCCCAAATAGCTGAATTAACCCTTGATGGTAAGAAGTATGAGTTCCCGGTAATTGAAGGAAGTGAGCAGGAAAAGGCGATAGATATTGCGAAACTACGTGACCAGACAGGGTATATTACTATTGACGCCGGCTATAAAAACACCGGTGCTACAAAAAGTGCCATTACGTTTTTGGATGGTGAGGAAGGTATATTGAATTACAGAGGATATTCGATTGAGGATCTGGCCGAAAAGGCTTCGTTCCTGGAAGTAGCTTACCTGCTTATCTACGGCGAACTTCCTACTGAAAAACAATTCGCAGACTTTGAGCATGAGATCAGAACGCATACACTTGTTAATGAAGATATGCGCAAGATTTTTGAAGGCTTCCCGGTGAATGCACACCCGATGGGCGTACTTTCCTCCCTGGTCAGCGCAATGAGCTCCTTCTATCCTGACGCAGATCAGAGCGGCGAGGAAGTAACACAGCTGCATATTATCCGCCTGCTTTCCAAGTTGCCGACCATTGCAACCTGGTCATACAAAAAATCGCAGGGGCACCCTGTTAACTACCCGCAGAACGATCTTGATTATTGCTCCAACTTCCTGAACATGATGTTTTCGCTGCCCGTAGCGAAATACAATGTGGATCCGGTTGTTTCGGCTGCATTGAACAAGCTGCTGATCCTGCACGCAGACCACGAGCAGAACTGCTCAACTTCGACTGTAAGATTGGTTGGATCTTCACATGCAAACATCTATTCATCAATTTCTGCCGGTATCAGCGCATTGTGGGGCCCGCTTCACGGAGGCGCTAACCAGGAAGTGATTGAAATGCTGGAAGCCATTAAAAACGACGGCGGCGACACGCAGAAATACATTGATATGGCCAAAGACAAAACGAGCGGCTTCCGTTTGTTTGGTTTCGGTCACCGCGTTTACAAAAACTTCGACCCACGTGCCCGCATCATCAAGAAAGCCGCAGACGATGTCTTAAGCAAACTAGGTATCAACGATCCTGTTCTTGAAATCGCTCAAAAGCTGGAAAAAGCAGCATTGGAAGACGAATACTTCGTGCAACGCAAGCTTTATCCAAATGTTGATTTCTACTCAGGAATCATCTACCGCGCATTGGGTATCCCAACCAATATGTTCACAGTGATGCCAGGCTGGATCGCACAATGGAAAGAAATGCGCACCAACAAAGAACCAATCGGCCGTCCAAGACAAGTCTACGTAGGAGCCCCGAAGCGGGACTTCGTTGCGATGAGCGAGAGGTAAATATTAGCGTTTTCCAGGGTGATATTTGACTTGTCACCCTGAGCGCAGTCGAAGGGAAGAGCGATAACGCATTCCCCTTCGACTGCGCTCAGGGTGACAAACTTTTTTACTTCAAGGCGAAAGCCTCTCAATCTTCCAAATCCCACTCTCTTCTCTCGTAAACGCAAGCCTGTCGTGCAACCTGCTGGGCCGGCCTTGCCAGAATTCTATAAAATCCGGCACTACGCGGTAGCCGCCCCAGTGTGGGGGGCGAGGTACTTCGATTCCTTCAAAGCGGGCTTCTGTTTCCCTTGTTTTTTCTTCCAGGAACTCCCTGTCCGGGATCGTTTCACTCTGATGCGATACCCAGGCGCCGATCTGGCTACCTCTTGGCCGCACTGAAAAATATTCGTTTGATTCAGCTTCACTGGTCTTCGCTGCCCTGCCTTCTACCCTCAC
>NZ_JBHYGF010000558.1:0-1136 GCF_051859145.1 Dyadobacter sp.
CATTTCGTACAGCTACCGTCTGGTGGTCATTTTCCCAAGGCCGGGCACCACTGGTTCTGAGCCGGGAAGCCTGGTGGGTGGGGGCGAAAGTGTCGCTTCCGACGAGTTCTGCCTCAAACTGCCTTTGCTCATGCCGGTTATAACCAATGTCACTGTTGATTCTACCAGCGAGACAAGGGGCGTGATCACTGTTAAATGGACCAAACCTGCTGCTGTTTCAGGACCGGCACAGTACCGCCTTTACCGCGCGGTGGGACAAAGCGGGACTGCTTTTACATTGGCTGCTACCATTAATGTAAACACAGCGCCAGGCGCGGCAGATACCATCTTTGTGGACCGCGGACTTAATACTTTGGTCAACCCTTACAACTACAAGCTCGAATACTGGACTACCCAGGGCGGACAGCTCGTCAAGTTCGATGAGACCAAAACTGCCAGCAGCGTACGCCTCGAACAGGGCGCGGCTGAGCCGGGCAAGATCCGCGTCAACTGGTCGGCGCTCGTGCCTTGGGACAATACTAACCGCGTGCACAGGATTTACCGCGAAGACAAAACCAAGCCAGGTACCTTCAACCGCATTGCAGACTGGAAAGTGGATGGTACAGGAACGTTTACTTTTGTTGATGACGGCGTAGACAGGTATGCTGCCGACGGGACAAATAGTATAACCATCAACAATGATTCAACTTACTGCTACAAAGTCGAGACCGTAGGCTCTTACAACAACAGCCAGATCAGGCCCGCTGTACTTTACAACTTCTCGCAGATACTGTGCGTGTCTTCTTCGGACACTACCAAGCCCTGCCCGCCTGTGCTGGTCCTCGACCCGCTCAACTGTGATTCGCTCCAGGCACACCCGGATGCATTCTGCGACTCGCCCACATTTACCAACCACCTCTCGTGGACCTATCCACAGCAGGCTGACGGGAAAGAATGCGATGCAGCTGTGACTGCTTACAGGGTCTACTACGCGCGTTACGAAGATGAAACACCTGCCCTGATTGCAACAGTTACTATCCCGCCTGCCCCGCTGGCAACCGAGTACGACCATACCGGCCTTACTTCCTTTGCGGGCTGCTACTATGTGACGGCTGTCAACAGGTTTGGGGCCGAAAGCGCACCGAGCAACACGGTTT
>NZ_JBHYGF010000559.1:0-793 GCF_051859145.1 Dyadobacter sp.
TACCCGGGAATTGCATCACAGGATTGCCGCGGATGCGGGCATGCGGCTTTATTTGAATCCGGAATCACAGTTGAAGTTTTTTGTAGAAGGCAAGCTGGGCGGGAATTTCTTACTCTCGATCGTTCAGCGCAGAGCTGGCTATGGTGAGATAGCAGATATAGCGGTCAAAGATGTTTTTGGCTTCCAGCGCGTCGCGCCGGTCGCATCGGCTTCTGCGGGTTTCAAATGGTCGCGACTGACAGTGTCGGCCGAGTATAGGGACGATTTGATGGTTTCGAAACGGAGTGATAAGAGAAGCGGGGTCTCGGGTAGGGGCGTTTTTGGGAAAGTTGGTTTCGCATTGGTGAAGGGTGGGAAGTAGAGGTCATGGAAAGATTTCCATAAAAAAGCGAGCAGCGCAAAGCGCCACCCGCCAAATCCATTTCCGTTGACTTCAGTCAACGGAAAAAGGGGTAAAATTGCCAGAACACTACTTCGCCTTCTTCAGCGCCTCCGTCGTCAACCAATACTTCGCAATCATATTCGGCACTTCCCACTCCGGCAGCTTGCCTGCTTTTAGGAATCCCATATAAGCATTCGCCACCTGCGCGAAGTGTGATTCGTGACCCGTATCATATTTCGCAGGAATTGTAATCTCCCAGCCAGCAGCGATCTTTTTCAGCTCCACACCAGGATGTTTTTCCTGCACCGATTTGAATGCTGCAGCCACTGCATCTTCGTAAGCCTTGCTCTTATCTTTTGTTTCAATGTAAAGCACAGGCTTATATTTCTGTTCTTTGCCCTGACGAACGAT
>NZ_JBHYGF010000559.1:803-1077 GCF_051859145.1 Dyadobacter sp.
CATGATCGAGTAATGCGTGTCGTCGGTGCCTTCGGGAGCCTGGACTTGCTACTATTCAAAAAGAGCCTTCCTAAATTTTATTAGAAAAGATATTCAGCTAGAATAGCCTCTTTGGAGTTTTTGCATGATTGAGTCTGGTAGTAAATTTCCCCCTAAATTAAGTTTGATAATGTTTTGATTGCCTATTATAGATTGTGGAATTCTATCAAGTTTGTTGAAGCTAAGATCTAACTCGTATAAGTTAGATAAACTTCCTAAATCTTCTGGCAATTGG
>NZ_JBHYGF010000560.1:0-1075 GCF_051859145.1 Dyadobacter sp.
CGCTACCGTATGGTAATTGCTTCCGAGCATTTGAAAGATGCTACCCTGAACGAGCTTGCCGCCGCTTACGCGAAAACAGAATAGCGTTTATCTTGCAGCAATAACTAACAAGAGCTCCGGTTATGCCGGGGCTTTTTCTTTTTTAAAATCTGCATGCAACTTCCACAATACGCTATACGCAAGCTTAGTAAATACCTTTTTAAATTTTATAGTGTAGGTCCGAAAGGTACTTTCGAGTTACATGTCCGGCTGGATCGCATTACAGGAGGCGTATTCAATCTCGCTTTCGGTTTATGGGATCCGAAATGCAGGTTGCTGAACGACAGGTTAGATCTTCGGAATGGAGATATCGACAAAATACTGGCAACTGTCGGGATAATAGCGCTTGAGTTTTTGGAAGAAAACCCATCTTACTACCTGTTTGCACGTGGAAGTACTCCTGGCAGAACTAGAAAATATCAAATGGGTATTGCCCGCTATTTACATGAGCTGAAGGTAAATTTAAAGATTTGGGGCTTTCCCATTGATGGTGAATATACTTCCCTTGCTATTGACGACTTTTCCGGAAAGAAGGAGTGGAATGAATTTACATCTGGAACTAATTATGCCGCATTTTTAATTTCGAGGAAATAACAATAATTTCGATAACAAACCTCAGACATATATGGCTTCGATGACAGAACAGACAAGAAAACACAACGTCATAAAACGAGCGGGTTTACCAAAGCAGACCAAGCACAATATCATCACCGCATTTTTCGAGGAGAAGGTAGCAGATGCGAAGAAGTTTCTAGAAAAAAATCCAATTCCAGAACACCTGCTCAAAGGGACTCAGAGTCATAATACCTGAAATGCCTTCATAAATCTACATTGCGATGCTCTTGGGAATTAACGTGAGTGGAGAATATGATCAAAAGCGTGGGCTCAGTATGAAAGCTTTGAGCGACGGGAAGGAAGTGCTGAATTTCAAACTGAAAAAAGGCGAATCTACTACATTTCGCTACCGTATGGTAATTGCTTCCGAGCATTTGAAAGATGCTACCCTGAACGAGCTTGCCGCCGCTTACGCGAAAAC
>NZ_JBHYGF010000561.1:0-1056 GCF_051859145.1 Dyadobacter sp.
CCAGTTAGAAATCATGTCAATACAATTGTATTCCCATGCGAAGGGAGATCTTGAAAAGGCTGTTGAAATAGTTTTGCAGAAAGCCAACAGCCTTCTGCTTGTGAAGGAAAAGAAGACACCAGAGGAAATCGACCAGCTGATCCCACAGGCGGAAGCAGCAAAAGTCCTGCAAAGGTCTGTCGCCACAGTCATTGACTGGCGTAAGAATAAAGGGCTTCCACATTACAACTTCAATGGACGATACCTTTATTCTAAGGCAGAGCTTCTAGAATACGGAAGAAAACAGGCACAAAAAAAAGCGTAACCACCGCCATGGTTACGCTTTGCAATCTTTATAAGCTACTCTCGGTAATTCAAATAATTAACGCATGGAAAAAACTGAATTCTCCTTCTTTCAAGGAGGGATAGGTAATATTGTACCTACAAAAAATGTTACTTTACAAGAGGCATTTCGAATCGTACAATCTCCTGATTATAAAACTCAAATTGAAGCGATACGTAAAAGTAATGAAAAGTCTGCAATTGATGAACTCAAAAAGAAACTTGACTATTTCGTTTTTGGTGTAGTCATAAAAGAAAAACGGTCATCAAGTAACATTGAAAAGTACTCTGGACTGATATGTCTTGATTTTGATAATGTCGCGGATTTGGAAAAAATCAAAGGCGAAGTATGCGACGATAAGTATGTAACTCTCTGTTTCTTAAGTCCTTCAGGTAATGGGTTGAAAGTTGTCGCAAAAATTGCGACAACTGATTTCAAGCTAGCTTGGGAGCAACTAACTGGTTATTTTAGAAAACATTTTGGAATAGAGGCCGACAAATCCGGGAAGGATGCAGTAAGGGCCTGTTTTGTGAGTTATGATCCAAACGCACATTTGAATCTATCTGCTGCGGTTTATGCAGTTAAGTCTTCTACACGTTCAAACACTGTAAAATATCAAAAGTCTGATTTAGAAAGGGCTAGGTTAGTAGCCGAACGTAAAACCACCTCCGTTGAAGATATAACCGAAGGGTATGACAATTGGCTTAAAATAGGTTAATACTTGGCGACGTTCG
>NZ_JBHYGF010000562.1:0-1016 GCF_051859145.1 Dyadobacter sp.
GACTTAATAACCTCAGCTATCTGCTACATGTTGGGGATTTTGACCTGTTCATCGGCCCGCTCTTGAAATTCATTGAAAAACCCTGATCACATTGCTATCGATCAGGCGAAGAATTGCTTTACATAGTTGCGGCTGGTTAGGATTGCACTTTGTACATCCTTGATACTGCCTTCATAAGCTTTGTCTTCCACCTCGATCACCACCGGGCCGCGATAACGTACGTCCGTTAATGCAGCAAAGAATGCGCGCCAGTTTACGTCGCCTAATCCCGGTAGTTTGGGAGAATGGTATTCCAAAGGATTCGCCAATATCCCCACTCTGTCTAATTTACTTTTGTAAATCTTTGCATCTTTCAAATGTACATGATGTAAACGTGATTTATAATTGTAAATCGGATAAGTTTCATCCATCATCTGCCAGATCATGTGAGACGGATCGTAATTCAATCCGAATATCGGGCTCGGAATAATATCAAACATTCTGTCCCACACAGCCGGACTAATCGCGAGGTTCTTTCCGCCTGGCCACTCGTCGTCTGTAAAGAACATCGGACAGTTTTCAATGGCGATTTTAATGTTGTTCTCTTCCGCCACCTTCACCACTGCTGGCCACACATCCGCGAAGCGGGCAAGATTGTCCTTGATACTTTTGGACGGATCTCTTCCTATAAAAGTGGTAACAACCGGAATGCCAAGCTTCGCCGCTCCCCTGATCACTTCCTTAATGTGTTCCAAAAAGTATTCAGACTTATTCGGATCCGGATCCAGTGGATTGGGATAATAGCCCAGCGCTGAAACAAATATGCCAGCTTCTCTTAATGTATGTTTGATTTCCGAAATGCGCGCAGGGGTCAGGTTGAGCACATCGATATGCGTCACACCTGCATACCTTCTGCTATCGGCATTATCCGACGGCCAGCACATCATTTCAACACAGGAAAACCCGTGATTGGCAGCAAATTGCACCACATGTTCAAACCCGAAATCGGCCAGTATTGCGCTATTAAAACCTAATTG
>NZ_JBHYGF010000563.1:0-962 GCF_051859145.1 Dyadobacter sp.
TTGTGTGCCGGTCAGGAAAGCGGCGGGCATACCATTCAGTGTGAGTGGTTCAATGCTGCTGATCTCCACACCCTTTGCCAAAAAAGCTTCCTTGGTTAACCCTGCGCGAAGTTTTTCAAACTGTGCCGGTATACTCATGACGAGGATACTTGATCCGCTTTGCGTTTGCTGGAAGCCGAGGAAATTTTCGGCTTTTTCAAAGCCTTTCGGCGGCACAAGGCTCACTTTTGTTCCGGTAACAGGCAAATGTCCCGGCGTAGAAACGTTTTCAATTACATTCTGCCCGAAAGCAATGCGGATTGTAAGAAGCAGGATGAACGAGCATGCAAGCCGGAGAATCATCATATATTAATAGTAGCGAGGGTTAAAGCGCGTCAATGGCCTGACTGTGATGTGAACGCCAAGTTAGCACTTTTTCGCCCATCCAAGGCTAGGTGCCAGGTAAGGAGACTTCGCAGCTTCTTTAAACCTGTACGCTAAGCCCTGACGAAATTCGATCAGCTTGTAGAAATAGATTGATATTGCTTGTTGGATCACGTAGATTGCATGATGAATTACAAACAGGATCGCGCCTATCGCTACGCATATTCCTGAAATTTTTGCACATTAACATTTGCGCTAACGGGCCGAATAAAGTACACGATCCCGCGCTCCCACCAATGCCAGACAAACAATCCGTTTCAGACTTTTACCAGCTCTTCTTCGAGCACTCCCACGACCTGATGTGTATGCACGATAGTCAGGGTGTTTTGCTGTCTGTTAATCCCTCAGGTTCACAAAGTTTAGGTTACGAGCCCAAAGAGCTGGAAGGCAAGTTGCTGGTAGATCTGATGCCAAGAGGTTCCGGGCCTGCTTTCGAGGATTATCTTCAAAGGGTCCACCAAAACCGGTATGCAGAAGGCATTATGCCCATTGTGCATAAAAATGGCACACAGATGATTTGGCGGTACCGGAACAACCTG
>NZ_JBHYGF010000564.1:0-954 GCF_051859145.1 Dyadobacter sp.
GGGCGCCGGAGGCCCGGGCCCGCGCCTTCCTGCGGGTGCTCGGGGAGGCCTGAGCCCACGGTCGAGCGTGTATAATGCGCCGTCTTTGCTGCACGAAGTGCCACGTGGCTGGCGCACAGGAGCGGGCCTGCCCGTCGGCAGGGCGACTCCGGAGGGTATTCAATGTCGATGTTTGCGACCAAGTCGATTGATCGCATCAGGGCCGAGGCCGCTGAGAATCAGCACGGCCTGAAGCGTGTGCTGAGTGCCACGGACCTGACCACACTTGGAATCGGCGCCATCATCGGCACCGGCATCTTCGTGCTCACCGGGCAAGCGGCCGCCGCGCATGCCGGCCCGGCCATCGTCCTGTCGATGGTCCTGGCGGGCTTTGCCAGCGCCCTCGCCGGCCTCTGCTACGCGGAGTTCGCCTCAACGGTGCCCATCTCCGGCTCGGCGTACACCTACGGCTACGCGACGCTCGGCGAGTTCGTGGCCTGGATCATCGGCTGGGACCTCATCCTCGAGTACGCCCTCGGCGCCGCCACCGTGGCCGTCGGCTGGTCCGGCTACGTGGTCAGCTTCCTGCACGACATCGGCATCACGTTTCCGGCGGCGTTGAGTTCGGCGCCAGGCACGATCATCACGCTGGCCGACGGCAGCACCACCTCCGCGGTGTTCAACCTGCCGGCCGTGCTGATTGCGGTCGCCGTCACCGCGCTGCTGGTCGTCGGCATCCAGGAGTCGGCTCGCGTCAACGCCGTCATCGTTGTCGTCAAGGTGGCGGTGGTGCTGCTCGTGATCGGTGCCGGCGCGATGTATCTCGACACGGCCAACTGGTCGCCCTTCATTCCCGAGAACTCGGGCCAGTTCGGTGTCTTCGGCTGGAGCGGGGTGGTGCGCGGGGCAGGTGTCATCTTCTTCGCCTTCATCGGCTTCGACGCCGTCTCCACGGCGGCGCAGGAAGCCAAGAAC
>NZ_JBHYGF010000565.1:0-920 GCF_051859145.1 Dyadobacter sp.
ATCTTGGCATTATCACCTGCCCGGCGCAGGAAGCCCAGACGCGTGTTGATATCCAACTGCTTGGGCCTGAGCAAGGGTTACCCAGCAGGAATACGCGTTGCCTGGCGCAGGACGGGCGGGGATTTATGTGGGTGGCCACCGGCCAGGAACTTTGGCGCTACGACGGGTACACCTTCCAGAATTTCACTTCCCTCCTCACCCGCTCCATAGGCGGCGGCACGCTGATCAATCAAATGCGGACCGGCCCCGGCGGGAATATCTGGCTGGCGCATAACAACGGCATCAGCATGATCGACCCCGTAAATCTGCATTGCGCGACGATTGATCCTTCCCAAAATCTGAAAGGAACTGGCACGAAACAAAACCTGGACATATTCTTCGACAATAATCACGATACGTGGGCGGCTATACCTGGCGGCAAGCTGGTCAAGATCAGCAAAAAGCGGGTGCCCGTCGCCTTGTATACGCCGCCAGCTAATGCGGGGCATTTACCTGCATTCGAGTCACAGGTAATCAGGCTCTTTTTTGATCAACAAAACAATGGATATGCATTTAGTGGCAGTGCATTCCTCGACGTGATCAATGCAAATGCGCGATTCGTCCGTCGGATCAACCTGCTCGATAATGCGCATTCAAGCAACGAAATTGTAGTTTCCAGCATCGTGCAGACTGATCGCGCGGGGCTGACGGTTTATTATGAAAAAAAAGGCGGTAAGGGTTCGTTTTCGCGCAAATACCTGTTTGAGTCACAGCAGCTCGGTCCGGTTACTCCGATTGATGCCCCTTTAATCCCCGAATTTATCATTCAGGATTCAAGAGGGTACAGCTGGTACAAAGCCAGCGAGCATATCGGTTTTTTAAACAAAAAAACAGGCCAATTCACCAACCTGACTTCGCAGCTGCAACAGAAATCAGGCGCC
>NZ_JBHYGF010000566.1:0-911 GCF_051859145.1 Dyadobacter sp.
GCTTCCATTGAAATATTTGAGAGAATCGAACAGCGCCGCAAATTGTGGTTGTTTGTCCTGGGCCTGTGCATTCGCTGCGAACAAGACAGCAAGTACAAGGCATTGTAATATCCGGCGTAACATGAAGCGGTATGGTTTCAAGAATTGTTGATGAAGGCCAAATTAACATCATACATAAACCCAGGTTTCCTTGAAAGTTACTCTGCGCGTTGGATGGTTCTTCTTCATTTACTCGGCAAACAGGAGGCTCCGCAGGAGCCCTGGAAATAATGGGGATTTTTTGTTTTCTATAAACAGGAAGCCGCTCTGCGGCTGGGTTCCGGCTTCTTGGGAGAGGAATTGCAAAGAAGGGATTGCTCCGGAGGAACCTTGATGTTTAGACAGAAAGGAGGAATTTGCCAGTACAATGCGGCTCCTGAGGAGCCCCCTGTTTATAGAAATATCGCGATTCGCTAGTACGATGCGGCTCCTGAGGAGCCCCCTGTTTATAGAAACATCGCGATTCGCTAGTACAATGTGGCTCCCGAGGAGCCTCCTGTTTATAGAAACATCGCGTTTCGCCAGTACAATGCGGCTCCCAAGAAGCCCCCTGTTTATAGAAACATCGCATTTCGCCAGTATAATGCGGCTCCCGAGGAGCCCCCTGTTTTTAGCAAAGCGGAGGTGCTAGGGTAATGCGGCTCCCGAGGAGCCTCCTGTTTATAGCAAAGCGGGGGTTACCAGGTTAATGTAGCTTCGGAGGAACAATACCTGCGGCCACGCCTGGCACAAAAACCAAGCACTACTCCGCAAGATCGAGAAACCTGTTTCTTACCAGCAGACAGGCGCCCAGCAATCCTGCATTTTCGCCTAATTTTGAGATGGTGAGCTTCGTGTCGTTGTTGACCAGGCTAAGGGAATATTTATTAATG
>NZ_JBHYGF010000567.1:0-816 GCF_051859145.1 Dyadobacter sp.
GCTTGAAACAGCGGCGTCAATGGATGATTAGGATAGTAATCGTCCGCAAACTGAAAACCATTATACCGCTGTTCCATTTTAGCAACCACTGCTGCCTCAGTATTCTTACCTTTTAAGTTTACAGTCATCCCTTTTCCATCTGTACCAAATACGTAATTTAGATGGATAAAAGTGGTGCTCTTGCCCGATCCAGCCACACCTGTGATGAAAAGAATGGGTGAAAAGTTATTTGCTTTAATGCCTACATCCCTGAATATGCTGAAGAGTAAAAAGGAGGCTGTTAGAAACCCTATATATTCTCCTTGGGCATTCGAAAAGAGTTCAAACCAATCGTTAAAGGTTACTTCATTTTCTGAATACTCAAATGCCGACGGGATCCCTTTTTGAAAGTATGGAAGCTTAAAATATTGATCATCATAATTGATAACACCATGTATATCTGGCCTGAGAATTTCCCCGGCTTTACTGATTGCAAGATTTGAAAAGAAATAGAGTTCGGAAGTGGGTTCCATACCGTACCTCAAAACTGACTTGGCCATAGGGAAAGCTGTGCTATCAAACAGAAACTTTCTCAGTTTTTGTAACTGAAGTGGGTTTAATGAAAAGCTAAGTTTGTATCCACCGAAAATCTTCTCTATTGCCCTCGCATCAAAAAGGTCATCATGTGGGACAGTAATGTAAATATTATCTTCCTCAGGACGACGAATCTCTATTATCCAGGTAATTCGTTCCTTCTCATCTTTTGTTTGAAATTTGATAAAAACAAGAAAATTCTCAGCTACGGTAAATGCACCCTTTCCGGATCTAATGGTAATT
>NZ_JBHYGF010000568.1:0-21263 GCF_051859145.1 Dyadobacter sp.
AAAGCGATTTGCCTGAATATGAAAAACCAGCATATCCGGCGTTTCGGTCCATTTAGCTTCCGTGATGGTGCAGCGAAAGTTGTTTACATTGGTGTGCACTTTGCTGAAACATTCAAAATCGTTGTGTTTCAACAACAATGCAGCCGCTTCATTCATCAGCTCGATATCAAGATCCGCTTTCAGCAAGTAGGCTTGCCCGGTCAGAAAAGGGTTCTTGAATTTTGTAATACGATATTCGTACTTCCTGTAAGTTGCTGCAAAGCGGGAATTCAGTTCACTATCAACTGCACATACATTCCTGACAGCTATATCCCGCGGGATCAAACCATTCATTTTATAAACAAAAAGATCGGGATCCGGAATGGGATTATTTAAATCAAAATGGGCGAATTGTTGTTCTGCATGTACGCCGGTATCGGTGCGGCTGCTGCCTGTCAGTTCAACCGTGGTACGGAATAACCTGGCCAGCGCTTCTTCCAGTACCTGCTGGACGCCGAGGGCGTTATTTTGCTTTTGCCAGCCATTATAGGCAGTTCCGAGATAAGAAAATTCTAGAAAATAGCGCATGGTGCAAAAGTAAGTCAAAGGACAGAGATTTGCGATTTACAGGCCGAATTGCGGAATTTGTTAGGAAGAAGGTTAACTTTGAGAATTGGATAATTTCATTATTATATGATTACGGAAGAGAAAAAAGAAGAGAAAAACCTGAATTTCATTGAAGAGATTATTGAGGCGGATTTGCGGTCAGGAAAATATACTCAGATTATCACCCGTTTCCCCCCGGAACCAAATGGTTACCTGCACATTGGGCATGCATCGAGCATTTGCCTCAATTTCGGTCTGACCAACAAATTTCCTGGCTATACCAACCTGCGTTTTGACGATACCAATCCTGTAACAGAAGACACAGAGTACGTTGAGAGCATCAAGCGGGATATTCAATGGATGGGGTTCAAATGGGAAAACGAACTTTATGCTTCCGATTATTTCGATACACTTTATGAATATGCAATCAAGCTCATCAAAAAGGGGCTTGCTTATGTAGACGATTCTACTTCCGAGGAAATCGCGGTTCTGAAAGGTACGCCCACAGAGCCTGGCAAGGACAGTGCCTACCGCAGCCGTAGCGTGGAAGAGAATCTTGTACTTTTTGAACAAATGAAAAGTGGGGCATTCCCTGACGGAAGCCGGACACTGCGTGCCAAAATAGATATGGCGCACATCAATATGCTAATGCGTGATCCGATTTTGTACCGGATCAAACATGCAAACCACCACCGGACCGGCGATAAATGGTGCATTTACCCGATGTACGATTTTGCACACGGACAAAGTGACTCCATTGAAACCGTCACGCATTCGATCTGTACACTGGAATTTGTTCCTCACCGTGAACTTTACGACTGGCTGATCGCCCAGTTGGATATCTATCCGTCGCACCAATACGAATTTGCGCGCCGAAACCTGAATTATACAGTAACCAGCAAGCGGAAATTACTGCAACTGGTGCGCGAAAATCATGTAAGCGGCTGGGATGATCCGCGTATGCCGACAATCAGCGGACTGCGCAGAAGAGGCTTCACCCCAGAAAGTATCCGCGATTTTTGTGACAGGATTGGTGTAGCCCGTCGTGAAAATATGATCGATGTGGGCTTGCTGGAATTCTGCGTACGCGAAGACCTGAACAAAAAAGCATTGCGCAGAATGGTGGTACTGGATCCATTGAAAGTGGTGATCACAAACTTCCCGGAGGGAGTTACAGAAATGTGCCACAGCGAGAATAATCCCGAAGATGTTGCGACCGGCTCCCGCGAAGTTCCTTTTACCCGTGAGATCTACATTGATAAAGAGGACTTTATGGAAAATCCAGGCAAGAAATACTTCCGTCTCGCACCGGGCAAAATGGTCAGACTGAAAAGCGCTTACATTATAGAATGCACTGATTTTGTTAAAAATGAAGCTGGCGAGATCACAGAAGTGCATTGCAGCTACATTGAAAACAGCAAGAGTGGACACGATACAACCGGGATCAATGTAAAAGGTACCCTGCACTGGGTTTCTGCGGAACACGCGGTTGAAACTGAAATCAGGTTATATGACCGCCTGTTTTCGGTAGAAGATGTTTCAGCAGAAGAAGGCGATTTCAAAGATTTCATCAATCCTAAATCGCTGGAAGTAATTACCGGATACGCCGAGCCTGCATTGCTTGAAGCAAAGGGAGATGAATCCTTTCAGTTTTTGCGCAAAGGCTATTTTGTAAAAGATATCGATAGCACAGCGGATAAACTAGTTTTCAATCGGACTGTCACATTGCGGGACAACTGGGCGAAAGCGGCAGAGAAATAAAATTACATTACAACCAAAGGGGGTATTTATTTAGATTACTTACAGATAATGTTGCTCGGGAAGATGTTTGACTTTATCTTTGCAGCACAATTTCACGAACCAATATTGTCTTGCTGTCAGTGAATACCCCCAATGAATTATTTAGTACTGCAAAAGGTTTTTGCGTACAATGCGACTTAACCTCCCGGATCCAGCTTCATTTCGGCGAAATCCAAGCTTCTTTTAAGGTCCGCGATTTCTTGGCTTTCCGTCGCTTTATTAACAGCATTGATATCAGAAGTAAACTGTTCGACCTCTCGGACGAATCTGACTACGAGTTCGTTGAGGCTCCTCAGCTGAACATTTACCACAAACTTACGCTTTGCGAACTGATCCAACTGAGGGAATTAGTCAACGGTACCCACTTCGCAATCGAGCTGAATTCCCTGCTCCACGAACTTCTTTTTTTAGAAACAGAATCAGTCTAAATAACTGATAACGATTGTCTTAGACCAATTCCAAATATCAATTTCGATTTGGATTGATGAACTTTCGCATGATATTTGTACTTATAAAACCAAATAAGCAACAAGTACCATGAGAGATTTATTGAGACAACGGACTTCCCTTAAAGAGGAAATAGAGATATTATTAAATAACCAGGTTAAAATGGAAGCAGAAGCTTCTGCCAAATATCTGGCAATGGCTTCCTGGTGTGACCGCAACGGTTTTAAATACAGCGCCCAGTATTTCCTTAAACAATCTGACGAGGAAAGAGGACATATGCTGAAAATCTTCAACTATCTGATGACAGTTGGAGGAACCGCCATTTCTCCCGAAATCGGACCTGTAAAGCAAGAGTATCCTACATTCAGAAATGTATTTGAAACTGCATTACAAAGCGAGATCGCGGTAACACAATCCATTAACCGCATTATCACAGCAACCCGCAAAGAGGAAGATTATGCTACTGAAAATTTCTTGCAGTGGTTTGTGAACGAGCAGGTTGAAGAAGAGGATAATGCACGTCGCGCAATCGAACTTTTCGACGTGATCGGCGAAGAAGCAACAGGTTTATACGTGATCGACAAAGCGGTTTCGAAGATCGGCTCTCACGACTAAACATTGGATTACCGATACCAGGGCTGCTTCCAACGGAGGCAGCCTTTTTGTTTTTTATACCAACCGGAACTATGGTACACCTTTTGTTCCTTATAAGATTAAAATAGTAGTATTGTAAAAGCTACAGCAGGCCAGTCCATGAATTACCTCGACGAATTTAAAAAGTTCATTTTCAGTCATTACCTGTCGACGGGAGTACGCCTTACGCTTGGAGCTATCGTCCCGAGCCTTATTTTTTACCATTACGGCATTCTCAGCGAGATGATCGCATTTCCGCTGGGTACGCTGCTGATCGGAGGTACCGATAACCCCGGACCTTACCATCGCAGGCGAAATGCATTGCTGGTTGCCATTTTCAGCTGCTTCTTTGTGGCTTGCATTACCGGCTTTTTAAGAGAATTCCCCTTTATCATCTTCCTCGAAATCATCTTCTTCGGAATGTTCTTTTCGCTTGTTGGCGTATACGGAAACCGTGTCAACAGCATTGGACTGATTTCGTTACTCGTATTTGTGTTCAACATTGATGACCACCTGAGCGGAGATATGGTACTCAGGACTGCGGCTATTTTCTGCGCCGGCGGAGTGTGGTACTTTGCGCTTTTTATGATCCTGCAGAAGCTGCTACCCTACAAGCTCATTCAGCAGCTTCTGGGTGAAAATTTTATAGAACTCGGGAAGCTGCTTTCTATTAAAGCCGATTACTATTTCGCTAATCCCGACTACGACGAGCTGTTTAACCGGATGATCCACCAGCAGGTTTTATTGAGGGAAAATCATGAGAATTTGCGGGAGATTCTGTTCAAAACGCGCGAGATCGTAACTGAGTCTACGAACAAAAGCCGGATACTGATGCTGATGTTTCTCGATAGCATCGATCTTTTTGAGCGTATTCTGAATTCACAACAAAACTACGTGAATCTGCATCGCGCATTTGACCACACCAAAGTTTTACGGCTGTTTGGGACTTACATAACCTGGCTCGCAGCTGAAATACAGACGATCGGCCTCGCTGTTCAAAGCGGCTTTGCCTCTACGCCACGCCACGATCTCGACGACGCATTTAACAAATGTCAGAAAGCATTTGAGCGGATGCGCGAACATCAGATGAACCACGAGAACATGGAAGATTTTATCATGCTTCGTCAAATCCTGAACAGCTTGCAGGACGTTACTGAGCGTGTCAAAAAACTTCATCGTGCCACAACTTACGATGCCGCTGTTGGTGAAGGTTACAAATTGAATGTGGAAGGTGATAATTTCATTCCTAAACAGGAATACCACCCCCGGATCCTGCTGGACAATCTGTCGCTTAAATCAAGCCACTTCCGGCACGCGGTCCGTGTCACGCTGGGCTTGCTGCTGGGCTATATTACCTCGCTCTTCTTTGAGCTTGGTCACGGTTACTGGATTTTGCTGACCATTGTTGTGATCCTAAAACCTGCATTCAGTATCACCAAAAAGCGCAATATCCAGCGGATCGGAGGTACTTTGCTGGGTGTTGTCACGGGTTTTTTATTATTGTACCTGATCAAGGATAACACTGCGCATTTTGTGATCATGATCATAGCAATGGTACTCGCTTACAGCTTTTTAAAAATCAACTATTTCATTGCTTCCACTTCCATCACATTGTACGTGATTTTGTCTTTCCATTTTCTGAACCCGAACCACATTCGTACCGTTCTCGAAGAGCGGGTTATTGATACGGTAATCGGATCTGTGATCGCGTATTTGATTTCCTCTTATGTACTTCCGGTTTGGGAACATTCGCAAATCAATCAGTATATCAAGGAGGCATTGAATGCAAACAGAAAGTATTTTGATCTGGTAGCGGCGAAGTTTACAGGCAAGCAGCTGGACATCAACGATCTGAAAGTAAGCCGAAAAGATGCGATCATTGCGATGGCGAACCTGTCGGATAACTTTCAGAAAATGCTGTCAGAGCCGAAAAGGCAGCAATTGAAAATGGAAGAATACCACCAGTTTGTCGCCACGAGCCACATGCTTACTTCTTACATTGCGTCGCTGTCGACCTACGCGCAAATGCTGAACTACTCAGAATTTGCAACGGAATTTGAGTTGATGACCCGACAAATCGACCGGCAGTTACAGGCCGCCGCCGATGTGATCGAAGGTAAGACCAGCAACAGTTTTGAGATAACGCGTGAATCACTGCCCCAGAACCAAAAACTCGTAGAGCTACTGACCAAACGGAAGAAAGAGATTAAAGAGCTGGGGATAGAGAAAGCGGATCAGTCACCTGCACGAAAAATGCTGTCTGACCTGAAAACGATCAATGGACTATTTGAGCTGATCAGTACGATCACGATTGATGAAATTAAGATTTTGCAGAAAATAAAGGCGGCAAACGCATAAATGGAAACACTTACAGGAACAAAAAGGGAGAATATAAAACCTGGCATTTCGGTCGCGATCGTCTTAAAAAAAGACCAGAGAAGCGGCACATTAACTTACGGGATTGTCAAAGATATTTTAACCAAAGCACCGGTACATACGCACGGAATTAAAGTGCGGCTGGAAAGCGGCGAAATAGGCCGCGTCAAAATCATTCAATAAACACAAACATTTTCATGTCTTCACTTCTTTTCACTCCGCTTAAACTAAAAAGCATTGAACTAAGAAACCGCATTGTGGTTTCGCCAATGTGCCAATATTCATCCGTAGATGGTTTTGCAAATGACTGGCACCTCGTGCATCTCGGCAGTCGCGCAGTTGGCGGCGCTGCCTTGTTAATAGCCGAAGCAACCGCAATCTCTCCCGAAGGCCGCATTTCTCCCGAAGACCTGGGTATATGGAAGGACGAACATATCGGGAAACTCAAACAGATCACCGATTTCATTGCCGGACAAGGCGCGGTAGCCGGGATACAGCTGGCCCACGCAGGTCGTAAAGCGAGCACTTACCCCGCCTGGAAAGGTCGCGGACAGGTTCCTTTGGACCAGGGTGGCTGGAAAACGCTGGCCCCCTCTCCCATTCCATTCCATCATAGCGAGGACACGCCACTGGAACTTGATCAGGCGGGCATTGAAAAGGTAATTGCTGATTTTGCAGCAGCTGCGCAACGTTCGTTACAAGCTGGTTTCAAGGTGATAGAAATTCATGGGGCGCACGGTTATCTGATCCACCAGTTTTTATCGCCGCTCAGCAACACGCGTACCGATAGCTACGGCGGCAGCTTTGAAAACCGCATCCGCATTTTACTGGAAGTGGTAGACGCCATTCAAAACGTCTGGCCAGCAGAACTTCCGGTGTTTGTACGTATTTCTGCTACTGACTGGGTGGAGAATGGATGGAACGAAGATGAATCGGCAAAACTGTCGCAAATCTTGGCTGATAAAGGCATTTCGTTGATTGACGTATCCTCCGGCGGACTCGCTTCTAATGCAAAAATCCCTGTCGGACCTTCGTACCAGGTACCGTTTTCTGCCAAAATCAAAAAAGAAACAACAGCGCTCACCGGTGCAGTAGGATTGATCACTGAGGCGCAACAAGCAGAAGATATCCTGAAAAACAACGAAGCCGATCTGATCGTTATGGCGCGCGAGCTGCTCCGTGATCCGTATTTTGCATTGCATGCCGCGCATGAATTGGGTGAGGATATTGTCTGGCCGGTCCAGTATGACCGTGCAAAGCCGGCTGCAAACTAGTTGAGGAAAGTGTCAAATCACCAGTTATGCTAAATCCCCGTACTGCACTTATTATTGGGCTAGTTAGCATCAGCATTTTTCCTGTTCTGGTTAAATGGGCACCTGTTTCAGGGATTACGTCGGCATTCTACCGGATGTTCTTCGGCTTCATCCTGATCCTGCCTTATGTGTTTCTGACCAAAAAATTCCGCTGGCCTGATCGGGATCAATGGGTCCCGATCATACTTTGCGGCTTGATCTTCGCGTCGGATATTGCTGTCTGGAATTTGTCAATTACACTTTCCAATGTAACCCAGGCAACGTTGCTCGCCAACCTGTCGCCTGTTTGGGTGGGCCTAGGCTCATTCCTCTTTTTGCCTGACAAGCCCAAATCTGCTTTTTGGCTTGGTACATTGGTGGCGCTTGCAGGAATTGTCGTACTGATCGGATTTGAACAATTTACCAGCTTCCAGCTTGATGCAGGTTTCTGGCTGGCGATGTTCTCCGGCTTACTGTATGCTACTTACATACTGGTGAGTAAAGCAGTACTTGGGAAAGTGGATATTGTGAGTTTTATGACGATCAATATGGCAGTATCAAGCATTTACCTGCTGCTGATCTGCCTTGTATTTCAGCAACCAATCAGGGGATTTGACACCACCGTCTGGGGGGTGTTCGTAGTTCAGGGTTTGATTTGTCAATTGGTGGGTTGGCTGGCTCTTAATTATGCAGTCAAGAAAATGGATGCAAAGAAGGTTTCGCTCAGCCTTTTAAGCCAGGCTGTTGTGAGTGGGTTCTTTGCCTGGATTTTCATTGGTGAACAAATCACTTTGCAAATGATCCTGGGCGGATTGATCATTCTGGCTGGGATAGCCGTTACCTACCGCACCAAAAAACGACCGGAGGAGCAAAACGAATTGAGAATGTGAAACTTACCTGAGTCGCGATTCAGGCAGGTAAATAATGAACGTAGAACCTTCTCCCGGCTTTCCTGTCGCGTCTATAAAACCCTGGTGGTTTTCAACAATCTTTTTACAGATCGCCAGGCCGATCCCTGTTCCTTCATAAGCGCTCCTGTTGTGCAGCCGCTGAAATACCTGAAAAATGCGGTCTTTAAACTGCTGATCAAAACCGATCCCATTGTCGGTAAAAGATATGAACCTGTAAGTTATTGCCGGATCAGCGCCGGCTAAATGCATTAGGTCGCCAGCTATTGTGCCCGTTTTAATCTGGATAACAGGTTTTACATCCTGCCTTACAAACTTCAATGCATTGGCAATAATATTTGTAAAAAGCTGCTCAAACTGGTAAACGATCACCTCACAGGAAGGCAGCAAATCGCTGGTAATCTGAGCGTCCTGGCTGTTAATCTGATCACTGAGCTGATCCTGTACATTCTTTAAAATCAGGTTCAGATCCGTATATTCAAAATGCTTTTCTACTGCATTCGCGCGTGAAAACGCTAGTAAGTCAATAATCAACTGCTGCATCCGGGTTGACGAAGCCTGCATTCTGTCGAAATAATCCCGTCCCCGGTCCGATAGGTTGTTGTACTCGATTTCGAGGATACGTGTTGCGAATGTCTGTATCTTACGAAGTGGCTCCTGCAAATCGTGACTGGCCACATAGGCAAATTGCGCCAGCTCCATATTGGTGCGCACCAGCTCATTGTTCGCCACTGTCAGCTCCTGAGTACGCGTTTGCACCTTGCTTTCGAGCTGATCAATAAATAGCTTGCTTTCGTGAATATCAGTGCTGGTACCCACCCACATCAGGATACTTCCATCCGGATTCCGTTGCGGAATGGCGCGGCTCAGGTTCCATCTGAACTCACCGTCAGCCCTTCTCAGCCGATGTTCAAAAACGAAATCCTTACCCGTTTGAACAGACAACTCCCACAATCTCCGGTTTTCATTTGCATCGTCGGGGTGCACGATATTAGACCATAGATCTCCATAAATGCGACGGTCCCGCGCGCCCGCATAGTCGTAAACTGACTTGTTAAGGTAATTAATGTATCCTTCCGAGTCGGCTGTCCAGACCAGCTGCGGCATGGAGTCAGCCAGCGTCCTGAACTTGTCTTCGCTTGCCTTTAATGCAAGTTCCGACTCTTTCCTGTCCGTAATATCCATCATGGTTCCGAGCATTCTGTGCGGAACATGATTGTCCTTGTACAATATCTTGCCTTGTGTCCGGATCCAGTGAATGGATTTATCGGGATGAATTACCCGCGCTTCGTAGTAATAGCTTCCTGTTTCCAGCGCAGCTTCAAATGCTTTTTCGACGATCGTCTTACGGTCCTCCGGGTGAATGTGATCACGCAGTTGCGCGTGAGTGAGTACCACCGATTCATCATACCCGAAAATAGTAGCTAATCTGCCTGAATAGATGATTTCATAGGTTTGCAGGTTCAAATCCCAGGTCGCAAGTTTGGTACCGTCAGTCGCAAGCGAAAGTCTGTCAGCTGCCTCCGCGATTTGTTGACGAAACTTCACCTTTTCAGTTACGTCATTAACCGAAACCATAATGCCTGACACCGTTCCGTCAATCTCGTACATTGGCGCGTACTGAAAATCGAGATAGAAGGTCTTCAAACCGTCAGGACCGTCTACATAAGCCAGTGCCTCATTTTCACGGTAAATCTCCCCTGAGCTGTAAACGTGGTTGAGAATATTCACAAACTTCTGATCCCTCAGCTCTGGAAAAACATCCAGCAGCTTTCGCCCCACCACATCGCTTTCTTCCCTCCGCCACAGATCTCTCAGCATTGTTTCATTGGCAATGCTGATCACAAAGTCTTCACCTTTAAAAATGGCTTTCGCAAACTGGGACTGCGTGACCAGGTTCCTGAACAGGTTTTCACTTCTTAACAGCGCCTGCTTAGACAAAACCTGCTGGGTTACCTCCGTGGCCACGACAATGATCCCGGAAGTTTCCCCGGTATCTTCAAAAAGAGGCTGATAAACAAAATTGAAATAGCATTGCTGCGGCTCACCGAACCTGCGGAGGGTAACTTCGAACTCGTTACCGTAAAAAGGCTGTCCTGTTTTGAGAACGTTGAGCAGGATCGGCCCTACATAGTCCTTTACTTCGGGTAATGCTTCAAAAAGCGGTTTTCCTACAAAAGCCTCCTCGGCGCGATCAACAATGCTCAGGTAAGTATCATTGGCCATTTCCACAAAAAAGCTTTCGCCCCGAAGGATAGCCATTCCCACGGGTGCCTGCTTCATCACGCTCCTGAATCTGCTTTCGCTGTCTGTTGGCTGCCTGGTTGTAAACTCCGGATTTTGGGGAGATGCGCCTGGTTCGTTCACTGGTTTGCGGGAAGTTGTACTTTACAAAAGTAAAACAGTGAACAAAAGGAAGGATTAATACTGATAATAAAAATTTTCTGCTGCGGGAGCCCAGTTGTGCTTCTTCCAGTCAATGTCCAGCACCTGCTTGATCGCCTGCTTTAATTTTGGAAAAGAGCCTGGTTTTCTGATAAAAAAGTTAGCTCCCTGCTGATGTACCTTACGCACCATTTCCTCCTGTCCCGAAGTTGAAAATATCACAACAGGAATACCCTCCCATTCTTTTGTATTTCTGATTTGTTCAAGGCATTCAAACCCGTTTTTTCTCGGCATATTGAGATCGAGAAATATCACATCAGGCGGAGGTGGTACCGTGGTTTCCATTAAATTAATAAGCTCAACTCCGTCATTCGCAGTCACCAGCTCAGCGGAAGTACTGACTTCCCTTAGCGCATCCTCGAACAACATGCAGTCATCTGCATCGTCGTCGGCGAGGAAAATTGATTTATTTGGTTTGTTGCTCATAGTCCAAAATTAAGTATTAGGGTAGATAACAAAAACGTTGATCAATACATTCCGTAAAACCTTAATAATGGTTTGCTCGCTCACGATTTCAAAATCATATACAAGGTAGTAAATATATACCAAAATGACATGGGAGCACTAAAATTCACCTTCCAGCCCCTCTTTCGATTTTTTCTTCGCCTGGTGTAATCGGTAGTTCAGCGTCAGGTTGATTTGCCTCAGCCTGCCTTGCGAGCTATTCCGTGCGTAGAAATTAGCTCCTTCCGTTATCGACCTGAACTTGCGCGAATTGAAAACGTCAATCACACTGAGCGTAAGTGTCGCATTGTTTTTCAGGATATCCCGGGTTGCTGCCAGATCGAGCGTAGCCAGTGCTTTTCTTCTGCCCTGCGGGGTTTGCTGTGGTGCTTCATAGTTGCCGCGAAGCTGTACATCCGTGGTTTTCCATAAAGTCAGCCGCGACATCGCACGCACAAACCAGCTGTAAGTGTCGCTTTTGAAGGTATCATCCACATTGGCACCGTCGGTAATTGCCCTGAAAAAGTTAAAACTTGCATCAAACTTCCACCACTGGATCGGGTTAAAAGAGCTCGTAAACTCTGCTCCGTAAGCATCCTCGGTACCCAGGTTTTCAGGCCGCGTATAAGAGCTTCCATCCTCCTGCACCCGACGGATACTCGTGATCTTCCCATTTGTATGCCGGTAGTAAAGCGAAGAAGCAAGCGAACCTTTCGCCAGGTACTTGATGTGGCCAAGCTCAAATGCATTCGTGAACTCGGGATTAAGGTCGGGATTTCCACTCCAGTAGTTCCGGTTATCGCTGTACGTAGCAAACGGACTGAGATCGTTGTACTGCGGCCGACGCACCCTCCGGCTGAAACTGAGCTGGAATGCATTCTGTTTGGCCAGGTCATAAGTAACATGCACGCTCGGGAACAAATTGGCATAAGTACGTTTATTCACCTCCGCAGTCTGCTTCAATTCGGTTGTTACACCTGTCCATTCAGCGCGCAACCCTGCCTGGTAAGACACCTTACCTGTTTTATTGCCGACAATTCCGTAAACCGCATTGATGTTTTCTTCATACAAAAAATCATTGGTCAGGTTTGGTAACGTGATCCAGCCACCGTCATTTGCACGCTGCGTGACGGTGTAATCGTTTGTCATATCGCGCGAGCTGCTCCTGGCCCCCGCTTCAAACTTGCCGTCTTTGGCAAATGGATGCACATAATCGGCCTGAAAAAGCAGCTGCTTTTCCGTTTCATAGTTCACAGCCCGCTGCAATAGTGGCGCTATATCCGACGGACTTCCATTGGGATTGTACACGTTCTCATTATAATACTGATCAGAATTCTCCCAGTTGTCCAGGTAACGTACATCGGCTGTAAACTCCTGGCCTTTACGGTTGAATGTCTTTTTATAGGTAATAGAATACTCGGAATTCGGCTCCGTTTCGGTTTCGTCCTGGGTACGGATTGTGTAGCTTGTCAGGTTGTTGATATTGGTAAGATAATCCCGGTAAGTCAGCGTTGAAAAACGTTTACCCTTGCTTGTTCGCCAGGTATAGGAGCCGGTCAGGATGTTTTTTGGGTTAAAATAATAATCAATTCCCCCGCGCGCAGAGTTCGCCATTCCTTTCAGATTGGTCTTCATATCCCGCTCCATGATGAATGTGGAATCGTCGCGGTAAAGCTCCTGGTACACAAAGTTTTTACCCGGCGTGTTCCGGTACGACATCGTGTAATTGATAAAGAAGTTGAGGTTTTTGCGCCTGTAATTCACATTGGCCGCAGCACCATAGTTCGTCGGGTGCCCCGTGATAATGTCGAAAGATCCATTGATCCCCTCTTTCCGCTCTTTTTTCAAAACAATATTGATTACCCCTCCCATTCCCTCGGCCTCGTAACGCGCCGACGGATTAGTGATAATTTCCACGCGCTCGATCATACTTCCCTGTAACTGTTGCAACCCGCTCGCTCCCTTGATGCTGACCAGTCCCGAAGGTTTACCATCGATGAGTATACGCACATTACCACTTCCACGCAGGCTTACATTGCCTTCCACGTCCACAGCCACTGAGGGTACATTTGTAAGTATATCCACGGCAGTCCCGCCTGCATTGGCGAGGTCTTTGCCTACATTAAAAATCTTCTTATCAAGAGACAGTTCCATCGTGCTTTTCTCTGCCTGAACCGTCACCTCATCCAATGTACGGGCAGAAGGGCTGACTTTGATTAATCCTAAATCAAGCGGAGAATTGGCGGCATTAAGACGTACGTTGGAGGTAAACTGCGGCTTGTACCCGATAAACTCTGAGAGAGCGTAGTAGTTACCCGCCGAGATGTCTACGATAAAGCCGCCCGTTTCGTCCGTAATTGCACCGCTCACAAAAGAGCTGTCTGCGGCTTTGAAGAGCCTGATACTCGCATATCCTAGCGGACTGCTCGTTTGCGCGTCCACGATTTTACCAGTTACTTTCAGCTTTGCAGTACCCTGGCCCATTGCGCCGAAGGCACTGAGACAAACACACGCGAACAAACCAAATGCTTTCAAAAATTGCCTCTGTCCCCTTGCCGGCGCCACGCCAGCAGCGAACTCCCTGTTCATGCCCATTCTGTTTTTTGTAATATTTTTATCGATACCCACTGCCTTGAAATTGCTAACAATAGAAACCGGTTTACAAACCGGTTTTACTCTAACCTGCTACATAATAGAACGAAAGATTCTTGCGCTGACCTCTAATTGGCTACCTTTGCAACCCTTTTAGCATATCCACACGATTCCATGAAAAACGAAGCCTCACAAACGTTAAGATTAGCCTTCCCCATCATCATCGGCGAACTCGCCCAAATGGCGCTCCACCTGATCGACAGCGCGATGGTAGGCGCGATCAGCTACAAGCACTTGGCTGCTGCCGCACTGGTGATCAATGCCATGAACATTCCTTTTGTGATCGGGATCGGAATGACGATTTCGGTGTCGCAAATGGTGTCGCTTGCGAATGGAAAGCAGGATGCGCAGCAGGTTTCACATTATTTGTTCAATGGATTTGTGCTTTGTACACTCACGGCGCTTGCTATATCCTTCACATTGGTGTTTGGCAAGGACCTGCTTTATCACCTGGGCCAGGATCCCGAGGTAGTAACCCTCGCCATTCCATTCATGCAGCTGATGGGAATTTCCATTATCCCGATGTTGCTTTTTATGACATTGAAACAATTCGCAGACGGACTGGAATCCACCCGCACTGCCATGATATTCTCACTAGCAGGTATGCCGCTCAACATTCTGCTGAACTGGCTGCTTATTTACGGCAACTGGGGCTTCCCGCGGCTTGAACTGCTGGGCGCCGGCTGGGCCACGTTGATTACCCGTACCTGCATGTTCCTGGCGCTGGCTTATGTTGTGCTCAGCCACAAAACCTTCGCCAAATACATTGCGGTGCGCCGCAAACAATGGAAGCTGAAAAGCCACACCATGGGCGAGCTCCTGCACATCGGCGTGCCAAGCAGCCTGCAGATCGGTATGGAAGCGGGGGCATTTGCAGTATCGGGGATCATCATCGGTACATTGGGAGCAGTATCACAGGCCGCGCACCAAATCGCACTGAGTTGTGCTTCATTTACATTCATGGTTTCTATGGGACTTGCGCAGGCAGGCTCTATCCGCGTCAGCAATGCACTGGGCAGGTCCGACTGGCAGAAGATTATCGTTATTGGAAAAAGCACCCTGATCACCGCATTGATCTATGGCATCTTGTGCGCGACGATGTTCGTGGCGCTGCGCCAGGTACTGCCTTTTGCATTCAACAAGGAGCCGCAGGTTGTTTCGCTTGCTGCATTGCTGCTGCTTTTTGCTGCTATTTTCCAGATTTCGGATAGTACCCAGGCGATTGGCGCCGGACTTTTAAGAGGGATTAAGGATGTAAAAACACCCACTTTCCTGATCGGGATTGCTTACTGGGTAATCGGCATTCCGGTTGGTTACCTGCTTGCATTTCACTTTGGTATGGGCGCACCTGGTATGTGGCTGGGGCTGATCGCCGGACTTACGGTTGCCTCAGGGTTCCTGATCACCCGTTTTTTAAAAATGGGCAAAAGGAATGCAGCAGTGCCTTCCCCGAGCCGCATTTGAGCTGATCCTGGCTAATTGCATATTTGTTTAAGGTTATTCAGTAATATACGTCGTCAGGTCTTTCTAACGGGAACTGTCCGTCTTCAAAAATCATTATTTAAATAACCAAGAACACATTTTAGCCAGTTAGAAAATGGATTTTAACGCCACATTGAAAGACATCTTTGTCGAAGAAAGCGAAATCCCGTCGGAGTTTAGCTTACCCTCCCTGATCCACCAGCGCGAATACCTCAGCGACGGTGTGATGAAACCCTGGGACGGGCCTGTTCACGAAGTTTACTCACCCGTTTGTGTCAAAA
Organism: Dyadobacter sp.; assembly: GCF_051859145.1. Lineage (GTDB taxonomy): Bacteria > Bacteroidota > Bacteroidia > Cytophagales > Spirosomataceae > Dyadobacter. Next base: position 15,346 of record NZ_JBHYGF010000568.1, read on the forward strand.
CAGAAAACGGACTTGAAAGAAAGCTGATAGGAAGTTACCCGGTTTGTACAGCCGCAGAAGCCGAAGAATCGCTGAATGCTGCAGTTGCTGCCTACAACAATGGACGCGGCGAGTGGCCGACAATGAGCGTAGCAGAAAGGATCCACCGGGTCGAGAAATTTACCGGCCTCATGATCGAGCAGAAAGACATTATCGTGAAGCTGATCATGTGGGAGATAGGCAAATCGTTTGCTGACTCAGCGAAGGAATTTGACCGTACCGTTGAATACATTTACGCAACCATCGACTCACTGAAAAACCTCGACCGGGATTCCTCCGGCTTCGATATTGTGGATGGAATTGCAGCGCAGGTACGTCGCTCGCCGCTCGGCGTTGTACTTTGTATGGGGCCATTTAACTACCCGCTCAATGAGACATTTACCACATTGATCCCGGCACTGATCATGGGCAATACCATTCTTTTCAAACCCCCGAAATTTGGCACGCTGCTACATTACCCTTTGCAGGAAGCATTCAGGGATTGTTTTCCAAAAGGGGTTGTGAACGTAATTTACGGCCGCGGAAATGCCATCGTACCCGGACTGATGCAATCCGGCAAAATCAATGTACTTACGTTGATCGGTTCGAGTAAAGTGGCTAATGAGCTTAAAAAGCAGCACCCGAAAGTAAACAGGCTCCGTGCCGTTCTGGGTCTGGATGCCAAGAATGCGGCGATAGTTACGCCCAATGCCGATCTTGACCTCGCCGTAAAGGAAATTATCCTGGGCGCACTTTCCTTCAATGGACAAAGGTGTACTGCATTAAAGATCATTTGGGTACATAAAAGTTTGGCTGACCAGTTCCTGGAAAAACTCAGCGCCGCAGTCGGTACACTTAAATTTGGAATGCCGTGGGAAAAAGGCGTTTCCCTCACCCCACTCCCGGAAACCAACAAGATCGAATACCTCAATGAATGCATTTCCGACGCGATTACGCACGGCGCCTCTGTCGTGAATGAAAATGGTGGTAAATCGGAAGGTTCGTTCTTCTATCCGGCGGTCGTTTATCCGGTGAATAAGGAAATGAAGTTGTACCATGAAGAACAGTTCGGCCCGATCGTGCCGGTAGTTCCATTTGAGGATCTTGAAGAGACGATCGAGTTCTTAATCGAGTCTACTCACGGGCAGCAGGTCAGTATTTTCAGCAACGATGCCGACGAAGTAGCTGCATTGATTGATCCGCTTGTGAACCAGGTAAGCCGCGTGAATATCAATACACAATGTCAGCGCGGACCGGATGTTTTCCCATTCACGGGGCGCAAGGACAGTGCGGAAGGTACGCTATCCGTGCCCGATGCAATCCGCGCATTCTCGATCCGCTCGCTGGTAGCATTCAAAATGAATGAACAGAACAAGCAGCTGATCAACGAGATCGTGCACGAGGATACTTCCAATTTCCTGAGCACCAAGTTTATTTTCTAATAAATAACAATCACGAAAAAACCTTCTTAGTCTGCATTGAGAAGGTTTTTTCATTTATAACAAAACTAAAAATTAATCGCGACTGACAGGCAGATATACATTGAAAGTAGCTCCTTGTCCCGGCCGGCCTTCGGCAGTAATGTAGCCTCCATGGTTCTGCACGATTTTCTTGCAGATTGCCAGTCCGATACCTGTTCCTTCGTATTCATTCCTCCCGTGCAGCCGCTGGAACAGATCAAAAATGCGGCTTTCATATTGCTGATCGAAACCGATCCCATTGTCTGCCACACTGATTTTGTAAAACTCACTTTCGTCTCCTTCTTTGCTAATAATCTCACAATGTATGCGGATTACCGGCACTTCACCCTGCCTGCTGTATTTGATTCCATTATTGACTAGATTTTGCATCAGCTGATAAAATTGCACTGGTATCACTGGAATAACCGGCAGCTTACCCAGGTCGAATACAGCTTTTTTCTCGTCAATAATCCCTTCCAGGTCAGTAATTACCTCTTGCACGATCCCGTTAAGATCCGTATCGACAAATGCTATGTCGCTTGAATTTGTCCCAGAATAACTCAGCAGTGCTTCGATCAGCTTTTGCATCCTGGCAGCGGCGAGCATGATCCGGTTGAAATAATCTGTCGAATTTTCGGAAAGGTGCTCTTCTCTTTCGAGAATGCGTCCACTGAATGCGCGGATCTTGCGCAGTGGCTCCTGCAGATCGTGGGAGGCGACATAGCTGAAAGAAGCAAGCTCCTCATTGTTCCGCCGCAGTTCAATGTTCTTGATCCGTAGCGCCTCATTCAACTTAATATCTTTCGAAACATCCTGCAATGCGCCTATCATCAGCTGGTTACCCGCTTCGAGGATAAAATTCACGCTCAGGCGCAAGTGCTTGATATCGCCGGTGCGGGTGACAACACGGTAGGTACTTTGGATTAAAACCTTCGTTTCAAATGCACGTAAACCCTCCCGTATCGCTTTATTACGGTCGTTAGGGTGTAGAAATGAAATGAATTGTTCGAAAGAAGGCGCAAATTCCTGCGGCTCGTAACCGATCAGGCGATAAAGATTGTCGGAACATTCCAGCTCGTTGGTATTCAGGTTCCAGGCGTAGCTCCCGATATGGGCATTCTCTTCCGAGTGCTTGAAAATGGAATTCTGGATTTTCAGCTGCGTGGTTCTTTGCTCTACTTTGCGTTCAAGCTCCTCCGCGAAGTTCTTTTGCTCCTGTACTTCCATGCAACCGCCCACAAACCCCACGAAAACACCGTCGCCAGTGTAGCGGGGCACACCTCTGTCCCATATCCAGCGGTATTCCCCGTCGGACCGCCGGAGCCTGTACTCCATGCTAAACTCCTTTCGGGCATCGAAAGAATAGTTATAAATATGCAGGCAACGCTCCAAATCATCGGGATGCACACCTTCCGCCCAGCCGTGCCCGGTTTCCTGCTCCATGCTGCGGCCGGTAAAATCCAGCCAGCCTTTATTAAAGAAGTAACAACCCTTATCGACACCCGCGATCCAGATCAGAACCGGGGCGGTATCTGCAATAATGCGGAAGCGCTCCTCGCTCTCGCGTATCCGCGCCTCGGCCTCGCCCCAGCTCTCACTCTGTACATCAACCCGCCTGTCCGCATGAGAAACGTGATGTGCACGTGCTTCTGCGAGCTCTTGTTCCAGTTCGGCAATCCTTTTTACCAGTGAATCGTAGTCTGTGTTCATGCTGTAAAGCAATAAGGTCACTTCTCAATTTACAAGATCGCGGCTGCATTCGCAATTCTGATCTTGAATTAACATCCTAATATTTGTATTTTGGAAAGCAATGTCACCTGCTTCAATACCGTTCAATAAATTAAATTTTTATTGGCATCGTTATTTGCCTAACTATCTGATACTGCTTTGGAAAAGTGGTCAGAAACTCATTTAATTGTAAACCTTCTTCTATAAAAAACAGCAGCCACCGGCATGAGTTTACCAGCGACAGGAGACGAAGCATTCAAGCGAACCGGTTCGCAAGATGATACAGAGCGGGAGCTCCTGCAAGAGAAGCTGGCTGTTATATTCCAATATTCCACAGACGCGCATCTGCTCTTTGATGAAAACGGAATTATTGACTGTAACCAGGCCGCGGTGTCAATGCTCGGCTGCAAAGACAAAAAGGAACTGCTCTCCTTTCACCCTGCCGCTTTTTCTCCCGAATACCAGCCCGACGGACAGTTATCTTCTGAAAAATCAAAGGCGATGGATAAGCTGGCTTATGAAAGCGGCTACAATCGCTTTGAGTGGATTCATCGCAAAATCAATGGAGAAGAGTTTCCTGTAGAAGTTACGCTCAATCCCGTTCCCATTAATAACAAGAAAGTACTGCTGGTCGTGTGGCATGATATCACCCACCGAAAGCAGGCGGAAGAGGCGGTCAGGCGCAGCGAAGCAATGCTGGCCGAATCCCAGCAGCTTACGCACAGCGGCAGCTGGGAGTCAGATCTGGTAACCGGTCAAAATTTCTGGTCTGCCGAAGCTTTCCGGATTTTCGGTCTGGAACCGGACCATGTGGGGCCGGATACCGAGCTTTTTTCCAGGATGATCCACCCGGACGATCTGCATCTATACAAAAAACACATTTGGGAAGCGATCAATAACCTTCAACCCGCAAGTTTCGACCTGCGGATTGTGATGCCGGACGGATATACCAAGTTCATCCATGCTATTGGCAAACCATACACCGACGCTTCCGGCAAAGTTGTCAAGCTCTACGGGGCGATCATGGACATTGATAACCAGAAGAAAGCGGAACAGGAGCTGATTCATGCCAAGGAAATGGCGGAAATGGCGGCTGTGGCCAAATCGCAGTTTCTTTCCACAATGAGCCACGAGATCCGCACGCCCATGAATGCGGTTATCGGCTTTACCCATTTGCTGCTGCAGCAAAATCCTACGCCGGAGCAAATGGAATACCTGAATATCCTGAAACTTTCTGCCGAAAATCTGCTGGTACTAATCAACGATATTCTTGATTTCAGCAAAATAGAGGCTGGCAAGATCGAGTTTGAGGAGACGGATTTCAATGTATTGTTCCTGCTGGAAAATATCCGCTCCGGCATTCTTCAGACAGCCAATGAGAAAGGTATCCTGCTGAAATTGAAAGTGACCAACAGCGTCAATGTCACAGTAACCGGCGATCCGGTCAGGCTGGGACAGATACTGACTAACCTGGTGAGCAATGCCGTCAAATTCACGGAGCGCGGCAAGGTTACGATCTCGGCTGATGTGGCTAAACGGGAAGGCGATACAATCCTCATCGACTTCCGGGTAGAAGATACAGGTATCGGGATCCCGGCTGATAAAATCGAAAACATATTTGACAGCTTTACCCAGGCAACCTCAGATACAACGCGGAAATATGGCGGCTCTGGTCTTGGGCTTACCATTACAAAAAGGCTGCTGGAATTACAGCAAAGCGAAATTTACGTCCAAAGCGAGCCTGGACAAGGGTCCGCCTTCTACTTCAGTCTTGCATTCAAAATCAGTGAAAAACAACTTGCCCAGCAGGCAGCGGGTACATTCACCAGCACATTCGACCTGGAAGGAATGCGGGTACTTATTGTGGAAGACAATGCGATCAATGTGCTCCTGATGCGCAATTTCATGAAACAATGGAAAGTCGATTATGACGTTGCCGATAACGGACTGATCGCATTACAAAAGGTGCAGCTTGCCGATTATGATCTGGTGTTAATGGATCTTCAAATGCCCGAAATGGATGGATATGAGGCTACTTTGAAAATCAGGCAGCTGCCTGGTGAGAAATATGCAAGCCTTCCCATTGTTGCGCTTACCGCGTCGGCGATGATGGATATCAAGGATATTGCATTCACAGTTGGAATGAATGATTACATCAGCAAACCGTTCAGCCCCGCCGAGCTTTATTCAAAAATCGCTTCCTACAAAAGGAACAAGAGCAGCGATCTTTAATCCCAACTCTAATTGGCATAATATTAATTGAGCTTGCACAAACCATTGCAACGCTCATGAAAAAGCCCGGCCTGTATTTCCTGATTCTGCTTACTCTAGTTTTTTCCTGTACTGACGACGAAGATGAAAATGCGCGGCGTACTTCAATCACCGAAGCCGACCGGGCGTTTGTATTAGCCGCTGCCGATGAAGGCATTTTCCAGATCAGCGCAGGCCAGCTCGCATTGGAGAACCAGGCTTCCAAAGACTACGCGGACTATGCACAGCTCATGATCGATGGTTATACAAAATCAAACGAGGAATTAAAGACATTTGCAGCTGATAAGGAACTGACCATTCCCAATACAATTACGAATGAGCGACAGCAGGCACTCGACAGCCTCGCTTCCCGCAAAGTGGTTGCTTTTGATACTACTTATGCAGCCACAATGGTTGCTACGCACACCAAAACCATTTCCTTCTTTGAAGCTCAGGCAGGTA
>NZ_JBHYGF010000569.1:0-804 GCF_051859145.1 Dyadobacter sp.
CGTCCTTAGGCAACCCCTTAACTTCTCTATCCGTACCAACGTGGCGCGCGGCCCGACCTACGCGGCCCGACCTACGCGGCCCGACCTACGCGGCCCGACCTACTTTACCAGGTTTGACCCAAGTATCATCGGCGGATATAGCCGGGATCACGTTGAACTGGGCGCCCCAGGCTTAGCCAGCCGCGCACTAGGCGTGCCCCTTAACTTCTCTGTACGGGCCGGGCTCGCGAACGAGCGGGGCGCGCAGCCTGGGCGGCCCCGCCTGGGCAGCCCCGCCTGGGAAGAGGTGAAGCAACCGTTGCCCCGAACCAGGTCAATAACCTGCACGGCCCGGCCTGCGTGGCGCGGCCTACGCGGCGCGGCCTAAACACAAAAAAGACCATCCTTTTGAGATGGTCTTCGTGTAATAGTATTGTGGCGGCTACCTACTTTACCAGGTTTGACCCAAGTATCATCGGCGGTTCCGGGCTTAACTTCTCTGTTCGGGATGGGAAGAGGTGAACACCGGGCCAATAGCCACCAACAAGATCTTTTGAGGGGAAGAAGGAGGAAGGAAGTATGGAGGAAGGGAAAATCCCTTTCGTCCTTTATCCTTTATTCCATTATCCTTTCATTCCTTTTTTCATGTCATATTGGAAGTAGAAGAGATTGAGATTAAATGTTTTTTCTATTGAAAGAAAATGTGCAAGCTGTTGGGTAATTAGTACTGCTCGGCTGAATGTATTTCTACACATACACCTGCAGCCTATCAACGTCGTAGTCTACAACGACCCTTATGTGGAAGATTCATCTTCGGGCTAGTTT
>NZ_JBHYGF010000570.1:0-764 GCF_051859145.1 Dyadobacter sp.
GAGACGGTGCTCGGGGTGGCGATGTTGTTGAAGGGCCAGAACAGTCGGGTCGTGGCCCACCGCGTGGCGGCCAGGCTCGAGGAGATCAAGAAGGCCCTTCCCAGCGGAATGGCGATTCAGCCCTTCTACGACCGCAGCGTCCTCGTGGAACGCACCATACGGACTGCCGCCACCAATCTGGTCGAAGGCGGCATGGTCGTGATTGCCGTGCTGTTCCTATTCCTCCTGCAGCTTCGCGCGGGACTAATCGTGTCGTCGGCCATCCCCATGTCCATGCTCTTCGCGATTCTGGGCATGTGGTACTTCGACGTATCGGCCAACCTGATGAGCCTCGGGGCCATCGACTTCGGGTTGATCGTCGATGCGGCGGTCATCATCGTCGAGAACGCGGTCCGGCGGCTGGCAGACCGACGGCGCGCGCTCGGCCGAGCCCTGACCGTGCCGGAGCGCCATGAGACCATCGCGAATGCCACCGTCGAGGTGCGGCGCGCCAGTTTCTTCGGCGAGATCATCGTGATGGCGGCCTATCTGCCCATCCTGTCGCTCGCCGGGATCGAGGGCACGATGTTTCGCCCGATGGCACTGACCGTCATCCTGGCGTTGGCCGGCGCGCTACTGTTCTCCATGACGCTGATTCCAGCGCTCTGTGGCGTGTTCCTCCGCGAGCCGCGCACGGTACCAGACGTCGCCGCTGACGCCCACGTGGGCGATGAGAACCCGCTCGTTCGCCGGCTACAGCGATGGTACGCCCCGCTCCTCGAACG
>NZ_JBHYGF010000571.1:0-743 GCF_051859145.1 Dyadobacter sp.
CCTTCTGATTACCTGGGAGCTCGTCACCCATTCAGAAGTAATCAACTGCTTGTCCTTCGTCCGGTGGGCGTAGAAAGCAAGGATACCGGATAGTTTTTCCAGGTTAATTATTTGCCGGGAGATGTGATCCGGAATATCCCGGCGGGCTGGTAATTTTACCGGTATCAGTTCAAGCTGAGCCAGGATGTATTGACTGGCCGAAAGGTTACTTTTTGAAATACGCTCATCAATCTTCTGTTTTTGTTCTTCATTTAGCCATACGGAGTAATGAAGTCTCTTCTGCCTTTTAGCCGGCAACGACGGTCTTCCTTTTACTTTTTCCATTTCCTTTTTTAATATGAGCCTAAGCGAATATTTTTTGGGGCTTGGGGTTTCCCCAACAAGTTCTCGCCTGTACGCTCGCTTTTCGCGACGTACAGGCGATAGCTTGCTTTTAAACCGTTTGCATTGGTTGGTTCAACCGCGACTAATTAGGTTCAATTGGTTTCATTTCGTTCCAATTGGTATCAAAACCCGATTATTTTCCTTGTCATACAGGTAGTTACGGGCGAACTCAGCATTGCCTTCTTTTCTTGGATATACTACCAGAAATTCATAACCGTTTTCGCTGATAGTCTTACCATTGAGATAAATACTTTGAAATTTTTCAATGGAAGGGTGCTGGTTGACAAACTCCAACTTTTCAGAAAATTCAGTTTGAGTTGTATAAATCCAGATAATCGAACAGGTGCAGATAATGCTGG
>NZ_JBHYGF010000572.1:0-453 GCF_051859145.1 Dyadobacter sp.
CCTCGCTGGCCACCCTGACGCTGCTGGCGGCCAGCATGTACTGCCTGGCCGCGGCGGCCCGGACCCTGCCGATTGGCACGGCCTACGCGGTCTGGACCGGCATCGGCGCCGCCGGCACGGCGGTTCTCGGCATGGTGCTGCTCGGGGAGCCGCCGACGGCGTGGCGGCTCGCGAGCCTGGCGCTGATCCTCGCGGGCGTCGCCGGGTTGAAGCTGGCCCATTGACGTCCATGCGCGCACAAAAAAGTGTTGCGTGGGGGTTGCGTCACACGCTGGGCCGTGTGGTACACTTCGTGGTCGCAGTCGCTCGGCATGAGCGGGAATAACTCAGTGGTAGAGTGCGACCTTGCCAAGGTCGAAGTCGCGGGTTCGAATCCCGTTTCCCGCTCCAAATCTCCGCCCCTCCTGACCGAGCGCTTCCACCTCAGGCTGGCGCCGTAGCCAAGTGGTAAGG
>NZ_JBHYGF010000572.1:463-741 GCF_051859145.1 Dyadobacter sp.
CCGGGCGGCGCCTCCAACACCCTCCAGCGTCATCGGACACCGGCGTCCGCTTCTCTCCGCGTGCGGTCGCGCGGACGAGGAGGATTCGCCACACCCGTCAGTCGAGTGCGCGCGCGAACGCCCGCATGAGGTCGTCGGCGCTGGTGCGGGTCCACGTCTCGTTGACCGCGAGGGTGATGACCCCATCGGCAGCGGCAGCGGGCAGGCGAATGCCGTCACTGGCCAGGCGTCGTGACACCTCGCCAGGGTCGACGCCTGTCAACGTCAGCCGCGTCAGG
>NZ_JBHYGF010000573.1:0-665 GCF_051859145.1 Dyadobacter sp.
CGGTCACCTGGCGGTCGGCTACCATGGAGGATACTGCCGCGCGCGGGTATGCAGGCAGCGGTAGCAATTCAGCCTTTGCAGGTGTTTTTGCCCAACTTGTGCCGCCAACCAGAGCGATCAACGCAAAGCGGGCTAGCGAGTTTTGTACGGTGCTCCCGGAGGGGAACAGCCTGTTCTTGCAGCAATGCATAAAGGGTAGATTTTGATTAATAAATGAGTTGGTGAGTTGAATATTAGCTTGCAGTTTGAGGAGTGGGGTTCGTTCAATGCTTTTGGCATACTGTGAAACAACCGCAGGGTTTGACGGCGCAAAATTGAATAATTCCGATAAGATGTACTTTCGAAGAGGAGGTATTTAACAATTTGATAATTTAATCATGGTTACAAACCGAAAGTGATCAGTAATGGTACTTTACTTTTATTTTTTTAAATTTTAATAACAAAATACCTTTTTTCTCAGCTTCTATACCTTGTGAGAAACTGCCAAAGTGCTGGGTATTTGGTGTTTCTGAATGCCAAAGTCTGTTTGTCTGCCGCACTGGCTGGTCATAGCGAAAAGTATTATTGGGATAACTTTGCAGGCATTTTCAATGTAAGCTCCGATTGTCCGTTTTAACTTGGAGTGAGGGGATGGATAACCGGGCGGATTGAACCCATCGCAATGG
>NZ_JBHYGF010000574.1:0-518 GCF_051859145.1 Dyadobacter sp.
GGACATGGTGCCGTTCAACCCGATTGAAAACCCGGTTGAAATGGACCAGAAAGTAACTACGGTGATCGAAAAACTACGGAATACCCCCAATCCTGACTCTAAGATCCCTGTGGATTACCCGAAAATGTTTAAAGATGCTTTCGGCACGGATGAGATCAATTCCGAGCGCATGATGAAAGCGATCTCGCAGTTTATGATGACGATGGTTTCGGCCACTTCCAAATACGACTATTACCGGGCAGGTGATGCTAGCGCACTGAATGCCCAGGAAAAAGAAGGGCTTGTGCTGTTCCAGAAAAATTGCAGCTCGTGCCACGAAGGTGTCCTATTCACTAATCATAGTTTCCGTAACAATGGACTAATGCCGATGCGCAACAATGATCTGGGACGTGGCGCTATAACAGGCAATGCTGCCGACGAGCACAAATTTAAAGTGCCAAGCCTTCGCAATGTGGGACTTACAGCGCCCTACATGCATGATGGCCGTTACCATACTTTGGAAGAAGTGCTTGATCATT
>NZ_JBHYGF010000575.1:0-513 GCF_051859145.1 Dyadobacter sp.
GCATATCCTATTCTGTCCTTCGCGTTGGGGCAATTACTTATGCCATGGATTATCCTAAGAAAGGCTTGGCATTGGGGGTTAGCCAAAGTATAATTGAGTCAGGGCCGCTGCTGGCGTTATTGATCGGCCCGATGCTTTTTGAAGTAATGAATCCTAGCTGGATCTTTTTGGTGATTGCACTGCTTTCGATTCCAGGAATATACTTTGCCTTAAAGCTGAAAGAAAGAGACCGGTCGCTAGCTCGCCCATTTAACTTCAAAATATCATTTCCAACAGTCTTTAACCGGCTAGCGTGTTTAGTTGATTTTGCAGTGGAAGGAATGCTCGTGGTTTTGATTGGGACCCTGTTGATGAGCGCGCAGCCTGATTGGTCACCGGTTGAAATCACCGCCGCAGCTGCCGGGTTTCTTTTCTTCCGGAGGATATGTTCCCTTTTAATTTCGCCTTTTGCGGGTTGGTCCGCTGACCGGTATGGGCTTGCGGATATTTACTCAGCTTCTATTTTGCTAATTT
>NZ_JBHYGF010000576.1:0-2796 GCF_051859145.1 Dyadobacter sp.
GTCAGGGAATCAAAGTTCAGTAGTCAAATTCCCAGCGACAAGAAGTGATGTTCTGGCTGTTGGCGCCACAACGAATAAGGACAAGCGGGCAGATTTTTCAAATAACGGTAGTGGTATTGACGTGGTGGCTCCTGGGGTTGGTATATATACCACCGATGGAGTCGGGATTTTTGGTGAAGGTCCGGGAGATTACATTACAAAGAATGGCACATCAGAAGCAGCCGCAATCGTCTCCGGAGTGGCAGCTTTGATACTTTCAACAAACCCGTCGCTCAATCAGGCGCAGGTTCGTCAGATTATTGAGTCAACAACCGACAAAGCAGGTGGCTACGCCTATACCCTCGGCTCCGGCGAGAATGCGTCCCAGAGTTGGAACATTGAAATGGGATACGGGAGAGTCAATGCTTTCAAAGCAGTGCAAAAAGCACGTGGCGTCATCAATGGCCCGGACGTTTTTTGCAGCACAGCTTCCTATTCGATATCAGGCGCACCATCAGGCGCTACTACATGGTCCACAGATTTTCCTGGTTATGTCAGCATTAATGCGGCTGGGTTAGCACAGAGAATTTCTGACCGGGTCGTTACAATATCTGCCAATATAGCAACGGCTTGCGGGACAAAACAGTTGACCAAAATGGTAACGGCCGGAAGTCCATCTTATACGCACATTACTGCCGAATCAGGGTATATAGGAACCGGGCAAAGGATCATCGATTTGTGCGCGCTCCCTGTTGAAGCCGAAGCAGCTTACCTGGGACCTGGTACAATCAGCGGTTATGAATGGCAAATTCAGGCACATCCGAACTGGACCATTAACAAGAAGACAGCTAATGGTAAAATTGTAGAGATTAATTATTGGCAAAGTCCTGCAAACAATCCTGAAAAAATATACGTGAGGGCAAAAAATACCTGTGGGTGGGGAGCATATCAGGAGACTTTATGGACCATCAAAAATTGCTTCGCCGCATACACGATCTATCCTAATCCTGCCGAAAAATTCATCAATATTGATTTTGATGATGTTAAATCCGAAAATTCTTTACCTGACCGGATTGAGCTTTATAAAACAACATACGATAAACTTTTAAAATCAGTTTACCCGAAAGCACTTTATAATAATCATGAACTCATTAGCAACAAAACAATTTCTATCAATGTAAGTGAATTTGAACGTGGCAACTACGTAGTTCATATTATTAAAGGAGCAGAAACTGAGCGCCGTCAAATACAACTAAGATAGGTTTACTATTTCATAGGCATTCTTTCTCATTCTAAATTCATCATGATGAGTGTCAAATCTCAAATATATCTTTGCAGTGTATTGCTTACTTTGTTATTAGCATTCACTAATTGCTCGAAAAAAACTCCTGAGCCGGAAATAAAGTATATTCCGGGAGAAATTACCGTTTGGACGAAAGATGATACCAGCATTGAAAAAACTTTTGATTTTATCAATGAATTTGGATTGCCAATTGAGCGGCTAACAGGAATTCTTATGTATCACTCAACATTGTCAAATGATAGCATCGATTATGTTAGCGACTACCTAAAAGCGAAACCTTACACAGATAACGGAAAGATATTTACAACCGTCTACATCTCAGGAAGCGGCGATCCACACATCGGAGTAAGTCCGCAACTCTTCAACATGCACAGTCTAGAAAATCAAAAAGACTGGCTTGATACCGTTACAAAACTGAAACTGGTTCTTAGAACAGAGTCGATACTTGATAGCTTTACTTTGCGAATCAGGGTACCAATCGGATCAGAAAAATCATGGCTGAAAAAAATGGAAAAGCATGACATTGTTGAATTAGCATATCAATCTTACGAATGATCAGCGAGACAAAATCGCGAAGACATCTAAATCGTTAATGCTCGTCCGGAAATCTGATGCATTAAACGGCTGTGCTGAATCAAAGAAATTTCACCCATCATGCTTTACCCCTCCGCCATTATCCGCTCCCTGTGCTTCAACCCCCAATCCCGCAATACTTCTATTACCACTTTCAATGAATGCCCGTAGTCTGTCAGCGAATATTCCACTGTGACGGGGATGGTGGCGAAGACGGTTCTTTTTACAAGTTCGTGCGATTCAAGGTCGCGGAGTTCTTTGGACAGCATTTTGTCGGTAATACCCGGGATCTCTTTGGCGATTTGTGAAAAACGCTTGTTTCCGTACATCAGCGAAATGATGATCGGCAGCTTCCATTTACCATTCAATACCTCCAACGCGTCACGCACCGGCAGAATGCACTTAGAACATTCCTCCTTTTTGGTTAGCTGCGCAGCTATAAGTTCCTGCTCCATCATGAATCAATTTAGCTATCCTTTTGTATAGTACTTACAAATATATAGTTTATTGCTATAAGTTTGTGGAAGAATTTAATAAAGCATCAAAACCATGAGCGAACTCATAGAAAAATTGAAATGGCGCTATGCCGCCAAGCGTATGACCGGTGAGACAATCCCGGCCGAAAAGCTGGACAACATACTGGAATCCATCAAACTTGCACCCTCATCGGTTGGGTTACAACCTTATAATGTGATCGTAGTTCAGGATCAGGCGACAAAAGAAAAGATACACGTCGCTGCTCCTCAGCCGCAGGTTTTGGAAGCTTCGCACATTCTGGTGTTTGCTGCCTGGGAAAAGATCGGTGCCCAGGATATCACCAACTACATTCAGCTGATTGCCGATACCCGCGGCATTACCACCGAGTCGCTTTCCGGTTTTCAAAACAGCATTAACGGAGGTATTCTTTCAAGAACAGAAGAAGCGAATTTCCAGTGGGCTGC
>NZ_JBHYGF010000576.1:2807-21161 GCF_051859145.1 Dyadobacter sp.
ACTGGGTCACGCGCTGGTAGCCGCCGCTGTGGAGCAGGTAGATGCAACGCCTATGGAAGGTTTCGATGCGCAAAAGCTCGACGAGATTTTGGGCTTGAATGAAAAAGGGCTCCGCAGTGTTGTAATCATGACACTCGGCTTCCGTGATAGTGAAAAAGATCCGCTGGCCGGGGCCAAAAAGGTCAGAAGACCGCACGAGGATTTTTTTATTACAGTTTAGAAAAAGCTTGAACTATGAAAGTCGAAATATGGAGTGACGTGATGTGCCCGTTTTGCTATATCGGGAAAAGAAAGTTTGAAAATGCATTGGCAAAATTTCCAAACCGCGACAAGATCCAGGTAGAATGGAAAAGCTTCCAGCTGAATCCGCAGATGAAAACAGAGCCTGGTAAAAGCATCAACGAATATCTTGCCGAAACAAAAGGCTGGACGCCCGAGTATGCAAGTCAGGTGAACGATCACGTCACCAATATGGCAGCCGAAGTAGGACTTGAATATAATATGGACAAGGCTGTGCTCGCAAATTCATTCGACGCACACCGTTTTTTACAGTTTGCCAAAACGAAAGGACTGGGCGATGCGGCAGAGGAGCAGCTTTTTAAAGCCTATTTCACCGACGGAAAAAACACCGCCGACCACGATACACTGGTGGAACTGGGTACCGCGATTGGCCTCGACTCTGCGGAGTTGAGAGCTGTACTTGAAGGTACCCGTTTCAGCGAAGATGTGCGGCGCGATGTGTATGAAGCACAGCAGGTTGGTGCGCGCGGTGTACCATTCTTTGTGCTCGACCGCAAGTATGCTGTTTCTGGTGCGCAGCCTTCGGAAACATTCCTGGGTGCATTGCAGCAGTCTTTCGGAGAATGGGAAAAAGCCAATCCCCAGCCACTCGTTGCATTTGGCGACGGAGCAGCCTGCGATATCGACGGGGACTGTTAACCCCCTTCGAATGCAGGCGGTCGAAGGATAAAGCGGGCTGGTATGGTTATGTAGTAAAGTCAGGAACACGGGTTTAGTTATTGGGCTATTTTGTGCTATTTGCGCAAAATAGTTGCACAATAATCAGAAATCCGCCGTTTCTATCAGCACTTTACACTAATACTATGCGTTTTGCATTGCTCTCATTATTGTTTTCCGCCTTTTGTGGATTTTCATACGCGGGCGGTATCCGGGGGAAAATCAGTACAAAAATTGGCGAACCGCTGCCTTATGCGGGCATTGCAGTTAAAGGAAACAGCAATGGAACGATGGCGAATGCAGACGGTGACTACGAGTTTGCATTGCCCGCCGGGACTTACGAAATCAACTTCCAGTTTCTGGGTTTCAAATCTTTAACCAAAACAGTTACGATCGCAGACGATTTCGTTGAGCTGAATGTAACCCTGGAAGAGCAGGCGCTTAATCTCAATGAAGCAACGGTAGGAAAAACCAAAGAAGACCCCGCGTATAGCATCATGCGCCGCGCGATTGCAAAAGCGCGTTTTCACCAGTTGCAGGTGCGGGGCTATACAGCCAAAGTTTATTCAAGAAGCACCGCGCTGCCCACCAAAATCCCTTATCTGCTGGAAAAGCGATTGAAAAAAGAGGGTATCCAGGAAGGAAAAGCATTCATCAATGAGAGTGTGGCCGAGATTAAATACCGGCGGCCCAACAGTTACAGCCAGCGCATTGTTTCTACACGCAACAGCCTCGACAACAGCATCCCCTCCCCCAACGATTACATTCTCGCAAGTTTATACAGTCCCGAAATTGCAGGTACCATCTCGCCGCTTTCGCCCAAAGCATTTTCATATTATAAATTTGAATACGAAGGCTATTTTGAAGAGCGGGGGCAGCTTGTTAATAAAATCAAAGTAGTGCCGAAAGCTTACGGAGAAGGTGTTTTCAAAGGCAGTCTCTTTATCCTGGAAGATCGCTGGGCAATTCACAGCTACGATTTGCAGACTACCACGAGCGGGCTGGAAATTTCTGCAAAACAGCTTTTCAGTCCCATTCAGAATGTGTGGATACCGGTTAACCAACATTTCCGGCTCACAGGAAGTTACCTCGGCTTTGCAGGTGAATTCAAATACCTGGTTTCACTGACCTACCAGAAGCTCGACGTGGATCCGGGCTTGAAGGAGGATATTGTAATCAATGATCATAAAAACGCGCCGGAAAAGGAAGTTGCCGGCAAGACAAAAAACCTGGATAATCTGATCCAGGAACAAAAGGAATTTTCGACCAAAAACTTTCGTAAACTGACAAAACAGTACGAAAAGGAACAGAAAAAAGAAAAGAAGGTCGCGATCAGCGATGACCGGTTGGTTCGCTCAGACTCCATTGTAATCGACTCAATGGCCAATAAGCGGGACACTACTTACTGGCAGGCACTGCGCCCGATCCCGCTGACCAAATCCGAGGTTTCGAGCTACAAAATGCAGGATAGCATTAAGGTTATCAAAGATTCTTTGGGTGTCAAAAAGCGGCCCGATTCACTTTATTTCAAACCAATGCACCTTGCCACAGGGAATAGTTATGCATTGGGTAACCGGACTACATTCTATTTCAAAAGTCCGATCTGGGCGATCAGCTATAATACGGTGGAAGGTAACTCTGTGAACCTGATCACCGAATGGACCAAGCGCTGGGGCAAGTCTTCTTATTTCAATGTGCGCCCATTAATCAGGTATTCTTTTGGCAGAAAGCGGGTTTATGGAAACCTGGAAACGAATATCGGCAACAACAAATGGAACCTGCTTTTATCAGGCGGGGAAATGGCGAGCCAGATCAATAATGAAAACCCGATCCCGCCACTGCCCAATAGTATGGCTGCCCGGTTCTTTGACCGGAACTTCATGAAGCTTTACCAAAAACAGTTTGGCAGAATGGAGTTTTCACTCAAAAACATTGCTGACGTTGTTACGCTGAATGCAGGTCTGGAATTTGAGCATCGGAAAGAGCTTTTCAATCAGGAAAGTGCGCGTCCAATATTTTTCTGGAACAAATACAGTTATACCTCCAACCGTCCGGACAATAAAGAACTGGCGAATACCGGATTCCCCATTCACAATGCAACAATCCTCGATTTGACCGCAACCATCCGTCCCTGGCGCAGGTACCTGATCAGAAATGGTGAAAAACGTTACCTGAGAAGTCGCGGACCTTCGTTTATTGTAAACTATAAAAGCGGGCTTGCATTCGCCGGTGATGTCGACTACTCGCTGTTGCAGGGAACGATCAGGCAAAACCTGAACCTCGGTCCAAGAAGCAGCCTGGAATATTTTGTAAACGGAGGTGGGTTTTTGAGCAAAAACAAAATGTACTTTCCCGACTACCGGCACTTTATGGGCAATGAGTTTTTCTTCCAGTACGCCTACCCACCCGACCAGTTCAGAATGCTGCCATACTATCAATACAGTACCGCAAGCCGCTTCTTCCAGGCGCATGCTACATTCAGCACACAAAGGTTTGTGATTACCCGGATAGAAGCGTTGCGGACCACCGGCATCTCTGAGACTTTGCAATTGCATTATCTGAGCGTACCGACGATCCGCAACTATTCGGAAATCGTGTATGGAATTGATGATATCCTGCGGGTGCTGCGACTGGAAGCTGTGGCCCAGTTTCACGGCACCAAATTCCAGGGAATGGGCTGGCGCTTCGGCACTTCCATTCGCATTGGCAGGTAATTATTTACCAGCAGGCGCCTTAAAGCGCGGCGTTTCCTTCGGTAACAATGGATAAATGTTGTTGTCAGGATTGATATCCGCCATTCTCATACTCGGGTCAATCACGATCAGCGAAATATCTGTCGGGTTGCGATTGATTGAGAAGCTGTACTCGGGATAAGTCCAGCCCCAGTCGGGCAGCAGAGTGGTTTTTGCATATAATTTCTCATCCTTCTCACCCCGCATAATTTCCAAGGGAATGTAAAAATTCTCCTGCGTTCCGTCTTTGTAGCTTACCACGATATCCAGCGGCATTGGCATTTGGCCGATTCTCTCAATTACAATATCTGTTCTTCCTGCATTCGGAACTACTTCTTTAATACTGTAATCAATGGTTTTGGTAGTACCTACAAAGTCCTCCACGTACCAGTCCAGTTCCAAACCTGATTCTTTTTCCATAATCCGTTTCAAATCGGTCGGATTTGGGTGTTTGAATTTCCATTCATTGAAATACCGCTTCATCCCGCTCGCGAGCTTGTCCTTTCCGATGATGTAACCAAGCTGGTTCAGGAATACAGATCCTTTTGAGTAAGCGCCGATCGAGTAAGCGCGGTTGGTATTATAATGGTCTGAATGCGTGGTAAGCGGCTCTTCCAATCCCGATTTCGCCAGGCTCCTGTAACTTGCGGTACTACCTCTGTGGGGATCATTCCGGGAGGGAGAAAGCTCCGCCATTACCAGGTTCTCTGCATAAGTTGTAAAACCTTCATCCATCCAGGCGTATTTGGATTCGTTGGTTCCCAAAATCATCTGAAACCAGCTGTGAATGGATTCGTGCACGGTTACACCTACCAAACCAGGCAGCTTTTGTCTACCCAGAATCAATGTACCCATCGGATATTCCATTCCACCGTCACCTCCCTGGATTACCGAGTATTGTTTGTAAGGATACCGGCCAAATTTCTCATTCATAATCTGAAAACAGCGTACTGCCAGCGGCTGCAAATCTTTCCAGGCTTTGGCAATGGAATCTGTTTCCGGCTGGTAGAAAAAGTGCAGATCAAGCTTGTCGTCCACTTTCACTACGTCATGCTTGTAGTTCCTGTCGGCCGCCCACATAAAATCGTGCACTTCGGGTGCGATGAAATGCCAGGTCAGCTTCTCGCCGGGTTTGTGGGTTACCTGTGTTTGTGAATAACCGTGGCCGATTCTGTCAGGATTTTGAAGGTAACCTGTCGCAGCAATTGTGTAAGCTGCATCCATTTTGATTTTTACATCAAAATCCCCCCAGATACCATAAAACTCGCGGGCAATGTAAGGATTGGAATGCCAGCCTTCGTAATCATATTCACTCATTTTAGGATACCACTGCGCCATGGAATAGTCGATACCTTCGCGGTTGTCGCGACCGGTTCTTCTGATTTGCAGGGGTACCTGCGCCTCAAATTCCATGTCGAAAGTATGCTGCGACTTCGGCAGGATCTTCTCGTTCAATGTTACTTCCAGAATTGTCCCGACTACCTCGTACTTCACAGCCTTCCCATTATGCTTCAAGGAAAGCACTTTTTCGTAGCCGATTTCGGAAGGTGATAGTTTCGAGATCCGGTCTTTCACCCGAGCATCAGGATCGCTGATCGTTCTCGACCGCACGTCCATCTGGCTTCCGGGCTGGAATGCGTTCAGGTATAAATGATAAAAGACCTTGTGCAGGGTATCCGGTGAATTGTTGCTGTAAACCAGCTTTTGGGTGCCTTTATATTGGTGTTTGGTATCGTCAAAATCGACTTCCATCTGATACTTGGCGCGTTGCTGCCAGCGATCGCTTTGTGCTGAAACTTTTGTGATCACCGGAATGACAAGCAGCAGCAATACTTTGAATTTCATTATAAATAATTAATTAGCAGGTTGTGAATTACTTGGTTTAATCAAAATAACGTTTTTACCCGATTTGAATTTTGGAACAACCCGGATATGCTTGTTGCAGTTATAATTAAAACGCTATGAAACTGTATAAAAAATGAACTTTCCTCCTTATTCTGGGCATCATTCTCTACAACAAAGCGTAGTAAATGCCGCTCAGAATGGCTGAATCGTCGATTTAGCCGTTTTTTACAGTCTTAAAACTTTTGGCACATAATTGGTAAATAGTTAAGCATAGATATTAGAAAACTAAACACTTTGTCAATTATGCTTAAATGGACCGTAATATTTCTGATTGTAGCTATTATAGCCGGTGTTCTTGGATTTGGCGGAATAGCAGCTGGTGCAGCCGGAATCGCTAAGATTCTTTTCTTCGTATTCCTTGTACTGTTTGTATTAAGTTTACTAAGTCGCGGAGTCGGGCGATCCTGATTTACGCAGATAAAAAAATGAAAAAAGCGGTCTCAGGCCGCTTTTTTCATTTTAGCTTATTCCCATTCGATCGTTGCCGGCGGTTTGGAAGATATATCGTAAACGACGCGGTTCACGCCTTTTACGCGATTGATAATATCATTGGAAACTTCGGCAAGGAACTCGTAAGGCAAATGCGCCCAGTCGGCTGTCATTCCGTCCACAGAAGTTACTGCGCGCAAGGCAACTACACTTTCATAAGTCCGCTCATCACCCATTACACCCACACTCTGAACCGGCAAAAGCATTGCGCCTGCCTGCCAGACTTCTTTATACAAATCCCATTTCCGCAGCCCGCCAATGAAAATCGCGTCTACTTCCTGCAGTATCGCTATTTTTTCAGGAGTTATCTCACCCAGAATACGGATCGCGAGCCCTGGCCCAGGGAATGGGTGGCGGCTTAAAATTTTATCATCAATTCCCAAAGTGCGACCTACTGCTCTTACCTCATCTTTAAACAAGGTATTCAGCGGCTCTACCACTTTGAGCTTCATGAAATCAGGCAACCCACCCACATTGTGGTGTGATTTGATCGTAGCCGAAGGTCCTTTAATCGAAACAGACTCGATCACATCAGGATAAATAGTACCCTGACCCAGCCATTTCACTTCCTCAATCAAATGTGCTTCCTGATCGAAAATATCAATGAATGCTTTTCCTATTGCTTTCCGCTTCGCTTCCGGCTCGCTCAATCCGGATAGCAGCTGATAAAAGTGCGATTTTGAATCAACACCTTTGATATTCAACCCCATATCCTGGTAAGAATGCAGTACTTCGGCGAATTCGTCTTTTCTTAAAAGTCCATTATCTACGAAAATACAATACAGGTTTTTACCAATCGCCTGGTGCACCAATGTAGCCGCAACAGTTGAATCCACACCGCCGGAAAGCGCCATTACCACTTTATCGTCTCCCAGTTTTTTGCGCAGCTGGGCAACAGTCTGCTCTACAAATGATTCGGAAGTCCAGTCCTGCTTGCAACCGCAAATGTTGGTTACAAAGTTGTGCATCAGCTTCTTCCCTTCTGTTGTGTGGGTTACTTCCGGGTGAAACTGTATTCCGTAAGTCAGCTCATCTTCAATCTTGAATGCAGCTACTTTAACCGATTCGGTAGAAGCAATCACATGGAAGTTTTCAGGTGCGCGAACAATGGTATCACCGTGCGACATCCAAACCTGTGAAGATTCGGACAAACCGGCCAGCAAAGAAGAATCGTTATCATCAATACCCAATTTCGCACGGCCGTATTCGCGGTGCTGCGACGGTTTCACATCGCCGCCCAGCTCTTGGGCCAGCAACTGCGCACCATAGCAAACGCCGAGTACCGGCACTACTTTGCGGAATTTGTCAAGATCTATTCTTGGAGAATCAACGTCCCGAACGGAGCAAGGGCTTCCTGAGAGAATGACACCTTTGATATTTGGAGTTAATTCGGGGTAATTGTTAAAAGGGTGGATTTCACAATAAACATTTAGCTCACGAACACGTCGCGCGATTAACTGAGTATACTGTGAACCAAAATCTAAGATCAGAATTTGTTCAGTCATATATATATGCTATCTAAAATGTAAAGGTAGGCAGATTGACCGAAATCAAAAAAACAAAAACACACCGCCTCGCTCGTGGCGCTATTTGACCATTCAAACTTTTTTTTGGTCGAAATGCAACATTCTTTACTCCTTTTGTATCTATCAAACGAAATTCAGCCACACACTTCCGCTTATATAACATTAAAACCACTTATGTAATCTAAGGTTCTATGTTATACCAAGTACTTACATTTGCAATGTACTCAGCGATTCACCCCTGATACATTGACCATAATTTATTAGCCATGAAATTCTTACTAAACCTAACTGTAGCACTGCTACTGATCGGAAATGCTGCGTTCGCCCAATCTTCGGCAAGTGTGCCGGGCAGCGGCAAAGTTTCCGGATCCGTTCTCGACGAAAAGTCCCAGGCATTCCCATTCGTGAATGTACTCCTGCTCCAAGCCAAAGACTCTACACTCGTAAAGGGACTTGCTGCGGATGAAAATGGCAAGTTTCAATTTGAACAGGTTTTAAACGGCAACTATATCGCCCTGGTCTCCATGGTTGGTTACCAAAAAAATTACAGCCAGTCATTTACAGTCGACAATAATGTCGTCGCACTTCCCGCATTTAATCTCAAAACAGATGTAAAAGCGCTGAACGAGGTTACTGTTGTAGCGAAAAAACCTTTTATCGAACAGGAGATCGACCGCACGGTTGTGAATGTGGAAAACAGCATTGTTTCAGCCGGCGCAACTGCATTGGAAGTACTTGAAAGAGCGCCAGGCGTGACGGTTGATCAGCAAAATGAGCAGCTGAAACTGCGCGGTAAAGAAGGTGTAATCGTGCAGATTGACGGAAAACAAACTTTTTTGTCCCAGCAGGAGCTGATTACATTATTACGCAACACCCCCAGCGACAACATAGAAAAGATTGAGCTGATCACCAATCCGTCTGCGAAATACGATGCAGCAGGTAACTCCGGGATCATCAACATCAAAATGAAGCGCAACAAGAATTACGGTGCCAATGGAAATATCAACCTTGGCGCTGCCTGGGCGAAATACGGACGGGGGAATGCTACTGCAACTATCAATCACAGAGCGGGTAAACTGAGCTCCTTTATCAGCGGCGGCGCATTTTTGAACAAAGGTTTTAACAATAACGACATTTACCGCACCATTCCTTTCGAAGGTAAAGTAACCATCTTCGATCAGCGCACCGAGCGGACCAACAAATCTGAATACTACAATGTGCGCGCCGGTATCGATTATTTTGCAACTGAAAAAAGCACGTTTGGTATCCTGGTTTCAGGTTTTTACAGCGAGTTCAGCAATCCTTTCGGACAAACCAAT
Source organism: Dyadobacter sp. (assembly GCF_051859145.1). GTDB lineage: Bacteria > Bacteroidota > Bacteroidia > Cytophagales > Spirosomataceae > Dyadobacter. The sequence goes on from NZ_JBHYGF010000576.1 coordinate 11,736, forward strand.
ACCCGCATTCTTAATGAAGACCTGAGCTTGCAGCGCACTTTTCGTACCAATGTTTTCAATGGTGGTACCCAGAACAATATCAGTACCAACCTCAACTTTAAACACCAGTTTAACGACAAAGGCAAAGAGCTGACTTTTGATGTGGATTATGTAAGATATGGCGGCGACCGCACCAGCAACCTGGATACCCGCTATTACCTGCCAACCGGCGCAGAAGATGGAAGTCCAGAAACAGTCCGCAACAATATGCCTTCGGACATTAACATCGGCGTGGCAAAACTGGACTACGCGCAGCCGCTCTGGAAAGGCAAGTTTGAAACAGGCTTGAAATCCAGCTACGTGGCTTCTGACAATGATATGGTTTTTGAAACCAAAGCGGATGAATGGGTACTCGACCCTACCCGCTCCAACCGGTTTAAATACACGGAGAATGTCAATGCAGCTTACCTGAATTACAGCGGCAGCCTGACCAAAAAGATGAAATACCAGCTTGGTCTGCGCGGAGAGCATACGCACTCAATTGGTAATTCGGTGACTTTGAACCAAAAACGCGACCGGAATTACATTAACTTCTTCCCAAGTGTGTTCCTGTCCAACCAGCTCGATACAAACAACGTACTGAACATTTCATACAGCCGCCGGATCGACAGACCCAACTACCAGTCGCTTAATCCATTCGAATTTTACCTTGATCCATTTACTTTCCAAAAAGGAAATCCAAACCTTAAACCACAGTATACCAACTCCTTCCAGCTTGTTCACGTTTACAAAAGCTTCCTGAATACGACGCTGGCTTACAGCCGGATCAAGGATATGATCGCCGACGAGCTGCCGCAGCAAATCGCCTCAGAGAACAAGACTTTTGTAACTTCCGACAACCTGGACAACCAGGACAATCTTAGCCTCACAGTCTCATTTCCTATCAAAGTAGCCAAATGGTGGAACATACAGACCAACTTCACCGGGGTATATAACCACTATAACTCAGTATACCTGGAAGAAAAGCTGGTGATCAGTCAGGCGAGCTGGAATATGTACGCTGCCAACCAGTTTACGATTTCAAAAACCTGGTCGGGCGAGATTTCAGGCTGGTACAACAGCCGCGCATTCTACGGATTATATCAGGCGAAGCCGATGGGGATGCTGAATGCGGGTTTACAGAAAAATATCTGGAACAAAAAAGGCACGATCCGCCTGAATGTCAACGACATATTCTGGACCAACAGGTTCCGCGGAAGAGCAGTGTACAAGGATATTGATTTCTTCGTGAAATCACAATGGCCGAGCCGCCAGTTCAGGCTCACATTCACCTACAATTTTGGTAACCAAAATGTAAAAGGTGCCCGCCAGCGTAATACGGGATCGGATGATCTGCAGAAACGCGCAAATGGCGGAAGTTAGAGAGGAATCCCGGTCATAAGACCAGTATTCATAAATTAGTTAGGTTTGTTATGCAGAAAATCCATCTCGCAACTTGCGGGATGGATTTCTTTTTTAACTAATCTATGTTTTAAAAGACTAAGCTTCCAGTGCTGCAACGCCGGGAAGTACTTTGCCTTCCATATATTCAAGCAATGCACCGCCGCCGGTTGAAACGTAGCTCACGCGGTCACCATAACCTGCATTGTTGATCGCAGAAGCAGAGTCGCCACCGCCGATCAATGAAAATGCATCGTTTTCTTCGGTTACTGCTACTACTGCCTCGGCAATTGCATTGGTACCTTTTGCGAAGTTCGGGAATTCAAAAACGCCCATTGGTCCGTTCCAAAGTACTGTTTTGGAATTCTTGATGATTTCTGCAAAAATCTTCGCTGTTTCAGGACCAATGTCCAGACCTTCCCATTCGTCAGGGATTTCGCCGGCTGGTACTACTTTACGGTCCGCGTCGTTGGCAAAATTATCGGCAATTACGGTATCGACAGGAAGGATCAGGTTTACACCTTTATCTTTTGCTTTCTGAACCAGTTCCAGTGTAAGATCCTGCTTATCTGCTTCCAGAAGCGACTTTCCGATGCTGCCACCTTGTGCTTTTGAGAATGTATACGACATTCCGCCGCCGATGATCAGGTTATCCACTTTGTCGATCAAACGCTCGATAATGAGGATCTTATCAGAAATCTTCGCGCCGCCCATAATTGCGGTAAATGGTCTTTCAGAGTGTTCCAGCAATCTCTCAGCATTGTCGAGCTCAGCCTGCATCACATAACCGCAAACCTTGTCGGTGAAAAACTTACCGATCACCGCCGTGGAAGCGTGCGCGCGGTGCGCCGTTCCGAATGCGTCCATTACCCACACATCGCCCAGCTTCGAAAGCTTTTCTGCGAACTCCTCGTTACCTTTTTCTTCTTCCTTGTAAAAACGAAGGTTTTCCAGCAAGAGCACTTCTCCCGGCTGCAATGCGGCCGACAGTTCGGTTGCGCTTTCACCGATACAATCGTCGGCAAACTTCACGGTTTTGCCAAGTATCAGTGACAGCGGGTTCACCAGGTGTTTAAGAGAGTACTTTTCTGTCGGTCCGTCTTTGGGGCGGCCCAGGTGCGACATCAAAATAACGGCACCTCCGTCGTTGAGAATCTTACTGATTGTGGGAATTGTAGCACGGATACGGGTATCGTCCGTGATTTCAAATTTGTCATTAAGCGGGACGTTAAAATCCACGCGTACCAGGGCTTTTTTCCCTGAGAAATCATAAGAATCTAATGTAGTCATGGGCGGTAAAAATTGTTTTCCATAGATAACAAATGTAATCCAATTTCTTAATTATATACTATAATAGCGAGAATTCACAAGTTTTTAAATAGGTATAATGCAATTTTAACTCTGCATTTTTCTAAAAATTCTCAACTTAACAAAATTTTAATATCCTCCCATCTTTTAAAATCTTGCCTTAACTTTATACTTCCATTGAATTAGAAAATCCCGCTTAGATAGACGTGCCTTCGGATCAAATTGCAGAGAAAAACGGATTTCCAGTTGACCTTCCCCCCAAGTACTACCACGATTATTTCAGTTACGTTCTGGAATTTGTCAGGAAGCGGTATGCGCATTTGCTGAATGAAAAAGAATTGGGTTTCCTGGAAACTTATGACCGGCTTTCTGAGGATGCACAATGCCTTTTCATCCGTTTCAGCAACCGCAGCAAATCGTTTTTTCGTGTAAAAAGCCTCTCCTATTCCGAGATCACCGACTTGCCGGCTGTACTCGAAGAACTGCACGAGAACGGTTTTATAGAATCCATCTGCGACGCCCACGAACCGCGTTTCGGTGAAATCATGGAACTGTTTACCAAACCAGAGCACCTGCATTTTACCAAACTGCTCGAACCTGATGTAATGCCCGCTAAAAGTATCAAAAAGCCCGATCTGGTCCGCTGGCTAATGCATGATTACGATTTCAAAACCCTGTGCGAGATTATCACCGAAACTGAGCCGGTGGTAAAAGTGACCTTTGAAGCCGAGGTAATGCTGATGAAATTCCTGTTTTTCGGGAACCGGCATGCAGATATGACCGAGTTCGTGATCCGCGATCTGGGCCACGTGCGTTTTCAGTCTTTCGACGAACAGTTTCTCTCCATTCAGTTTGAAACGAGAAAGGAAGTTGACGATACCCTCACGGTTTCGTTGATGAAGGAAACTTTCGACGTGATCAAAAATGCATTGCCGCCCGAGGAAGTTTACGATTGGTTTATGAACTGGTACGCAGGCAATGGAACAGGCCTGGCACCGAAATCTTTACCTTCATTCAATTCCCTGATATTGAGAATAGGCGCGTGGCTCGAACGCAAAAAAATGCTTTCGCAAGCGCTGATTATTTATCAACTTACCAACGATGCGCCCGCCCGCGAGCGGCGAGTGCGGCTGCTGTATAACCTGGGCGAGGTGGAAGAAGCTTTGGCGCTTTGTGAAGAAATTGCAGAAAGCCCGCAGAATGCAGATGAACGCTATTTCAGTCTGGATTTCCAGGAAAAGATCCGGAACAAAAAGAGCAAGCGCGTGAAGCGGACTACCCAGGCGCTCAAAGATGCGACCGCGATTGAGGTACCTATTACATTCCGTTTCAATGTGGAATACGGCGCGCTGGAATATTACCGTGCGCAGGGTTACAATGCATTTTTCAGCGAAAATGAACCCTGGCGCGCCTTGTTCGGTCTGCTTTTCTGGGATATAATTTACGATACCAATGTGCAGACGATCCATAACCCGTTGCAACGCATTCCGTCCGACTTCTTTTTGCCCGATTTTTATTTCAAAAGATCGGCGCAGTTGAAGGAAAGACTGGAAGCCGCCAGCTCGCGCGAGATCATCGACGAGCTGGTCAGTCAGACATTTCAGGACAAATTCGGCATTACCAATGTGCTGGTACCCTGGTACGAAGGCGCGCTGGAAAAGGTATTGACGCTCACTTCGCTGGTTTCACCCGAAAAGATCCGTGCGGTGATGATGGAAATCGCATTGAACCTCCGCGAAAATACCCGCGGCTTTCCCGACTTGCTGGTCTGGAACGAAACCGAATATGCATTTATCGAGATCAAATCCCCGACTGACCACCTTTCATCGCGGCAGCTGCACTGGCAGCATTTCTTTGCCGAGCACGAAGTAAGCAGCCGCATTGTGCGCGTAAACTGGCTGCGGGATTAAGGTTATTTCAAAATAAAATCAGCGACAACCGGCAAGTGATCGGAAGCATACTTTTCATCAATAACCTTCGTGTTTGACGCTTTCAGGTTTTCGGATTTGTACATAATAAAATCAATTGTCTTGTTCGGCTTCTCTACCGGGATCGTGAAACCGCAATCGGTGCAGGTTCTTTTAAAATGCTGGTCGAGATAGGCGATTACTTTGCTTTCGGGCACTGCATTGAAGTCGCCCGCCAGGATCATCGGCAGCTCTGTTTTACCAAAATGATTGATAATGGTTTCAGCCTGCAACACGCGGTTAGGCTCTTTCAAACCCAGGTGAGTGCTCCCGAAAATCAGCTTCTTCGTATTTGGTAATGTAACTGTAATTGCGGCCACGGTCCGGTCTTCCTCTTTCAGCTCCGCGTGGATCGGCAATGCATATTTCACCGAATCAACAATCGGGAATTTTGATAAAACAGCCACACCATAATCGCCGCCGCCGTGGTCGATCGCTTTTGAGAAATAGAATTTCATTCCAGTGAGCGCGGCAAGCTGCTGCGCCTGGTTTTTTCCTTTTCCGGATCTTTCGGTATTTACATCCACTTCCTGCAAAGCCACAAAATCAGGTTTTTCTGCATTAATCACCTTCGCAATTGCTTCAATATCGATCTTGGTCCCGGCAGAAGGCGGATTGGCGTGGTGAATATTGTAGGTCATTACTTTGAAGCGCTGGTCTTTGCGCAGCACTTCGGAATACTCTTTTGAAAAGCCCGCCAGGGTAGCAAATCCCACAAGAATAAGCAGGACGCGGAAAACGTTTTTCATAAAAATCGGTTGGTTTAGGATTATTCAACTGCCAAAAATAAGCGTTTAGATTTTTTCCGCGCCAGCTTTTTAATTTTCATTATCATTACGAAATCATTAACCACCCATTTTTATGAGGCTAAAATTACTACTGCTGCTAGTGGCCGTATCAGCAGGCCTGGGCAATGCATTTGCGCAGACAAAACCGGGAGATGTGAAAACTTTCGCATTAGCCAACGGAATGAAGTTCCTCGTTTTGGAAGACCATTCCATTCCAAATGCCAACATGTACCTTTTCTGGAAAGTCGGCTCGCGCAACGAGGTGCACGGTATTACCGGACTCTCCCACTTTTTCGAGCACATGATGTTCAACGGTTCCAGGAATTTTGGGCCAAAAGAATTCGACCGTTTTATGGAAGCAAACGGCGGCTCTAACAATGCATATACCACCGAAAATGTGACGGTATACACCGACTGGTTCCAGAAAGATGCATTGGAGCCAATTTTCAAACTGGAAGCTGACCGCATTGCCAGCCTGTCCATTGATCCGAAAATGGTGGAGAGCGAGCGGGGTGTGGTACTTTCCGAACGCAGTACCGGTTTGGAAAACAGCAATTACCGCATGATCGGCGAGCTGGTGCAATCCGTCGCTTTTCAGGAACATCCGTATATGTTTCCGGTGATCGGGTTTGAGTCTGATATCAAGAGCTGGACGCAGGAAGACCTCGAAAATTATTTCAAAACCTACTACTCGCCCAACAATGCGACCGTTGTGGTTGTGGGCGATATTACGGTGGAGCAGGTGAAAAAGCTGGCTGACCAGTATATGGCGCCCATTCCGGCGCGCGGGTTACCTCCCAAAATCCGGACTGTGGAGCCGCCGCAGAATGGAGAAAGAAGGGTTACTGCATACAAGGACATTGCTACGCCAAATATTTTAATGGCATATCACGTGCCGGAAACCAAACACGAAGATTATTACGCGCTCGATTTGCTGAGCAGTCTGCTTACTTCCGGTAACTCTTCCCGGCTTACCAAGTCGCTTGTAATGGACTCAACCCTGGCTACCAGCGTATCGAGCTTCACCGACCAGAGCTTTGACCCGAGCCTTTTTGTGATCTACGCAATAGCGGGTGGCAATGTAGCTGCGCCGGATCTTGAAAAAGCAATCGATGCGCAAATTGACAAAATCATCAAAGAAGGTGTGACTGACACGGAACTTCAAAAAGTGAAAAACCAGAAGTTGATGGAATTCTATCGCACGCTGGAAACGATCAATGGAAAAGCGAACAGCCTGGGCAGTTACGATGTGTTTTTTGGTGATTACAAAAAGATGTTTGAAGCGCCTGATTTGTATAAAAAAGTGGGTGTGGAAGATATCAAGCGGGTTGCTGCCCAATACTTCACTTCCCGCAACCGGACAGTGGGATACCTGCTTCCTGAAAAATCAAAATAGCCCGTTGACATTCATTCATAAATATTCAGATATGAAAAAGATACTATTTGTGTGGGCAGCGCTGCTTTCGCTTTCTGCCTCGGCACAAAACAATTTTAAGCTGCCGGCTTACGAAAAGTTCAAGCTGAAAAACGGGCTGACCGTTTACCTAATGGAGCAGCACGAAGTTCCATTGATCAATGTATCTGCCGTTTTTGAAGCAGGTTCCATCAACGACGGCGACCGCGCAGGGATGGCGCTCGTGACTTCAGACGCATTACTTTTCGGTACCGAAAAATACACGAAACCGCAAATTGAAGAAGCAACTGACTTCGTAGGCGCGACTTTGAATGCATTCGCGTCAAAGGATATGGCGGGTATTAGTTCTTCTTTTGCGACAAAAGATCAGGATAAGTTGCTGGATATCATTCAACAGATATTGGTGCATCCGGTTTTTGACAAAACTGAATTTGACAAATACAAGCAGCGGACGCTCGTGCAGTTGATGCAGCAAAAAGAAAGTCCTCGCTCGGTAATCGGCCACTACTACAATGCGTTCCTGTTCGGCAATTTCCCTTACGCGATTGCCGGCGACGGTACGCAGGCGAGTGTCTCGAAGATGACAGCTGAGGATGCCAGTGCATTTTACAAAAGCAACTATACTTCCGGCCGCGGCGCGATTGCAGTAGTAGGTGACTTCAAAACTGCCGATATGAAGAAGAAAATCACAGCCCTTTTTGGCTCGTGGAAAACGGCCGATTACCGAATGGTAAAACGCGTGGCGCCTGACCTGGAATTTGAGAAAAGCCGCGTGCTGCTGGTTGACAAGCCCGACGCACGAGAAACCACATTCATGATCGGCGGAAAGGGAGTTGATTATAATTCAGCAGATTATGTGCCAATTATGGTGGTAAATACGGTACTCGGCGGCCGGTTTACCTCTTGGCTCAACGATGCATTGCGGGTGAATTCCGGTTTGACTTACGGTGCCAGAAGCCAGTTTTCACGCAATAAATTCGCAGGTACATTCAGCATTTTCACTTTTACCAAAAACTCCACAACCGTCCCGGCCATCGATATGGCGGTGCAGGTACTGGATAGTTTGCATAAAACCGGCCTGAGCGAAGAGGTACTTAAATCTGCCAAAGCGTATGTAAAAGGCAGCTTCCCGCCTACATTCGAGTCAGCCGGAGCACTTGCGCGGCTGCTTACGGATATGCACATTTATGGTTTTGACGAAAATTATATCAACACATTTCAAACCAAAGTCGACGGCCTGACGCCAGCCCGCGCGAAGGAAATTATCGATACCTACTTCCCGAAAGACAAGCTGCAATTCGTCCTCATCGGAAAAGCCAGCGAAATCCGCGATCAGGTGAAGAAGTACGGAGATATTACCGAGAAGCAGATTAAGGCTGACGGGTTTTAGTATAATTGAACGAGGTATTTACTTTTAGTAGCATTGTGCATTTGTGCTTCGACTGCGCTCAGCATGACAAGGCTTGATTATGACGCTGATGCAATCAGGCTTTGTCAGGCTGAGCGCACCGGGCCGCCGGGCGGTCGAAGCCACGAGGCACAATTTCACATTAACTGATAATTAAAAAATGAACAAACTATTAAAAACGTGTCTGTTTGCTGCTGCTGCTTTGGTGGGGCAGGAGGCGGTTTTAGCGCAGGGTAAGGTTTATACGAGCCCGATTGGCTTGCAGGCTTATACTTTCCGCGGCAGCTGGCCGAAGGGTATTGAAGCCACGCTCGATACCATTAAATCGCTGGGCGTAACTGAAATGGAAGGCGGGCCGATCAAGGGTATGACCACCGAAGAACTGCGCAAGCAGCTCGATAAGCGCGGCATCAAAATGGTCTCGATCGGTGCAGATTACAAGCTTTTGGCCGAAAGTACAGCGCAGACGATCAAGGATGCGAAAACTCTGGGAGCCAAATACGTGATGGTAGCCTGGATTCCTCATAACGGAAAATTCGATCTCGAAACTGCGAAAAAAGCAGTAGCTGACTTCAACAAAGCAGGAAAGGAGTTGAAAGAAGCAGGGATAGAGCTGACTTACCACAACCACGGCTACGAATTTGAGCCTTATGAAGATGGTACCCTGTTTGACTACATCGTCAAAAACACCAATCCTGAATACGTTAACTTCGAAATGGACGTACTCTGGACAGCATTCCCAGGCCAGGACCCAGCCAAGTTGCTATTGAAATATCCAACGCGCTGGAAACTAATGCACCTGAAAGACCTGAAAAAAGGAGTAGTAGGTAACCTCTCCGGCGGTACTCCCACTACCAACGACGTAGCATTAGGAACCGGCCAGATAGACATTCCCGCAACACTCAAAGCCGCCAAGAAAGTTGGGATCAAACATTATTTCATTGAAGACGAAAGTCCAAGCTACTTGAAGCAGATACCTCAGACTATTGCTTATATTACTTCTATTAAGGAGTGATTTAGAAGGGAGTAAGGAGGAAAGGGAGGTCTTCGACTGCGCTCCTTTAGATTAGCAATGTATTAGGGAAATAAGATTGGTGTAGGTAAATTAATGAAATGAGAAGG
>NZ_JBHYGF010000577.1:0-21064 GCF_051859145.1 Dyadobacter sp.
CTTCCTCCATTCTCCCCTTCCTCCATTCTCCCTTCGACCCCTAGCTCCCCAGCGCCTTGACCGGGTTCATCAATGCGGCTTTGATACTTTGAAAACTGATAGTCACTAGCGTGATGATCATGGCGATAAGTGCTGCGAGCGCGAATATGCCGGGGCTGATCTGAATGCGGTAGGCAAAATCTTTCAACCACTCGCTCATGAAATACCAGGCTACTGGCGAGGCGAGCATGATTGCGATCACGATCAGCTTGATAAAATCACGGGAAAGCAGCAGGACAATACTTGCCACAGATGCTCCCAGCACTTTCCTTACGCCAATTTCCTTGGTACGTTGCTGTGAGATAAAGGCGATCAATGCGAACAGGCCCAGACACGAAATGAGGATTGTCACCAAAGAAAACACTTGCAGGATTGCGGATACCTTGTTTTCGGCTGCGTACATTTCATCAAACTCCTGATCCAGGAAATGGTATTCAAACTGCCTGAGCGGGAAATTTGCTTTCCAGCTTTTCTCCAGTGTGGCAATAGCGTCGGAGGCTTTGCTGGCGGAGACCTTGACCAGCATTTTACCGAAATAGCTGTATTCAGGCATGATCGCGATCGGGCCAATCTTTTCGTGAAGCGACCGGAAATGGAAATCCTGCGCTACCCCTTTCACCTTTCCATGGCGCCCATTCAGGTTCACCAGCTTGCCGATTGCATTCTCCGGTGTCCACCCCAGCGCCTTTACCGCTGATTCATTTAGTACAAAAGCATAAGACCGCAGCTCGGCACTATCCAGACTGGCCTGGGCAACATCTGCGTCACTGAAATTCTCACCTGCAACCAGCTTCATTCCCATAGTGGGCACAAAATCCTTTTCAACCGGTATTGCAGTAATATTCATGTTGAAACCTGCCGGTTTGTCCGCCGCTGTGATCGAGTACCCTCCCTGCACATTGAGGGGCGAATCATAAGAAGCAGTTACGGACTGGACCGTGGCATTATTGAGCAGCTCGCTCTTCATAGCGGCCAGCTTGCCAGCCGATAAGCCCGAGCTCATATCCAGTACGATAATCTGGGAAGGATTGAGACCCAGATTTTTGGTTTGAATGTAGTTAAGCTGTTGATTGGCAATAATGGTGGCGATGATAAAGAGCATCGATATCGTGAATTGAAAAACCACCAGAAAATTCCGCAACCCGCCATTGCCCGTGTGGGAAAGAGGCATTCCCTTTAAAACCTTAATCGGCTCAAAACCTGAAAGTACCGCAGCAGGATACGCACCCGACAGCAGGGTAACCAGCAGTACCAGACAAAGCACGACAAGTTCAAAGCTATAACCCGGCCACACTGCCAGATCGAGTACTTTGCCGGTGAGATTGCTAAGTCCTGGCAGTAGCAGGATTGTAGCCAATAAGGCGATCATGGTGGCTGCAAAGGTGATAATGCCGCTTTCAAAAAGATGCTGGCGGAATAACTGCATTCTTAAAGCGCCGATCACTTTACGTACGCCTACCTCACGCGCCCGCACCGCCGAGCGTGCCGTAACCAGATTGATGAAGTTAATGCAGGCAATCAGCAGGATCAGGACAGAAATGCCTGAGAGTATGTAAATGTATTTGTAATTGCCGGCAGGTTCTGGGCCGTTTGTTGCTTTGGAATATAGGTGGATATCAGCAAAAGGTTCCAGTACCAGGCTTACTTTGAAGTTTGTATTCTGCGGGTTGTTGATGTTTTTATTTACATAACTATCCACTTTCGACTGCAATGCTTTCAAATCAGCATTGGGGCGGATCAGCACATAAGAAAAATCGTTTGCTGAATCAAATACCTCGTTTTTGGAGCGGGAAAGCGTACTGTAACTGCCGACCCAGTTGAATTTAATGTGAGAATAAGAAGGTACATCTTTGATCACGCCCGTCACCTGCAAGGTAAGCCGCTCATCCATTTTGATAGACTTGCCAAGCGGACTTTCACTTCCGAAAACCTTCCGGGCTGTTGTCTCGTCAATGACGACCGAATTCGGGGCTGATAATGCAGTGGCAGCATTGCCTTCAATGAATGGAAACGGGAATACACCGAAGAAAGAAGAATCGGCAAATACTACTTTACGCTCATTAAATGAAGTGTTTTGATATTGTACAGAAACCGCTCCGTTGCCACTGTAAGGATAGATGCGTACCGCTTTTTCGACTTCTTCAAACTCCCGTGCAAACAGCGGCGCAATGGCCGTGGGTGTCATCGCAATGTACTCGGCGGTCCCCTCGCCAGGCTGATAAAACAATGCAACCCGCGCAATTCTGTCTGAGTTAGGTTGAAAACGATCGTAACGCAGCTCATGCAGCACGTAGGTCGCCAGCAAAAGGAAACAACTTATCCCGATTGCAAGACCAGCAATGCTGATGAAAGAGTTCGTCTTGTATTTCCACAGACTGCGAAAAGCGATTTTGAGATAGTTGCGGAGCATGTTGGTTAGGTTTTGGCTGTTGGGCTGTTGGGCTGTTGGGCTGTTGGCTATTAGCTTTTAGCAAATAGCTTGGATTGACTTGGTGGTGGTTAACAAATTTGTGCCACCTATCTAACTACCTATTTTTCAGTACGTTGATATAGCTATCGCGTTCAAAAACGGACAGTTGTTCAGGAGGTTGAACGTGTATTTGCTGAGTACTTCATTCACAAGGATTAATGTTGCAAAGTTGTTCATTTGTAATGAACAAAGTTGTATATTAGTAATGCACAATATTGTATATTAGCACTGTACAAAATTGTATATTTGCAAAAAGTAAATGGATATGATACTTAAATCGGTACTGTTAAATGTAATGAACGCTCAGAAAGCGAACCTTGACGAGCTTGATGCAGGGCTACGCCGGCATACACTTACCACATTACCAGATGTGTCGTCACATGCATTGATAGTGTCAGGCATAAGGCGATCGGGAAAAAGTACATTGCTGTACCAGCTGCTAAAAGAAAAGCACCCGGAGGCATTATACCTCAATTTTGAAGATACGCGGTTGTACGATTTCGAACCCAATGATTTCGCAAGGGTTGATGCAATTGTTAAAGACTCAAACACGAAGGTTTTGTTTTTTGATGAAATACAAATCATCGATCGCTGGGAAAGCTATGTCAGGCAAAAGCTGGACGAAGTCTGCAAGGTGGTAATCACTGGCTCCAATGCATCACTGCTCAGCCGCGAGCTGGGCACCAAACTTACGGGCAGGCACATCACAAAAGAGCTTTTTCCATTCTCTTACAGCGAGTTTCTGACTTTCCGGAAGCAAAAACCTTCGGAAGAAACTGTCATGGCCTACCTGCATGAAGGCGGCTTTCCCGAGTATGTCAAATCCGGGCTTGAAGAAGTATTGCATCACCTTTTTGAAGATATACTGATCAGGGATATCGCTGTCCGATACGGGGTCAGGGATGTAAAAACACTGCAAAGACTTGCCTTATACCTCATATCAAATGTGGGTAAAATGGTGACCGGCAACCGTTTGAAAAGTGTTTTTGAAATAGGCTCCACGAATACGATGATGGATTACCTGTCTCATCTGGAATATACTTACCTGTTCCATTTTATACCAAAATTCAGTTACTCAGCCCGAAAGCAACTGGTCAACCCCAGGAAAATATATGCAGCCGACACCGGGCTGATCAATGCAAACTCCGGCTCGTTTTCCGACGATTTCGGACGAAAGTTTGAGAACATGATGTTCCTGCATTTGAGAAGGAGCTACAAGGAGATCTACTATTTCGCTGAAAAAGGGGAATGTGATTTTGTAGTTGTCAGTAAAGGTACCGTGCAGCAGGTAATCCAGGTTTGCTACGAACTTACACCCGATAACCTCGACAGAGAGCTGAATGGCCTGTTTGAAGCAATGGCGTTTTTCAACCTGACAACCGGAACATTGGTTACCCTTCACCAGTCAGACGAAATAGAGCGGGACGGAAAAGTAGTTCGTGTGATCCCGGCAACTGAATTTTTAAAATAAAAAACCCGGCAGCCTCATGTGAAGTGCCGGGTTTGACTACCACGTTTAACTACCGCTCTGCACATCGTCGTTGCGGATACCTCTTTTATTCTTCTTGATCGCTTCTTTCAGCTTGCCGAATTTATAATTGAGACTCAAATTAAATGTCCGGAAGTAGTCCCTGCGGGAATCAACCTGGTCGAAATCCGGGCCCGATGTTTCCCTCCGCCACTGACGAAATTTGGTAAAGGGATTGTTCACGGCCGCCGAGAGGGAGAGCTTATCTTTCACTACATCTTTATTGACACTGAAAGAATAGCTCGTCATCGCGTTGTTAATCCCCTGCAAATTGATGTTGCGTCCATTGATGTTCAGGTTGGCATTTACCCGCCAATCCTTTTGCAGCCGGTAACCAGTTGACATTGAAACCTGCGACATGATCCCCTGATTTGTAACAGGTATATTGTTGACAACCCCGCGAACCTTACCGTGTGCAGCTCTTGCATTCAAACTAAAATTCCACTTTTTAGTAATCGGGTAATTGACATTTACCATACCCATAATTAGGCGCGCAGTTCCGGTATTGGCATAAGATGTGCGCGTAATATCGGTTTCGGGATCGTACACTGCAACGCCAAATATCAGTCCCCCGCCAAAGTTGATCGAACCTTTTTTAGATATACTGTAAGTCAGCTGCACATCATTTACAAATGCGGGACGGAGATTGGGATTTCCTGTGCGTTCAAAATTGGGATTAGAGCGGTCGATAAAAGGGTTCAGCTGCCAGATACCCGGCCGCTGAATGCGCTGGGAGTACCCAAAGTTGAGCGCGTTGTTGTTTTTGAGTTTCCTGTTGACTGAAACAGACGGGATCACATTGAAATAGTTCTGCTTCACTTTTGAGTCCGTAGAAATGAAATCCGCATCTACAACGGTTTGTTCAATCCTCACACCTGCTTTCAAACTCCATTTCTGCAAATTGTACTGGTAGGTATTGTATGCGCCGAATACATTCTGGGTGTTATTGAATTTGTTGCTCATTTCAGTATTCACCACATACCTGCCGCTCTCAGGATCGAAAGTATCATATTGAAAATCACTCCGGTTGGTACGCATGATGCCTTTCAGGCCCGCTTCAATGCTCAGCTTTTTGACGGGATAAACATAGTCAACCTGAATGGTTTGTTCCGAAAAGCTTTGTTCATTAAGCTGCCGGTAATCGGGCAGGTTGAAGTTGATTTCTTCCGAAATAGTCAGGTTATTCTTTTGTGTGTTATTGAATCCGTAATAGCGGTACGAGAATGTAAGCAGCCTGTTTTTATCGGCCCTGGAAGTTCGCTGAAAATTGAGCGCGGCGTCCATTCCTGTTCCATCTCCGCGGTTATCGTTCTCAATGCGGTATCCTTCCAGCGTTTTTCCGAGCTGGCTTAAAGCCGAGGTCTGAAAACCCGAGCCGGTCGACTTGCTCCCATTCACATTCAACTGTGCACTAAGCAGGTTAAGGGTGTCAATTTCATAGCTTATTTCGTAGCCCAGGTACCCGCTGTTGTTTCCCGATTTGGAAAAACCATCCTGATTCAAATCCGAATTAACTTCACCAAATGTGCTCCTGCTGACCATATTGCGTGTTGAGGGCGTAGTATATTGGCTCCCTCCCACCAGTACTGTCATCCCTACCTTTCCAAGCTTTGCCGCGAAAGAGCCTCCAAAGCCCGGACCGCCAACCGGAAACTTCTCACTGATATTGAGCGAGCCGCTATACCCGTTATCCATTTTTTTGTGCGTGATAATGTTGATAATCCCTGCCAGACCTTCTGCATCGTATTTGGCTGGCGGCGTCGTGATCACTTCAATGCGCTCGATGGAAGAAGCCGGCATACTCCGCAACACGTCTTTGTAGCTCCGCTCCATCATACTCGACGGTTTTCCATTGATCAGGATCTTAAAATCGGCATTTCCTTTCAGCTGAATGTTCTCATCCCCGTCAACCGAGAGGTAAGGCACTTTTCGCATCATATCGAGCACACTGTACACTTTGCTCTCCGGATCGGCCTGCAAATCGTAAGTAATGCGGTCAACTTCCTGCTTGACGATCGGCTTTACACTAGTCACAGTCACTTCCTTTAACCCCACCGTAGAGGCAGCCAGGTGAATTGTACCTGCATGATGCTCTTTTTTGGCGGCGTCACTCAGGTCTGCCGTCATCGTCCTGGTTTTGTAGCCTACTCCCACAAGCACTATGGTGTATTTGGCAGGTTTCAGGTTTACAAACAGAAATGATCCGTCTGCTTTGGTAAAATCTGCTTTTACCGGCGTTGTTTCGTTGATCATCAGGTTTACTGTGATGAAGTCCATCGGTTTTTTGCTTACCGAGTCAGCCACAATGCCAAGTATCCTGGCCCCGCCGGCGGATTGTGCAGATGATGTAATGCAGGTCAGGCCGGAGACCAGCAGGGATAGCAGAAGAAGAAGTAATGCTTTCATCATGAGTTTTTTAAATGGCTAATAGATTCAAAATGGCAATGGAATTCCAGCAAGAGATTTGGGCTCTTTTAAAATGATCAGGATGTACTGGAAGTTGTTTGTTGACTCAATGCAAATACTAAGACATTCGAGATCAACAACGTAAAACAAATGTATACTAAGGTACTTTGTGATGCAAGGTACTATATGGAATTTTCACTGGTTAAGGATGAGTGGTCATTTTCGTAACCTGAACGGCAAAGCTTTGTAAGTGATTGATCTGTTTGGCAAAAACAAAGGCCAGATCTTTCGACCTGGCCTGTTCATTTTTCATGGCTATTTAACCTTTGCTAAACTATCCTCTCCAATTGCTGCGCTTGCCCGCATGCTGGTAGGCAAAAAGTCGCTGGCGCTGCACTGGTGTCAATACGGAAATGATCTCTCTTTGTTTCTCTTCTTCCAATTTTCTCAACCCGTTGTAAGAGCGACTCCGTTTGTTACCTGCGGCAATGCGATCATATTTGTTCTCGATCTTCTTGATCTGGTTTTCCTGCTTGCGGGTCAGTTTTACGATGTTATCCAATCGGTTGATCTGAAACTCCTCGTACGAGTTATCCACTCTCGAACTGCCGTTTTTGATCGCAGGAATTTCGCGGGCTTTGTAACGTTGGGCAAAGCTGTTTCCTACTGTCAGGGTTATGATTGTTGCGATGGCTAAGATGGTCTTTTTCATGGTTTCCAAAGTTTAAATTGTTCGTTTATGTTGGTTAGAAGCCATTTTGGCTACTAAGTTTAACCCACACAAACACCCGATCTGCCAAAGCCCCGCCTTTGCCTACCACCTGCTAATTTTAATCGACGAATGGTTACTTCAAACCCACCGCTTGCACATCCGCCTCATTGAAGTAAAAGTGCGATGGCTGCGATTTTGTATATTTGTAAAAACACGAAATCATGGGAGAAGACGTAAAATTTCAAACAGGAAAGATGGCGAAAGAGCCGCGCGCTATGACGCCCCGTGAAAGAGAAAGCTGGCGTCGGCAAATTACCGGCAATGCGAAGGAGTATTTGTTTTCAATCGGGCAGCCATTGGTATACAAGCGTGATGATGGCCGCGTTGTTGCCGAACACAGAGACGGAAAAATCCTGATTATCCGGTGAATATATTCCTGATCGCAGGTCCTCCCGGAATCGGAAAAAGCACAAATGCAAAAGAATTAATTCCAAAAGGCGTGCCCATTATTGATCAGGATCTCGCAGCCTACCAGTACAAGCAGAGAGGTTTTGACAACTATAAAGATATTGCTTCGATTGCAACCAATGCCTTAATCAGAGATTTCATCTTCAATTCAGCAGATTTCGCACTGGAATTAAATCTTGGCTTCGCGTCTCACTACACTTACCTGCGCTCAATTCTGGCATTGACTCCAGATTATCACCTCAGCCTCATTCTCTTTATACAGACGATATCAACCTTTGTCTTGACCGCGCAAAAATCCGCCACCTCAATGGAGGTCACGAAGTAGTTCCTGCAACAATTGAAACGATGTATTACAGCACGATGCCTTTATTTCACGAGCACAAGATCCTGTTTCAAGATGTCCGGCTGGTCGATGTTACTTACTACGCAATCACCGAATTGACTGTTGAGGATGCTGTACCCGCGTGGGTTAAATCAAACCATTTGGACACATACATCCTCTAAAATCCTTTTGAAAGCATTCCCACCTCACTCACTTCTTAGCGATTTCACTGGGTTCATCAGCGCAGCTTTGATTGCCTGGAAGCTGACTGTGATCAGTGTAATTACCACTGCGAGCAATGCAGATACTGCAAAAACCACCCAGCTTAACTCAATGTGATATTCGTATTTGTCGAGCCAGTCGGCCAGGAAGTATAATGCAATGGGAGAAGCGATAACGCAGGAAATCAGCACGAGGTAGACAAATTCTTTCGAAAGCAAACTCCACATCTGCCCCACACTCGCGCCTAGCGCCTTGCGAATGCCGATTTCTTTGGTGCGCTGCTCGGCTGTATAAGCCGCCAATCCAAATAGTCCCAGACAAGAGATAAAGATCGCTAGCACGGCAAACACGCGCGCCAGCTTACCGATCCGCTCTTCCGAACGGAATTTGGCTTCATACTCTTCGTCTGCAAATTTGAATTCAAAAGGCGAATCCTGATCATGTTTTCTGAAAACCGCACCTACCTTCTTCAAAGCCTCATCTACTGGCTTGCCCGGCGCCAGTTTAACATTAATCAGGTTGGCCCATTCATAGTCCATCAGAAAAATTGTCGGTATTGCCGGTTCATAGGGCGACTGCATCACCATATCTTTAACTACCCCAACCACCTGCCGCGGCTTGCCGTTATAGCGAATCGTTTTGCCTATGATATCCTTAATTCCGGTGAGTTTAACAGCCGATTCATTGAGGATAAATGCAGCAGTATCCGTCGAAAACTGGCGCGAGAAGTCGCGGCCCTGGGTGATTTTCCAGCCGATTGTTTTTCCAAAATCATGCGTACAGGCAATGGTACCAAATAGTGGTACTGAACCAGGCTCCATTCCCTCCCATTCAAAACCAATCTGGTTTGAATAAATCCCTGTGGTGGGGCTGGAAGATTCGCTCATTTCATATACTACACCAGTTTTCAGCAGATCGTCACGCAGTGCGCCGTACTTTCCAAAGAGATTGGGCGAAATAGTAATTTGCAATAAACCCTGCCGGTCGTAGCCCACCGGGCGGTTTTTGGCATGCTGTATCTGCTGGAACACGATAATTGTACCGATAATCAGGGTAATGGAAACTGTAAACTGCATCACAACCATCACTTTCCGCGGTACAGCCGACCATTTGCCAACCTTGAATGTCCCTTTCAGTACAGCAAGCGGATTGAAGGAAGACAGGTAAAATGCGGGATAGCTGCCTGAAACAAAGCCGGTAACCAACGAGAATACAATGAGCAGCAGCCAGAATTGCGGCTGCATAAATGGGAAGCTCACCTGCTTGCCGCTCAGCGAATTGAATGCAGGCAATGAAATTAACACGATCACAATCGCCAGGACAAGCGCAAAGCACACTACCAAAAACGATTCGCTCAGGAACTGGAAGATCAACTGACTCCGCAACGATCCGATTGACTTCCGTATCCCCACTTCTTTTGCCCGCTTTTCAGAACGTGCGGTACTGAGGTTCATGAAGTTGATACAAGCCAGCAGCAATACGAAAATGCCGATAATACTGAAAAGCCAGACGAACTGGATCGCGCCGCCCACATTCTTGCCGTTTTTGAAATCTGAATACAAATGCCAGCGGCTCATCGGATGCAGCATATATTGTGGCTTGTCAGTCTTTGAAAATGCGTGCGGCAGCTCTACGTCGCGGATTTTGCGCGAGACTTTTTCAATGTCGGCATGATCTGCAACCTGCGCGAAAAACTGCCAGGAGTGGTTACCCCATTGCGTTTCGGCTTCTTTTACCCAGTGTTCTGCTTGGAGGTAGTCGCTCCATGGCATGATCAGGAAGAGCTCGTTGAAATTGGAGTTGAACGGAACATCCTTAAACACACCGGTCACTTTTACATTCCTCTTAATATCCACTTTCAGCGTTTTGTTAAGCGGATCTTCATTCCCGAAAAGTGCCTTCGCGACAGACTCGGCGATGATGATCGACCCCGGGTCTTTCAATGCACTGTAATCGCCGCGCACCATTTCAAGCGACAGCATCTGAGGCAGCGAAGGCTGCGCCCACATACCCGTTTTATTAATCTTTTTATCCCCGTTAGCCAGCAAGTGCCCGAAGTTCCAGGAAGCGAGTGAGGTATATTTAAAATCCGACCCATACTTGGTCGCCATTTCTGTTACTGCCGGGATCGTTACCGCAGTACCCGTGCCCGTTTGACCATTGAATGTCTGGCTGATCCAGGCCTGCACGATCCGGTCGTAGTTTTTGTGGTATTTATTATAAGAAAGCTCATCCCAAACCCATAATCCGATCAGCATGGCCACTGCTATTCCAACTGCCAGTCCGACAATATTGATTAAAGAGTAAACCTTGCTTTTCAGCAGGTTTCTCATTGCGATTTTTAGATAATTCCTGATCATGGCAGTGGGATTATTTGTTAGGGTTTGGTTGTGTAAATAAGATGGGCCTTGCTGCACAACAGATAGCTTCTTTGTTCTAAAAGTTGCATGCAGCAAGCCAATCCTGAAAATTATTCACTTCGCAGCGCAGTAACGGGGTTAGTCAATGCAGCTTTGACACTCTGGAAACTGATCGTGATCAATGCAAGTACAACAGCGCTAAGTCCGGCGATGGCGTAAATCCACCAGCTGATACTGATTTTATAGGTAAAATCCTGCAACCAGTCATTCATAAAATACCAGGCAATCGGAGAAGCGATGACAAGTGCCACAAGCACGAGCTTGATAAAATCCATTGAAAAAAGTCGGAATATGTTCAAAGCCGAGGCACCAACTGCCTTCCTGATCCCCATTTCCTTGGTACGGGATTCGGCCATGAAAGCCACTACGCCGTAAAGTCCCATGCAGCCAATGAAAATCGCAATGCCCGACAATATCCGGAATAGCTGAAACAACTTGTTTTCTTTGTCGTAAAAACTATTGAGTGTTTCGTCAAAAAACGAGTATGAGAACAGATAATCGGGATACAATGCTGTCCATTCGGCCTTAATCTTGTCAATCTGCTGCGGACCTGCACTTTTGTCCAGCTTCACACTTAATGTTCTGTATCCGCCCATTGCGGTAACCACGCAAGGAATGATTTCACGGTGAAGACTAAACGTATTGAAATTTTTGACAACACCGACGATCGGGAGCTTAAAGTCGCTTCCGCCGATGGCCAGCCGTTTTCCAAGTATATCCTGCGGATTTTTGAAACCCAGTTTTTGTGCAAAAGCTTCATTCACGACATATTCTCTGATTGTATCCGAATGCTGGTACATTCTGCCAGCTGCCAGTTTGAGGTTGTAAGTGTTGAAGTATGCCGTATCCGCCGGCCGCATTACCACGCCAAAGTCAAGCGGTTCGGGATCGTTTTCGTAAGTAAAACCAGTTTGCCAGTTGCTGCGCGACATGGGGGTAAATGCGCTGAAACTATATGATTTTACACCCGGCATTTCAGCCAGCTTTGATCGCATCGCAGTGACTTTCCCCGCGTCCACATCAGGAATGCCGATAGTCAGGATTTCGTCTTTGCTGAAACCCAGGTCCAGATTACGGAAGTAGTTCATCTGACTGTTCGCGATCAGCGTACCGATCAGGATAACCTGCGAAATGGCGAATTGCAGCACGATGAGTCCCCGACGCAGATTAGATTGACCCTTCCCGCCTTTGGACACTTTCCCTTTCAATGCAAGGATCGGCTGGTAACCGGATACCACCAATGCAGGGTAAAATCCTGCCAGTAACGTAACCAGAATAGTCAGTATCAGGCAGAACAGCAGAATGCTGGCATCAGCAAAAAACAGCGCACCTTCTGCATTAATGTCGAGAATGTCTGAGATATAAGGCAAAACCAGCTGGGCCGAAAGCAGCCCCAGCAAAACGGACAATATAGTAATCAGGCCTGTTTCGGAGAAATACTGCCGCAAAAGCTGACTTCTCGTACTGCCCAGCACTTTGCGCACTCCAACTTCGCGAGACCGGCGCAATGCCTGCGCGGTTGCGAGATTAACAAAGTTGACACAAGCTGTGATCAGGATAAATATGCCCACGAGCGACATTGCCCAGATCATCCCTTTACTGATCGTGCGGTTGGAATAGTTGCCGATTTTGGTTGCGAAGTGGATTTCATTCAGCGGTTGAAGTACAAATTTCGACTTCTTCGCTTCTTCCGGGTTGCGGTACTTTCTACTGAAAGCATCAAGTTGTTTCTCAAACTGCTCTTTGCTGGTATGGTCCGGCAAAAGCAGATAGATCTGTCCGCCGCCATAGCTCGAAATCCAGTCGTCCCAGTTCGTAAATGCACCATAGTCTTTCAGGGAAGCAAAGGAAAGCATGGTTTTGAATGGGAAGTTGGTTGCCACAGGCGGATCTGCGATAATACCTGTTACAGTAAAGCTGCGGTGGTTCTCAACCAGGATCGTTTTCCCCATTGGGTCTGCATTGCCGAAGAACTTTTTAGCTTCTGAGTCGGCAAGTACAACTGAGCCTGGATTTTGCAGTGCGGTTTTGGGAGAACCTTTCAGCCATTTATAATCCAACAGATTGAAATACTCAGGCCCGATGAATGCAACGGTATTTCCGGGATCTGAAAATTTCTTCTTTTCTGCTCCCGTTCCAATTGTGATCAATGCGCTGCGCAGCGCATAAGTGCAGGTAATCTGATTTTTAAGTTCCGGAAAATCATTCCCGAGCGCACCGATTGCCGGCATTGGCATACCTGTATTAAATCCCTTGTCTCCGTCGGCAATGCTATGGTTCAGGATACGGAACACCCGATCCGCATGCTTGTGGTGCTGGTCATAGCTCAATTCAAACCGGACCGTAAAAAAAATCAGAACACAACAAGCCAGCCCAAGCGTGAGCCCCACAATGTTGATAACCGTAAAATTCCAGTTACGGCGCAAGTTGCGCAGTGAAGTGATGATGTAGTTCTTGATCATGGCTATTTGGAATGGAGAATGGAAGAAAGGGAGGATGGAGGAAAGGGAGGATGGAGGATGGAGCTTTGTCCCTTCCTCCCTTTCCTCCGTCCTCCATTCTCCCCCTATTCAGATTTCAACGATTTAACAGGATTCATTAATGCTGCTTTGATACTTTGGAAACTGACTGTTGCTACTGCGACGATCACTGCTGCCAGACCTACCAAAATGAAAATCAATGGATTGATACTGATCCGGTAAGGGTAATTGTCCAGCCACGACTGCATTGCAAACCACGCCAGCGGCGTCGCAATCAGGATCGCTACCAGCACGAGCTTGACAAAGTCTTTGGACAGTACCAGAACAAGACTCGCAATGCTCGCGCCAAGCACCTTCCGCACCCCGATCTCCTTTGTACGTTGCTCGATGACAATTAGCGCAACTGCGAACAAGCCGAGGCAGGACAGGATAATTGCGACTACCGAAGCCAGGCTGAACACCTGCGACATACGTTCTTCTTCTTTGTACCAGGCATTTGTATTTTCATCCACAAACGAAGCATTGAAATCCGATTCAGGAGAGATTTCCTTCCAGGACGCTTTCAATTTGTCCATTGCAGTTCTCAAACTATTCGGCGCAACCTTCACAAATATGTAACTGATCCCGCCCGAAGGTGAAATGTGCATGGTAATCGGCTTCTTCTCGTTTTTGGAAGAATAAAGGTTGAAATCAGAAACAAGTCCGATGATCTGGTACTTTACACCGGCTGTATCTGTCTGAAAAAACTTACCGATCGGATCTTTCTCTCCGATCATCTTGGCCATACTTTCGGTGATAATGACGCGATCCAGTGAATCTGTCGGGTAAGCAGGGTCAAATTCACGACCCGCGAGCAGCTTTATATTTAATGTTTTGAGATAATCATAATCGATCTGCAGCCAATCGGTTGTGACTTCCTTTTCCTTGAATGTAAAACCGATTACACTACGCGAAGTGCTTCTGTCGAGCCCGATTCCCAGGTTCACCCCGCTCCCGGTCATGCTCAGTACACTAGGATCGTCTTTCAATAGATTCCTCAATCGCCGCAATGCAACCTGTCCGTCGACCTTGCTGCCTACCGGAATACTGATTACCTCTTCTTTTTTAAACCCGAGCGGCTCCGTGCGCAAGTGGTTAACCTGCTGTACAGCGATGATGGTACAGCAGATCAGCAGGCTAGATAGGGTAAATTGGGCAACAATGAGCGAATTGCGGAGTATACCCGGTTTTTTCAGAGATACTTTGCCTTTCAGAACCTCTACTGCATTGAACCGAGACATTTGCCAGGCGGGATACCCTCCGGCAAGCAATGCAACAAACACAAATAAGCCGACAATCAGCGCGAGCTTGTCAGGCTCGAAAATGTATCCCAGATTTAATTTGGACTGAAAAGTTGCATTGAAAGTAGGCAGCAGCAGTACTGTAAGTGCAATACCAACCAGAAATCCGAGAAAACAAATAATACCTGCTTCCGCCCAGATTTGCAGGAATAGCTGTTGTTTCAATGCGCCCAGCGATTTTCTGACTCCTACTTCCCGCGCCCGAATGAAAGACCGCGCTACATTCAGATTAATAAAGTTAAAAGAGGCAATCAGCAGAATAAAAACTCCGATTGCCATCAATGCATAGACCAATGCAATAGGTGAGCTACCGGCCAGCGCACTGTCGAAATGTACATCTTCCAATTTGGTAAGCCGCAATGCAAAAAGATCGCCCCTTTCATCCGGCCTGGCACCTTGCTTTTTCAGACTCGTAATGTTGTCGCTGAAATACTTGGGGGTTAACGAACGCAGCCTTTTTTCAAAAGCAACCTGATCCACATTGGGTTTAAGTTTCACGAAAACTGGATGTGAATGCGCGTCCCATTGGTCTTTTTGTTGTTGGTAACCGCCTGCATTTTCAACCCTGACAAATGCATCAAATTTGATAGTCGAGTTTTCCGGAAAATCTTTGAAGACACCCGTAACGATATACTGCTTCTTGCTTCCTTCCAGTCCCACCTGCAACTGCTTTCCAATGGGATCTTCTTTCCCGAAAACATCCTTCGCCATATTCTCGGTGATCACGATATTACTCAGGTCGCTTAAAGCGCTGGCCGTAGTACCCTGCACCAATGGGAAAGTGAAAATCCTGAAGAAATCTGCATCTGTAAACTTGATCTGCTTATCGAAGTATTTGCCGTTATACTGCACCACATCGCTTCCATTCAGGATACGCGCGGCGGCTTCCACTTCGGGAAACTCCGCTTTCAGCGCGGGTGTAAGCGGCAGCGGCATTGAGCCGGACTTGCGTGCTTTATCCGCATCATTTGAGAAAAAATAAGTTTGATATATGCGCTCCTTGTCCTGGTGAAAATCGTCGTACGACAACGCGAAGTAGGCTGTCAGGAACAAAAAAGCGCTGATACAAAAAGCAACAGAAAGGCCGGTGACATTAATAAGCGCATAACCTTTGCTCTTCCAAAGGTTACGCATTGCGATCTTGACGTAGTTTTTGAACATAATGTTATTGTTTAAGGGAGGATGGAGGAAAGGGAGGATGGAGGAAGGTTTTCTCCATTCTTCGTCCTCCATTCCGCCTTTATTCGCTTTTAAGAGATTTTACTGGGTTTGTGATTGCTGCTTTGATTGCCTGGGTACTAACTGTCAGCAATGCGATCACGATGGACATAATACCTGCAACCAGGAACATCCACCATTTAATATCGATCCGGTAAGCAAAATCTTCCAGCCATTTGTCCATCAGATACCAGGTCAGTGGTGTGGCGATTAAGATCGAGACAAGGATCAGTTTTACAAAATCACCCGAAAGCAATGCTACAATGCTCGTTACCGAGGCGCCGAGTACTTTCCTTACACCAATTTCCTTGATGCGCTGCTGCGCTGCGAATGCTGCCAACCCAAACAATCCAAGACAGGATATCAGGATGGAAATGATCGTGAAAGAATTTACAATGCGCCCGGTCCGTGCGTCGGCGGCGTAATTGCGCTGAAAATCTTCGTTGACAAAACTGAAACTGAATGGTTCATCCGGCACCAGTTCTTTCCATTTGGATTCCACAAACGGCAGCACAGTGGTTACATTATTTGTGTTCACATGCGCGATGAGGTAATTGAAGTAAGTATTGCTTTGCAGAAAGAACGCATAAGGTTCAATTACCTGGTGCATATCCGCGAAATGGAAGTCTTTCACTACACCGATGATCTCGATCGGAACAGCTACATTTCCCCCAAACCGATCATCGAAAAACAATTTCTGCCCAACTGCCTTTTCCAACGGAACTCCGAACTTCCGTAGTGTCGCTTCGTTTACGACCATTTTCATGTTGGTATCACTCGGGAATTCCTTGGAAAACATTCTTCCTGCAACTGGAATGAAGCCCATTGTTTCGATAAATTCCGGCGCAACCCAGTTTGTTTTGATAATATTGTCCGTCTCCGCGCTTTGACCAGGCAAATACACTTTCATATCGCTTGGATTGAGGATACCGGGATAATATGAGGTACCTGCGGCCGCGCTGATCTGGCTGTTTTGAAGCAGCTCGTTCCTCAAAGCGATATATACTTTGCGTGAGTTTTCACTTCTGAATGGGATCACGATCTGCTGGTCTTTATTGAAGCCCAGCGGCTGTTCCCGCATAAACTTGATCTGCCGCTGAATGACGATCGTGCCTACTACCAGACCAATGGAAATCACAAATTGAAATACCACGAGTCCGCGCCGCAAAGCAGTAGCAGAGCCAGAGTTCACGAATTTCCCTTTGATCACATCCAGGGGATTGAAGAGCGAAAGTAAAAAAGCAGGATAACTGCCTGCAAGTAACCCCGTGATCAACGCAAGTGCGATGAATTCGAGGATTATTTCCGGCCTGAGCAGGTCACTGATAAATAAAGTTTTGTCCGCCAGTTGATTGAAGAAAGGAAGGCAAAGCGCCACAGCCAGCACAGCGATGATCAGCGCCAGAAAAGTGAGCACCATCGATTCGCCCAGGAACTGGCCTACCAGCCCAGCTTTTCCCGCACCCATTACTTTCCGCATTCCTACCTCGGCAGCGCGTTTGGCTGAGCGGGCGGTGGCAAGGTTCATGAAGTTGATACAGGCGATGAGAAGTGTAAATATGGCGATGCAGCCCAGAATGTACAGGTACGTAGTACTGGTAGTGGGTGTTACAATTTTGTCAATAACATTGAAAAGGTGAATATCGGGCACGGCGAGCAAATGCAGCTTTTTCTCGAATCCGGCGAGCTTCAAATCTGCTCTTGCGTATTTCTCTATGAATGAAGGCAGCTTTTGGCCAAACTTCTCTGCACTTGTTCCGGGTTTCAGTTGCAGGTAAGTGTAAAACATATTGTTATTGGTAAAATCCTGCTTCGACTCCCGCAGGTAATCACCTACCCAACCTGCCTGCAATGACATAAAGTAGCGTGCGTCGATGTGCGACCTGCGGCTTTCGTCTTTAAAAACCCCGGCAACCCTGAAAACCTCATTGTTCCCCGTGCGCCCGCCTACCCTGATGTTTTTGTTTAAAAATGGCCCATTGCCGAACAGCTTAACAGCTACTTCTTCGGAAAGCACAATGGAATGCGGGTCTGTCAATGCGGTATGCGGATCACCCTCGGTAAATTCATAAGAGAACATATCGAAGAATGCCGGATCTACGTGGATGCCTTTTGTTTCGTAAAAAGACCGGACTGTTTTGCCGGCTTCCTCAATTTTTAGGAGTGTTTTGTCTTCCAGAAAGTTCTGCCAGAGGCGGGTTACCTCTACTACTTCAGGGAATTCGGATTTCACAGCCTGTGCGTAAAGTGAAGGCGCGCGCGGATTATCCATTTTCTCTCCATTCGCCTGCACATTCTCGCTCCTGAGCAAATACAAATCACCCGCATTCTTGTGGTGTTTGTCAAAAGCAACTTCGCTGAGTATGTAAAGTAAAAGGAGCATGCAGCACGTCATCCCGACGGACAGCCCAAAGACATTAATGGAAGAGAACAGCTTACTTTTAAGCACATTTCTCCACGCGATTTTCAAATAATTTTTAATCATGGCTAACGGATATGGAAGAGTTGCAAACTTCTCTTATCCGTTAGTGAATTATTATACCAAAGTACTTAAATGCACCGCAATACCTTGTAATACAACATTATAAGTACAGTTTTAAACTAAAAAAGTGTCCACTTTCGGACACTTTTGTTCGGTATTGGACTTTGGCTTCTAATACGAAAACGGCTTTTGATACGTGCTTCTTGCGCGAATGATCTTTACTGCTTTTGCTGCTTCGTCTATATAGTACGAGATGCATGCGTTATAAAGGAACCACTCTCAATGCGTTTAAGTGCGTCATCAAGTTCCCTGTTATATTCTTCCAGGGAGTTTTCAAAATCCGGGCTATGTTCCTTTTTAAGATTCAGAAAGGACTTGATTACGCTCAATAAAGACTTTTTCTCTTCATCTTCCAGTAAGGGAAGGTAAAGTAAAATCTCCGAGTCGATTGTTTTAGCTTCCATCATTTCGCTTTTTCTATTAACTACTTCAATTTAACAAAACATAATTTAAACTCCAATTCCCCCCTACTCACTCCGCAAACTCTTCACCGGATTTGTCAATGCTGCCTTGATACTTTGAAAGCCGACGGTGAGCATCGTTAACAGCAATGCGAATAACCCTACCAATCCGTAAATGTACCAGTCAATGCTAATGTGATATTCGAATGTTTGAAGATAATTTTTCTCAAAAAGGTAAGCCATGGGCGAACCGATAATCACGGCGACTACCACCAGGAGCAGGAAGTCTTTTGAAAGCAGATATACAATTTCCCAAACACCGGAACCCAGTACTTTGCGGATACCTACCTCTTTGGTTCGCTGATTAGCCGCTAATGTGATCAGCCCAAATACACCTGCAAAAGCAATAATAATCGACAACAAACTGACGAAATTGACCATTTTCCAGATCCCGTCCATGTGATTGTACTGACTGCTCAATGCATCTGTTGCGTAAAATGCAGAAAACGGCTTGCGTGCGGGAATTTGTTTCATTTTAGCCTCCACCGCCAACAGTACCTTCTTCGCCTGACTGATATCATGAAGCTTGATGCTCAGATAATTGTTGATACCAGCCGGACCACCGTACCAATGCAGCAGCGGCTCGATCTTGTCTTTCAGCTCCTGATAATGGAAGTCTTTCATCACACCCACCACCGTGTAAACCTCAGTATTATTTTTCTGGCGCAGGCGCTTGCCCACCGCCGTCTTCCAGCCCAGCGCTTTCATCGCCGACTCGTTGATTATGACCGGATTGTTTTCACCCCCCTTGTCAATCTCATCCGAAAACTCCCGGCCTTCGATTATTTGTATCCCGTAGGTCTCGGCATAGCGTGCGCCTATTCCCAGGTGCCTGAAGCGCACTTCCTTGCTGGTCTCTTTTTCCGGTAGGTACATGTTGTAATTACCCCAGTACTTGGTCGGCACTACACTTGAAGTAGCAATGCTTTGCACCCGCGAATCCTGATTAAGCCCGTCGAGAATCGATTTAAACTGGCTTCTCGCGGCTTTTTCGTCTTTGTATTGCAGGTCTGTGGAGACTACCACCACATTGCTATGCTCATAGCCGGGCTTGGCCTGCCGCATGAAGCTTACCTGCTTTCTCACAGTAATGGCGCCGATAGCCAGTGCAAATGCAATTATAAATTGTACGACGATCAAAGTACTGCGGGTCCAGCCCCGGCCACCGGCCTTGTTGGACAGCTTCCCTTTGATGGTATCCCTCAGGTCCAGCTTGTTCAGATAAAGCGCAGGATAGGTGCCCGCAATGATGGCAATGAGGCTGATAATGGCTGCAAGCACAACAAGCGTAACATAATCGCGCTCCCAGCTCAGTACCAGCTGCATCCTGCCTTGTCTGAATTCATTGAATTCGGGCACCAGGTAAGTTACCGCAAATACAATGGAAAGTAGCAGCGAGGCAATCAGCACGATGCCGGACTCAGTCCAGAACTGGAACAGGATCTGTTTCAATGTCGATCCGGTTACCTTCCGAACAGCCACTTCTTTGGCGCGTGTGAAAGCAATAGAGGTATTCAGGTTCAGCAGGTTAATACTGATAATGAGTAAAATAAAGCCTGCGATCAGGATTGCGCCGTAGATCATCCATTTGAAGCCTGGATTTTCGGTGTGAATGTATTCTTTCAGTGGCGCAATATGCACGCCCCGGTCAGCATCAGCTGCGCCGAAATGTGCCTTTGCAAAAGTGGGCATTTGCTTTTGAAATTTGGCTACATCGGCATCCTTCCTCAGTTTCAGGTATACGTTTGAAAAAGTATTATACCAATCTGCATTGTTAGCAAAGTTCCTGTCAGCTTCCAGGAAAGCGATCGGCGCGAGTACATCAAATTGCAGCGACGAGTTTTCAGGAATTCTTTCCAAAACACCTGTCACCTTGAAATTCAATGTATCGTTTACTGAAACCGTCTCTCCGACAGGATTTTTATTCCCAAACAGCGACTCAGAAATACGCTGGCTGATCACAATTGATTGCCGGTCTGTCAATGCGGTTTGTGGATTTCCGTATTTAAGTTTGAAAGTAAAAATGCTGAGAAAGCCAGGATCTACAAACTTGGTATCGCCTTGCGCATCCTTTCCCTTGTAGCCGATCCACAAATCGTACCAGCCTTGAAAATGGGTACCGTCCTCTATTTCAGGATATGTTTTTACCAGCTGATCTAAAATCGGATGTACGGTTTGATTGTACCTGCCGTCGCGGGTTTCGGTTTGTACCAGGTAAATTTGATCGCTGTTTTCGTGAAAAGTATCGAAAGTGATCCCGCGCTGAACAAACAGGATCAGCACACCTATACTGGCGAGCCCAAGCGACAGTCCCAGCAAATTGATCCCCGTAAAAAGCCGGTTTTTCCAAAGTG
The DNA here is from genome assembly GCF_051859145.1 of Dyadobacter sp. Lineage (GTDB taxonomy): Bacteria > Bacteroidota > Bacteroidia > Cytophagales > Spirosomataceae > Dyadobacter. The sequence goes on from NZ_JBHYGF010000577.1 coordinate 20,983, forward strand.
TACGAAACGCGATCTTGAAATAATTTCTAAGCATGGTTTTGAGGTTTAGAGGGAGGATGGAGGAAAGGGAGAATGGAGGAAA
>NZ_JBHYGF010000578.1:0-3481 GCF_051859145.1 Dyadobacter sp.
AACCTCTGACAAGTTCAAGGTAGAGGTACTGGGTACTACCTTCTCGGTTTACGCCCGGCCGCGTGGCACCAAGGTATCCCTCACCAGCGGAAGTGTGCGCATTGATTACTCCCGCGATGAACAGCATAAAAAACTGATGATGGTACCAGGGGACCTGGTCACGCTCGACAAGGCCGGCGAGGTACAAGTTGCGCGTAAGCAGGATATCAAAACCTTTGCCACCTGGAAAGAACAGCGCTATGTGTTCAATGCGACTTCAATGCAGGAAATCGCTGCGCTGCTTGAAGAGAATTTCGGGCAAAAGGTAACCCTGGGCGACTCGGCTATCGCTCAGAGAACAATCACCGGGAATTTTAAAACCAGGAATGCAGAAGAACTTTTACGGACGATCTCGGAAGTGCTTGATATGAAAATCGAGCGTAATGGCAGCGCCATCTCTTTAATGAACAACTGATTATTCTTAACCATTTACTTATGAATCTAATGCTATCAGCTAAGCAATGGGTAAGCGTTGGACTTGTGCTTATGACACAGGTTCCACGACAAGCCCAGTCCCAGGTAATTGCATTTGCCTCCGCACCTGCCAAGCAGCACAATGCTTACGCACAGGAGATGAAACTCAAGAATGTGCTGTTGGATTTGCAAAAGCACTATGGAGTTGAAATCGTATTCGAAGATCGTTTGGTTGGTTCAATCAATGTAGCTGCCAGCGCGCTTGACCTGAGGCAGCCAATAGAGAAGAACCTCGGTATCATTCTCGCTCAGAATGGGTTGAAATATAGAAAGACGCGGAAAAATACATTTGTTATCACTGAGGAAAAAGCTCGGGAGAATGCGCTGAAAGATGAGAAAACTACATCAGCGTTGATACCCGACCAGCCAGGTAACGAAGGTATTACCAGTACTGGAACGGAAAACCAGGTTGCTGTGGACCGTACCATCAAGGGTAAAATCTCGGACGAAGCCGGGACGGGATTGCCTGGCGTAAGTGTCGTTCTGAAAGGTACGCAGCGCGGTACTTCTACAAGTTCAACCGGTGAATTTGCATTGGATATACCCGATGGTGGAAATCCTGTACTGGTTTTGAGCTTTGTCGGATATAAATCTCAGGAGATCAGTGTAGGCAGCCAGTCGGAGGTAAATGTTTCAATGGCGCCTGATGAGAATGCGCTGGACGAGATCGTCGTTGTGGGTTATGGATCGGTTAAGAAGTCTGACCTGACAGGTGCGGTAGGAACCATCAAAGGGGAAGTGTTGCAGGAGCGGCCTGCTTCTTCGCTGAACCAGGGTCTTTCCGGTCGCATTGCCGGGGTGAATGTATCTTCCAACTCCGGTCGTCCTGGCGGGCGGGCTAATATCCGCATCCGTGGTGCAAGCTCCATCAGTGTTTCAAATAATCCATTGTATGTAATTGACGGAGTTATCCTGAATGCAGTAGATCTTGCAAACGGAAGTACGCCCATTGACTACATCAACCCTAATGATATCGCGTCTATTGAAGTTTTAAAAGATGCTTCTTCGACAGCTATCTATGGAGCCCGCGGTGCAAACGGGGTTATTCTGGTAACTACAAAACGGGGTACTTCGACAGGCGGGAAAGTGACTTACGATACCGATTTCAGCATTGGTGTTGCGCCCAGGAAGTTACCTGTACTGAACTCACGCGAGTTTTTGGCTGTGGAAGAATTGGCTTACGAGAATGCGAAAAAGTTTGATCCGGTAGGTTGGGCGACTGGGACAAAATATACAGATCCGAAAACGAAAAGAACCAACCCGCTTTTGTTCGATTCAAATGGAAATCCATTGTATGATACTGACTGGCAGGACGAGGCATTTCAAAAAGCATTTACCCAAAATCACCAGCTTGGTTTAACAGGTGGTAATGAAAAAGGCAGCTTTGGCGCATTCCTGAACTATCGCAACGAGAATGGGATCGTGCGCGAATCGTGGCAGAAACGATATGCCGGCCGGTTTGTTTTTGATAGCCAGATCAAAAGCTGGCTGAAAGTAGGAGGTACCCTGGGCTACACAGACCAGAACGAAAAACAGATCGATCAATTGGGCGGCGGCGGAATTACCGCCATGCGCCAGGTATTGGAAGCGCTTCCGATTATTCCCGTAAAATATCCCGACGGGCGCTGGGCCAGTAACCGCGACTATCCCGGAATGGAAGGTGGCGACAGTCCGCTGCGGGTTGCGCAGGAAAGGCTTTCCTATCTGCGCACGCAAACCATGCTTGGTAATATGTATGCGACAATCAGCCTCGCGCCTGGTCTGGACCTGCGCTCAACAGTGGGGACCAACATTATCAACCAGCGGGAGGATTACTTTGCTGCCGCCGGCTTGCAATACATTTCGAACAATGGAGATGCGAGTGTCAACAACCGACGGTTCAATTCGTGGCAGTTTGAAAACTACCTGACGTATTTCAAAGAATTTGGCAAAATCCATTCGATCAATGCGATGCTCGGATTATCCTGGCAGCATGTAGACCGTTTTGAGAACCTGGCCAGAAGCCAGAATTTTACAGATACTTACTTCCAGTTCAACAACCTCGGAGCAGGCGCCACTGCATTGGCACCCAGCTCTTCCGCGTCGGCTTACGGCCTCAATTCCTACTTCGCGCGGCTTAATTATGGGTTAATGGACAAATACCTGTTTACATTCACAGGTCGTATCGACGGATCTTCAAAATTCGGTGCAGCTAACAGATATGCATTTTTTCCGTCAGCAGCTGTGGCCTGGCGGGTGTCTGAGGAGGAATTCCTGAAAACAAATACGACCATTTCGAACCTGAAAATACGGGCCAGCTATGGTGCGACAGGTAATTCCGAAATTCCCGCTTACCGCGCGCTCGCAGGTATGACCAATAACATTTCCAATGTGGTGGATTACAGCGTCATTTTTGGTGGTACCCGGAACATTGGTACCGGTATCAGCCGGATGTCAAACTCCAATCTGCAATGGGAAAAAACACAGCAGGTTGACCTGGGTATTGAGCTGGGATTGTTTTCAAACAGGCTGAGCTTCGAGCTGGACCTTTACCGCAGGAAAGTAAATGAAATGCTTCTGGATGCCCCGCTTCCGATGAGCAGCGGTTACAGCAGCATATTTACGAATATCGGAAGTATGGAAAACAAGGGGGTTGAGTTTGCAGTCAATTCAATGAACGTTAAAGCAGGCGACTTTTCATGGAGTACTACTTTCAATATCTCGGTTAACAAAAACAAGGTACTTGCACTCTCAGGTGGAAGTGACATTTATTCGGGAGCCACTGTCATCCGGGTAGGCGAGCCGGTAGGTTCATTCTTTGGAAGGGTTCACCAGGGTACCTATTCTACTTCGGAGGCGGAGGAAGCTAAAAAGTACAACATGCTTCCGGGCGATGTGAAGTACCAGGACCTGAATGGGGACGGAACGATCAATGACAATGACCGCACGATCATCGGAAAAGGTATTCCTGACGGTTTCGGAACATTCC
>NZ_JBHYGF010000578.1:3500-20970 GCF_051859145.1 Dyadobacter sp.
AATACATGTACGGAAACGATGTACTTGACAGAAGTATCCACTCGGCAGAGGACAGACAAGGTATTGCAAACAGCTACAAAACGGTTTTGAATGCCTGGACTGAGACAAACCAGAATACGCCTATCGCGCAGATCCGCCCGATCAATGCATATTATACAACCAATAACGACAGCCACAAGGTTACAGATGCATCCTTTATCAGGGGCCGGAACCTGCTGCTTGCTTATGCATTCCCGGCTGATGTAGTGTCAAAGTTGAAGCTGGACAGGCTGCGCGCTTATGCTTCAATTCAGAACTTCTTTGTAGTTACCAAATACAAAGGCTACGATCCCGAAGTTTCCAACTCAGGTTCTCCATTTGATCAGGGATTTGGTTTGTATGACTATCCAAAGCCAAGGGTATTTATGCTCGGTCTCAACATTGGTTTGTAACATCTTGACCTTCATTCTGAATTAATATGAATAGGATATCAAAAAAAATCGGATTGTTAACTGCGGCAATGAGCATGTTTTGTGCCGCAGGCTGCTCGGACTTCCTTGAAGAAACTGATCCAAGCAATTTTACCACTGACAGTTACTTTACTGAACCTGCACAAGCCCGAAGTGCGGTGAACTCGATCTACGCCAGCTTACGTGAGCCGCTTGGAAGCGGTTTTGGGGGAGGAGCCTGGATGATGACCGAGTTCGCGACTGGTCTGGCCAACACCGATCTGGGCCAGGCAGTAAACAGCTATTTTGTAAAAGACCTGCGAAATACCTCTGATAACGGTTACGGTCAGACTTACTGGGCAGCTTACTACCGGGGTATTGCCAATGCGAATTTATGTATTGAAAAAATTCCGGGCATCGCTACCCTGAATGCAGCGGAGGGACAAAAGCTGTTGGGAGAGGCACGCTTTCTACGCGCGTTTTACTATTTCAATCTGGTTCGGATGTTTGGTAAAATTCCGTTGGTTACTGAATCAGTGAACTTGCAATCCCCGCAGCTAAGACCTTCTCAGGCGACGGAAGAGGAAGTTTACAACTACATCGTGGAAGATCTGAAAGCGGCCGAAGCTTCGGGGTTGCCCTGGCTTGATACTTCCGGCAAGGTGAGTATGGGGGCTGTCAAGTCGCTATTGGCGCAGGTATACCTCACGATGGCCGGGTTTCCATTGCAAAAAGGAGCGACCCACTATGATCTTGCCGCAAAAAAAGCGGAAGAGGTAATCGATTCGAAACAGTTTAAATTATTTATTTCTTACAATGATCTGCACGATCCAAATAAGAAGAATGTCGAGGAGAACATTTTCATGATCCAGTTCAGAACGCAAATTCTGCCTTCCGGCTGGCAGGTTTCCATTATTCCTTACAACAAGAATATCTCTCAGTACTCGGATGAAACGGGCGGTATTTACGCCACTGCCGATTTTGTAAAATCCTACGATCCTGCTGATCTGCGCGCCAAAGAGAAGCAGTTTTTCTTTACCAAATTCACCAATGAGGCTGATCGTACGAAAGAGGTAGACCTGGGCGGCTACTTTATTTACAAACATTTTGACGTAGTCGCGCAAACCAGTACTGCCAACAGCGACCTGAACTGGCCTGTGATCAGGTATGCAGATGTTTTGCTCACATACGCGGAAGCGGCAAATGAGGTAAGTGGTCCTTCGGCGAAGATCTACGACGCGGTGAATGCAGTACGCAAAAGAGCGCAGCTGCCCGCACTTGCCGGCCTTTCGAAAGATGTACTCCGCGAATCGATCTGGAAAGAAAGATGGTATGAGCTGTGTTTTGAAAACATTACCTGGTTTGACATGGTCCGTTTGCGGAAAGCATTTAATGTCACTACCCAAAAGTTTGACAATTATGTAGGTCACAAATTCTCATACGGTCCCACAGTTACTGAACGCGAGCTGCTGTTCCCGATCCCGACTTCTGAAATGCGGAACAATACGAATTTGCGCCAGAACAATGGTTATTAAGCAGGAATTGTACTTAGGTTAATGATTAGGCTTGTAAAAGCAGATAGGTCCCTGATCTCATTTCGGGGACCTTATTTTTTTGTAAAACCACCGTGGCATTACTTTTTTGAACGCAAGTTTTCAAACGAACAAATTCATTGACAACTGAACAACTATGAAAAAGACAGTAAATGTTTGGGTGCTGAGCGCGATGGTAGTCATGGGTGCTTCACTCGCAAGCTGCAATTCGGCAGAAAAGGACCGGAAAGAATTAGCCAATGCAGAAGAAGATGCATTGAAAGCTGCTGAGGAAACTTCCGCAATGGGCGATACCAGCAAGGAAGAAATGGCAGACGCGAAAGAGGATCTGCTGGAAGCAAATGCAAAGTTGAACGAGAAGCAACAGGATTATCTGAATTCACTCAAAGAGCGGGAAGCCAAGATCCAGGAACGTATTACAAAGCTGGATGAAAAACTTAAATCAGCAGATGGTAATGCTAAACAGCGATTAACTGAAAGAAAGGATAAATTTACCAAAGAGCGCGACTTACTTCAGGCAAATATCCTCGAAATGCAAAAACCAATGGAGGATAAGCGACTTGAAACTGTGCAGAAAGAAGTGCAGCAGCGGGTTGTTGCTATTGACAAGGAGCTAAGTCAGCAGGACTAATTGGAAGATATGGAACAAAAAATGGCCGGTTTGTAGCCGGCCATTTTTGTTTGTAATCATTGCAACCCTAGATATGGCGGTTGATCAGATTTTCCAGGTATTCCTGTCTTCCTGATGTAATTGCAGGCTCGCCATTTGAAGCTGCCAGATCAAAAAGATCTTCCAGTTTCAATGCACCTTTTTCGAATTCTGCGCCTTTGCCGCCGTCGAAGCTGGCATATCTGTCTGTGCGGATCTTGTCGTACTCTCCATTCTGGATGATTTTGTCGGCAACAACCAATGCGCGCGCTACGGTATCCACACCACCAATGTGCGCGTGGAATACATCTTCCATATCCGTCGAGTTACGACGACGTTTTGCGTCAAAATTAATACCGCCGCCTTGCAGACCGCCTGCTTTGAGGATTACCAATAAAGCTTTTGTCCATTCTGCAAGATCGTTCGGGAACTGATCAGTATCCCATCCATTCTGGTAGTCTCCGCGGTTCGCATCGATTGATCCCAGGATACCTGCATCAGCTGCAACCTGCAATTCGTGTTCGAAAGTGTGTCCCGCAAGCGTAGCGTGGTTTACTTCCAGGTTCAATGCAAAGTCTCCGAGCAGATCGTGTTGGCGAAGGAAGCCGATTACAGTTTCTGCATCGTAGTCGTACTGGTGCTTTGTTGGCTCGCAAGGTTTAGGCTCAATAAAGAATTTACCTTTGAAACCATTGGCACGCGCATAAGCGACAGAGATTTTAAGCATTTGTGCAAAGTGCTCCTTCTCTCTTTTCATGTCGGTATTCAAAAGCGTCATGTAACCTTCACGGCCGCCCCAGAATACGTAGTTTTCTCCGCCTAATGCAATTGTCGCGTCCAATGCCATTTTAACCTGCGCACCTGCATGAGCTACTACGGCAAAGTCAGGATTGGTAGAAGCGCCGTTCATGTAACGGTGGTGGCCAAACAAATTGGCTGTTCCCCAAAGCAGTTTAACCCCCGATTCCTTCTGCTTCTGGCTCAGGTATTCAGTCAGGGTTTGCAGGCGTTTTTCGTTTGTTTTAACATCATCTGCATAGTCCACTACGTCCACGTCGTGGAAGCAATAGTAAGGCAGACCCAGTTTGGTGATCAGCTCAAATGCAGCGTCAGCTTTGTCTTTCGCCCGGTCTACTGCGTCTGATTTTTGGTCCCAGGGGTAGAATAGGGTAGGACCTCCGAATGGATCGAGGCCCGAGCCGCAGAATGTGTGCCAGTAAGCCACTGCAAACCGAAGATGCTCCTTCATGCTTTTCCCCGCAATTACACGGTTTTCGTCATACCACCGATATGCTAGTGGATTATCCGTTTCGGGACCTTCATAAGCGATTTTCCCGACTCCTTTAAAGTACTCCTGTTCTCCGAGTAAGATGCTCATTTTATTATAAGTGTAAAATTGACAATTGATAGTGCAATACTATTACTTTTTTCTGAATTTATTGTAAGTCTGAAATAAAAAGAGGAGCAGAAATGAATTCTGCTCCTCTCAACCTTAGATTTTTTATTTAATCTCAGAAAAACTTGGCTCTGTTATCTTCGATCTTGGCGTGCTCACGAATTGCTTCGTTTACGAGATATGACATTCTGCTTTCAAGCGATTGTGTCAGTTGTGTTTTATACTGCGTGAAATCTGCAATCTTCGGAGCTTCTGTTTTATTCAGAAGTTCAACAATGAATACTCCATTTTCACCTGTAAATACGTCTGATTTCTGACCTGCCTTCAAGCCAAAAGCTTTACCCAATGCGATCGGATCGAAACCTGCGCTGGTAAGGAAGCCAGTTGCAAGTGAAATATCATTTGCAGATTCAACCAATGCACCTGCGCCGTATTTTTTAGCAATTGCATCCAGGTCGCCGGTTGCACCTTTCAATTTGGCAGTAATCTGTTCAGCTTTAATCTGGTTTCTTACTTTGGTAGTAAGCTCGTCACGGAAATCGTCTACTTTCACTTCTTTCGCGTCAGACTTACCAGTTAACACTGCTACAACATATTGCTCCTCAGTTTCGAAAACAGGGGAAACATCATCTACATCCGAATCTTTCTTGAATGCCCATCTCACGATCTCACGTCCATTCTGAATCGCATTGATATTTGTTGCGGATTCAGGAACGCGGTTCGCTGTGGCAACTACCAGTGCTTTGTTCTTTTTAACAGCTTCCTGGAATTGTTGTCTTGTTTTGACAGAGTTAACAAACTCGTCAGCTCTTCTGTAAGCTTCGTCACGTGTTGCCTGGCTTGGAGCAATCGTTTTTCCAATCGCCGCAATGTGGTACAATGTGTTCGATTTTGGATCTGTTACCTTGATAATATGGAAACCAAACTGGCTTTCAACTAATCTAGGGATCAAGCCCGGTGCAGTTGCGGAGAAAACAGCATCTTCAAATGGTTTTACCATCGCGCCGTTGTTCTGGAAGTAATTCAGGTCACCGCCACGCTGTGCTGATCCCGGATCTGCGCTGGAAGTAGCTGCAAGTGCTTCAAAGTTCGCGCCCGCTTTGATCTGCGCCAGGATACTTTCTGCTCTTGTACGTGCTGCTGCCTTCGCTGAGTCAGACTGGTTTTCAGGACGGATCAGAATGTGGCTTGCTCTTGCAGAAGCTACTGTATCTTTTCTTGTACCGCCGTATTTGTAGATATAATAGGTATTTCCTTCGCGGTATGGTCCGTAAACGCCACCCGGAACAAATGTCTTAACAGCTTCTTTCAACTGGTCTGACATATTCGCCAGCGACATATTAATAGGAAGCGGAATGTCTGAATTCATGCTTGCGAATGCAGAATCGTTTGGAGCAGCCGCCAGACCTCTTGCGAGTTCTTTGATTTCGGAGTAAAGCGCCGCGCTATCATCTTTTGCCGGCTGAACAGGGAAGGTAACGTACTCGATTGAACGCGTATCAGTTCCTTTGTATTCTTTGCGATGTGCGCTCAGGTAATCCTGAAGCTGCGCGTCTGTTACTTTAATGGTAGTATCAACAACCGAGAAATAGGGTACATACAAATAGCGCAAATTGGCTTTGGTATTTTGTGCTACGTATTCTTTCTCTGCCTGTGCTTTCGGAGTGTAAGTAGAAAGTCTTAGCAGGTTTTCGTATTTGGTGCGGGTACGTTCTTCACGAAGGCTCTTCTCGAAGTTCTCCCATGATTTCTGTTGTTCAATCGGAAGTGTTTTCAGGTTTTTCAGATAGTTGATAACTGCATTTTTATCGAACTTTCCTGTGGTAGGATCTGAAAAAGCTTGCAGAATCGAGGGGCTGATGTGATTTCCTTGTACCATATCGTACAATTCTTCATCTGTCACAGCAAGACCGAGCTCATCAAATTGTTTCTTATATGCAATATCAACCACAAACTGGTTCCAGGCCTGGTCTCTCAGTGAAGCGAGCTCATTTTCGTTCAGGCTGCGGCCCGACTGCGCTTCATAGTTCTGACGAAAGCCGTCAACCCGACTTTGAAAGTCCTTGATATTGATTTCTTTGCCGGCGATCTCACCTACCACCTGGTTGTTGCTTCCGCCCAGCATTGAATTGGGACCTAAAAGATCGCCCCCAACCATAAAAAGAATTAAACTGATAGCGATTACCGTCACGGCAACCCCGGATTTCTCTCTGATCTTGTTAATTAAAGCCATTTTCTCGATTCAAAATTAGTGCGCAAAATAAAATCTTTTCTTCGTGGAAAGCAAGAGCTTACATTCCATTTTCAAGATAATGAATGCTGTGTGATTGAGGCGAATGCCGGGGGAAGTTCAGTACATATGTTTCAGATTGAAAGCATACAGGATTGCCACAAAAGTACTGATCAGAACTCCTGCCATTGCTGTGATGACGCCCAGCCAGCCGCCGATGAGGAAAAGTGGCGCGAGAAATGCAACTCCGATGCCCGCCAGGTAAAGGTAGTACCCCTTTTTTTGGAGGTTCCACATCAGGTATGCGGCGTAAAGGGAAAGTGATTCGAAGATCAGCATGATGATCGCACCCGTTTTGATAGACTCCGGTGTGGTTTGCTCGATTACTGCTTCGAACATCTTGTCCATTGTCTCGGTATCGGCAGTTGTGTTCTGCTTATCCACGCTCTCTCTGACAGTTTCAAAAGTTTCACGGGTTCTGTCTGCCATTACGCCTGGACTCCATAGTCTTTCTGATTGTGTCCAAAGTCCTGAAACAGAACTCATGAAGGTGAGAAAACACAAAATTGTAAGGAAAGTCGGACGTTTTACGGGATCACTCATTGAGTATGATAATCAGCAGATCAGTTTGTTCTGCTTTGTAAAATTTGCGGATTTCGCTGAAAAGACCAAAGCGATTTGAATATTCTTACGGTCAAATATACTTTTGTCCTTTCAGTTTTACTTAAATACATATCAACGAAAAACTACTTCTGATGAGCCTTCAAATTCTGACCGAACGAATTAAAAATATTCTTGGAACCGATAGCGGTCTTGGTGCAACTGCCAAGTTTGTGACCGATGAAGGCGTGGTGTACGTCGACGGGAAATCCATTCCGAATGCAGTTTCCAATGATGATACCGAAGCGGATGCAACCTTCGAAGTTTCTACAAAAAACGCATTGAAACTGATTGATGGCGATCTGAATGCAATGATGGCGTTGATGACGGGCAAGCTGAAAATCGACGGCGATATGGGCGTTGCGATGAAAATAGCTGAAACTTTCGGCGGCAGATAGTAGGGCTGGAAATCGGCAGGCTTTTTCGGGTAAGCGGGTTAGTTTAAAAAGCTCGCTTCCGGAACAATGGAAGATCAAAAGTCAAGCTCACAGGATCACAGCCGCAGGGCATTTGTAAAAGCGGGGGCAGTTGCGGCCTCGGCCTTCATAATTGTGCCCCGCCACGTTTTAGGGAAAGGATTTATCCCGCCAAGTGACAAGTTGAATATAGCTGCGGTAGGCTGCGGTGGAAAGGCGGATGTGAATATTCGCCAATCCTATAATAATGGAGCCGAAAACATCGTCGCACTTTGCGACGTAGATGACCGGCAATCCGAAAAGTACAGGAAGCAGTTTCCAAGTGCGCTTTATTATAAAGACTACCGGAAAATGTTGGAAAAGGAAGCAAAGAATATCGACGCTGTCCTGATTACAACACCGGATCACATGCATTTCCCGATCGCGAATTCGTGCATTGAACTGGGAAAGCACGTGTATGTGGAAAAACCGCTTACCAAAGACATTTGGGAAGCCAGAACATTAACCAAGGCAGCTGCCAAATACAAGGTGGTAACCCAAATGGGAAACCAGGGCAGCAGCAGCGACGGTACCAGGCAGACAGAAGCAATTGTGCAGTCAGGCGTGCTGGGTGATGTGTATAAGATTGAAGTATGGACCGACCGGCCCGTGTGGCCGCAAGGTGTGAAGTCGCCGAAAGACAAAGGAGAATCTCAGCCCGTGCCCAAGGAGGTCGATTGGGACCTTTGGCTTGGTACCGCACCAAAGCGGGATTACCATGAAGCCTATATGCCTTTCAGATGGCGTGGCTATTGGGATTTCGGTACGGGTGCATTGGGCGATATGGGCTGTCACTTTATTGATGTGCCTTTTCGCGCGATGAAGCTCGGGTATCCTACTTCGGTGGAATGCAGCGTTGGATCTGTATACGCGGATTTTTTTAGTCAGGCTTTCTTTGACGATGTATGTCCGCCTTCGACTTCCATTCACCTGAAATTTGCATCGAAAACCCCGGGAAAGGAAATTAGTTTCTCGTGGTACGACGGCGGTATCCGGCCACAACTTCCTGATGGTTGTGATTACAAAACCGTTTTCGGCAGTGTCGATGGCGGAATGCTATTTATCGGTACAAAGGGGATATTAAGTGCGGAGATGTTTGGTGAAAATCCGAGACTCTGGCCTGAGAAGAAGTTTGAAAATGTAAGGCTGAATGTGAAACCCAGGGCTTTGGTACCCGGAAACTGGCAAGGACACCAGCAGCAGTTTGTACAAGCTTGCAAAAAAGGTTACGGCGCATATACCAGCTCCTCTTTCGATCAGGCCGGCCCGCTTACTGAAATTGTTTTAATGGGAAATTTGGCGGTAAGATCTTACCTGTACCGAGAAGCCAAGGCGGATGGAAAAGGATTTACATTCCCCGGCAGGCAAAAGCTGATCTGGGACGGGGCTAATATGAAAATTACCAATTTTGATGTCGCTAACCAATTTGTAAAAAGGGAATATCGCCAAGGTTGGTAATAGGACCAAACCCCGGATTTATTGTTACATACCTACGGCATTCCCTTTTCACCTGTACGCGTATTTCTACCGATATTATGTCGCTACGCGACTTTACATCTAGCAGCTGGTGCCGCTAGGTACCTGATATTGGTGGCCAATTGCGATGATGACGGATTTACAATTGCAATTCCCGGAGGTACATTTGGATTGTGTTTTCCAGACCCAGGTACAATGCATCCGAAATCAGGGCATGGCCAATGGAAACTTCGTCCAGCCAGGGAATGCTTTGTTTTAGAAAACGCAGATTGTCGAGGCTGAGGTCGTGGCCGGCGTTCAGACCCAAGCCAACTTCTCTGGCAGTTTCAGCTGCGGCTACGAAGGGTAACACTGCTTTTTGTCTGTTTTCAAAATAGCCTGCTGCGTAAGGTTCGGTATATAATTCCACGCGGTCTGCGCCACATACTTTCGCGCCTTCCACCATTTTCTCATCAGGATCTACAAATACAGAAACACGGATTCCTGCTGATTTGAAAATGTTAATCAAATCCGTAAGCTCACTTCTGTTTGCGACTGTATCCCAACCCGCATTGGAAGTAATCGCGTGCAAAGTGTCAGGAACCAGTGTTACCTGATCAGGTTTATTGGCCAGAACAAGCTCTACAAACTTCTTTTCAGACGGGTTTCCTTCAATGTTAAACTCAGTAGTTACTACCTCTTTCAAGTCGTACACATCCTGGTATCTGATATGTCGCTCATCGGGTCTGGGGTGAACTGTGATTCCCTCCGCACCAAACCGCTCACAATCCAGCGCGACTTTTAATACATTGGGATTATCACCGCCGCGTGAGTTACGAAGGGTGGCAATTTTGTTGATATTAACACTTAGGCGAGTCATGGGGCAATTAGTGAATGAGTGAATAAGTGAATGTGTGAATTTTGAATGACCGAATGACTGAATATGTGAGTTTGAATTATCCGGTGGTGCTAAATTAGGGTTAATTGGGAGGATTATTTTAGTTTTGTTGCCGGCAAATCTCACTAGAAGCTAGTCAAAAATACCCCACAAACACAACCAACCCATCCTCAACCCAAATACCAAACACATATAAAGATCAAAAAACCAATCTATTCACTAACTCACTAATTCAAAAAACATTCACTCATTTAGTCATTGACTCATTCAGTCATTCAAAATTGAATCATTCAACATTAAAAAGTCATGTCTCTAAAAACACAAGTCGAATCGGGAATAAAAGATGCAATGCGGGCCAAGGACCAGGATAAGCTTCGGGCGCTGCGTGCGATCAAGTCACTTATCTTATTGGAAGAAACAAAAGGCGGTGCAAGCGGGGAGCTTTCTGCTGATGACGAACTCAAATTGCTGACCAAAGCTGCCAAACAGCGTCGTGAATCTGCGGATATTTACAAAACCCAGAATCGTGCCGACTTGCTGGAAAAGGAAGAAGCGGAACTGGCAGTAATTGAGCAGTTTTTGCCCAAGCAACTTTCCGAAGATGAAGTGAAAGCGAAATTGCAGGAGATTATAGCCAGGGTAGGCGCGTCAGGGCCTTCTGATATGGGCAAGGTAATGGGCGTAGCTACCAAAGAGCTTGCCGGACAGGCAGAGGGTAAAGTGGTTTCAGCATTGGTGAAGGGATTGCTCGCATGAAGTTACTGGATGTAATCATCCTCATTCCGCTCCTTTGGGGAGCTTTACATGGTTATCGCAAAGGTTTGCTGATCGAGATCATCGGGATAGCCGGATTTGCGGTGGCTATGGTACTTGGATTTAAGTTCTTGGGCTTGGGAATGGAAGTGCTGACGCCTTATTTCAGCGATAATATGGCTAAGAAAATCTTGCCATATATCGGATTTTCCGCGATTTTCTTTCCTACCATATTTTTGTTAAATCAGTTTGGCTATATGATCCGGCGCTCACTCAGGTATTCTATCCTGGGTACCTTCGATCGTTTTGCAGGCGGAATGGTCGGGATATTTACCTGGGTTTTCGGAATAAGCGTATTTTTCTGGCTGGTAGTGCCCATTGCCCCTAATCTGATTACCAAAGCGCTGGCGCTCATGCCCGACGGTACCGCGCTGATCAGTGAATGGAAGCGCGAATATCTGGACGATTGAACTTTCAGAATCTGCCCAGGGTTAAGCTTTCGATATTGATTTTCAATAACTTTGCAGTTAAAACAGGTTGAATGCACGCCGCATTTGACCAAATAATATAAGATGACCGGATTAGAGGAAAAGCAGGATATTCGCAAAATGAGCGTTGATCAGCTGAAACAATGGATGGCTGAGCATGGTGAAAAAGCTTTCAGGGCGAAACAGATTTATGAATGGATCTGGAAAAAATCTTCACATTCATTTGCTGAAATGACCAACCTTTCGCTTGGTACGCGCCAGCTGATGGACGAGCATTTCGTGATCCGGAATATGGAAGTTGCCAAGCAGCAGCAAAGCAACGATGGTACAATCAAATCTGCATTCCGCCTTTTTGATGGCAATCTGGTAGAGGGTGTACTGATACCCGCGGCGGACAGAATGACTGCCTGTGTAAGCAGCCAGGTAGGATGTTCGCTTACCTGTAAATTTTGCGCTACCGGTTATATGGAACGCAAACGCAACCTGGAAGCTGGGGAGATCTATGATCAGGTAGTCGCCATTGCCAGGCAGGCAGAAGGCAGCTTCAATGCGCCTCTGACCAATATTGTTTACATGGGAATGGGTGAGCCACTTTTGAACTATACCAATGTTTTAAAATCGATCGAGCACATTACCTCTCCCGAGGGCTTGAATATGTCGCCGAAGCGGATTACGGTTTCTACTGCCGGCATCGCCAAAATGATCAAGAAGCTGGGTGATGATGAGGTGCGTTTTCGCCTTGCATTGTCGCTGCACGCAGCCAACGATGTGAAGAGAAACCAGATTATGCCGATTAATGAATCCAATTCGCTCGAAAATCTGGCAGAGGCGCTGAATTACTTTTACAAAAAGACGGGTAACCGCATCACCTTCGAATACATTGTTTTCAACAATTTCAATGATACTTTGCAGGATGCGAAAGAGCTCTGGGAGTTCACAAAGAAGGTGCCTGCAAGAGTGAATATCATCGAGTACAATCCAATCGCAGAAGCTGATTTCAGGAACACAGAAGACGATAAGCTTGATAAGTTTGCAGGCTTTCTGGAAGACCGGGGCGTATCAGTCCACGTTAGAAGAAGTCGCGGAAAAGATATCGATGCAGCTTGTGGTCAGCTCGCTAATAAGGAAACAGCGTAGGAGTTTGGCTTAACAATTTGTTAATATTGCATCGCCTAAGAATAAGTAGCTTTGTGCTGTTATAGATAAACTTATATACTTCTTCTATGTTTGGTCTTGAAACCGACATTTTTATTCTCCTCGCTTTTAGCATTTTAGCAGCCTGCGCATTCGAATTTGTTAATGGTTTTCACGATACTGCCAATGCGGTGGCAACTGTGATTTATACAAATTCACTAAAACCCAATGTAGCTGTTATCTGGTCGGGTTTTATGAATTTCTGCGGTGTTTTCTTTGGAGGGATTGCAGTTGCAATGGGAATTGTTAACCTGCTTCCTGTCGAACTGCTGATCGATCAGAACGTGTACCACAGCGCCGCCATGGTCTTTGCATTGCTTTTCAGTGCAATTATCTGGAACCTGGGGACCTGGTATTTCGGATTACCAAGTTCGAGCTCACACACATTGATCGGCTCGATTCTGGGTGTGGGACTTGCTTTTACATTCATGCCCGAAAATTCAAATGCTGCCGGTGTCAACTGGTCCAAAGCAAAAGAACTTTTCATGTCGCTGCTCACTTCGCCGATCTTCGGTTTTGCACTGGCGATCATTATCATGTTCATTCTGCGCCGCTCGCTTTCCAAGCCACTGCGTGAGATCGTTTTCAGCGAACCCAAAAAGAACCAGGCGCCTCCGATCTGGATACGTGTGATTTTAATTACTACCTGTACGCTTGTAAGCTTTTTTCACGGTTCCAATGACGGGCAAAAGGGAGTTGGATTGGTAATGCTGATCCTGATCGGAATTGTCCCTGCTCATTTCGCATTGGACAACAGCCTCGACCCGAGCAAAATGAAGTCAGACCTGATCGGGATAGAGCAGGCAGTGAGCAGGATTGATTCGTCAAGATTGTCGGTTACAGACCGCCTGCATTTAGCTACAATCAAACAGGAAGTTGCAAATCTGACAGTGCAGATCAACGACTCGCTCCCGGAGCATAAGTTGCCGATGGAAAAAAGAATGGACGCCCGTCGCTCATTGCTTTTGATCAGCCGCAATACAAAGACAATTCTGGACAATGGTCACGCAAACCTTAATTCGGCTGATGTTGCGTATTTGAAAATGCAGTCAGGCAGTGAGACCGGGATCAGGCGCTATACCGATTATGCCCCTGACTGGGTTATTCTGATGATTTCCCTTTCACTTGGTTTGGGAACAATGGTCGGCTGGAAGCGGATCGTTGTAACAATCGGTGAAAAGATCGGAAAGCAGCATTTGACCTATGCCCAAGGCGCATCTGCGGAGCTGGTTGCGGCGAGCACGATCGGTGTTTCATCTTATATGGGGCTTCCGGTGAGTACCACGCACGTACTTTCTTCGGGTATTGCAGGATCGATGGTGGCGAGTAAAGGTGTGAAAAACCTGCAAGGTGGCACAATCAGAAATATCGTGATTGCCTGGATATTGACATTGCCGGTTACCATGCTTTTGTCTGGTACACTCTATGCATTTTTCCGCTGGATTTTATAGAAAATAGAAATTGATAGTAAATGAAAAGCCGCAGGGATCGCCTCTGCGGCTTTTCATTTATCCCGGTACCGCACTTTCTTTGCCCTGGATTGGTTTTAATGTTGTAATTTCGAAATAGTGTTTTAAGATCCATTAAAGCCAATTATTCACCAGAATGACTACTATTGAAGAGCAGGTAAACCGTTACGGCTACGTTACGGAGGCAGTTGCGGAAGATATTGATTTGATTGCCGAAATCAGGAGATTAAAGGAAGAAAAGAATGCGGTGATCCTCGCACATTATTATGTAGATGCTGAAATACAGGATCTGGCTGACTACATTGGTGACAGTCTGGGCCTTTCGCAGCAGGCAGCAGCTACCGAGGCAGATATGATCGTGTTTTGCGGAGTGCATTTCATGGGTGAAACTGCCAAGATCCTGAGCCCGAATAAAAAGGTCGTCATTCCTGATCTGAATGCAGGCTGCTCGCTCGCCGACTCTGCGCCTGCTGACAAATTCGCTGCCTTCAAAGCTCAGTACCCGGATCATATTGTAATCAGCTATATCAACTGCTCGGCGGAAATCAAAGCGCTGACAGATATTGTTTGTACTTCTTCCAATGCATTGCAGATTGTGGAAAGTCTGCCAAAAGATCAAAAGATCATTTTCGCACCTGACGCAAACCTTGGCCGGTACGTGGCTCACAAAACAGGCCGCGACATGGTTTTGTGGGATGGAGCCTGCATTGTACATATTGATATTTCGCGTGAAAAGTTAAAGCAACTTCAGGACGAAAATCCTGATGCATTGCTGATCGCACATCCTGAATGCAAGGAAGATATCCTGAAACAAGCTGACTTTGTAAGTTCAACCACAGGACTGTTAAAGTTTGTAAAGGAATCGCCGCATAACAAGTTTATCGTGGCAACCGAAGCCGGTATTTTGCACAAAATGAAACAGTCGGTACCGGACAAAAAGCTGATTCCTGCGCCCGGCTCTGATAATAATACTTGCGCCTGCTCGGAATGTCCCTACATGAAGATGAACACATTAGAAAAGGTGTATAATGCTCTTTGTTATGAGCAGCCGGAGATTTTTGTGCCGGAGGATGTCAGGTTAAAAGCCTATGAATCAGTGGCCCGAATGCTTGAACTAAGCAAAGGTATCTGATCAAACATTATGTAATTTTATTCTGATTTATGCCCCAGTTTGATTTTCTGATCATCGGTTCGGGAATTGCCGGACTTAGTTATGCAGCCAAGCTCGCCCGACATTTCGATTCGCTGAATCAGGAAAAGTCTATCGCGGTTATTACCAAAGTTCAAGCCGATGAAACTAATACCAAGTATGCACAA
Organism: Dyadobacter sp.; assembly: GCF_051859145.1. GTDB lineage: Bacteria > Bacteroidota > Bacteroidia > Cytophagales > Spirosomataceae > Dyadobacter. The sequence continues at coordinate 18,446 of NZ_JBHYGF010000578.1, forward strand.
GGTGGCATTGCGGTAGTCTGGGCCGAATCGGATTCATTTGAAAAACATATCCAGGACACAATGGACGCGGGTGACGAGGTCAACAAGCGGAACATTGTGGAAATTGTGGTGAGGGAAGCGCCTAAAAGAATCCAGGAGCTCATTGACTATGGTACCCGCTTTGATAAAGAGAGTGGGGGAGAATATGATCTGGCCAAAGAAGGCGGGCATTCTGACCATCGGATTCTGCATTTCAAAGACATTACCGGTGCCGAAATAGAGCGCGCATTGCTGGAAGAAGTCAATCGGCACAAAAGCATTCAGATTTTCACGCATTACTATGCTGTCGAGCTGATCACCCAGCACCATCTGGGCGAAACGGTTTACCGATATCAGGAAGATATCAAGTGTTTTGGTGCGTATGTGCTAAACAGGCAGACGGGAAAAGTCGAGAAATTCGTCGCCAAAACGACTATGCTCGCTACCGGTGGTATAGGTAATATTTACCAGAGTACAACCAACCCTACTATCGCAACCGGCGACGGCATTGCAATGGCCTATCGTGCAAAAGGCATTTGCGACAACATGGAATTCATCCAATTCCATCCTACCAGCTTTTATAAGCCAGGTCAAAAGCCCTCGTTCCTTATTTCGGAAGCGGTTCGCGGTTTTGGGGGAATTTTAAAAAGGGGCGACGGCAGTACTTTCATGGAAAACTACGATCCGCGACTTTCCCTCGCTCCCAGGGACATTGTTGCGCGCGCGATAGATTCAGAAATGAAAAAGAATGGGGTAGACCATGTTTATCTCGACGTGCGGCACTGTGACTACGAGAAGTTTGTCGAACATTTCCCGAACATCACAGAATACTGTCTGAACGAAGGAATTGACGTAAGGAAAGATATGATCCCGGTTGTTCCGGCGCAGCACTATATGTGTGGCGGGATCAGGGTAAATGAGTGGGGGAAAACCAACATTGACTTTTTATATGCGGTAGGTGAATGTTCGTGTACCGGTTTGCACGGTTCCAACCGCCTTGCTTCCAACTCACTGCTGGAAGCAGTCGTATTCGGTCATCGGGCTTATGAAGATACACTGGCCAGTTTCGAAAGCGCAGAAACGCCAGGTAACATACCGGAATGGGACGATTCGGGAACCACGCACCCGGAAGAGCAGGTGCTGGTAACAGAAATGACACGGGAACTGAACAGCATCATGTCCAACTATGTAGGTATTGTCCGCACCGATCGCAGGATGAAACGTGCCTACGACCGGCTTGAACTATTACATGAGGAGCATGAGCAGCTTTACCGTGAGTCAAAGGTATCTGTGGCCATTTGCGAGCTCAGAAACATGATTTCCGTTTCTTATCTGATCATTAAAATGGCAATGGCGCGGCGCGAGAACATCGGTTTACATTATAATTCCGACCACGTTCATCAGCCTATTGCTTAGCCAGGGTTTCCCGGTTTTTCCTGGTAATAACGCGTCTTAATACGTTTTGTCCGATCTTCTCTCCGAGGTGTGTTCCTTCTTCAACTCCGTCGCGATAGTGGATACCGCCATAAACGCGGCTAATGGAAGCATCCCAGTAAGCCTCTTCAAATGACTTGAAGGATTTTACGCCGTGTCCGTATTTTTTTTCAGTAGTGTCTGTAAAAGCTACATTGTCCCCGATCAGGTGCGTCAATACCGTTCCGCAGGCTGCGGAAATGGAACTATGGCCGCTTACATATTCCGGGAATGCGGGCGTTTCCAGAAATGGTCGCCACTCGGGTGCCCAGTTGTTGTTTATCACCGTTTCGGGCCTGATCCGCACAGTTCTGTACTTTTCATCCCAGCAAGCTACGAAAGCATCGAATATGGATAGCGCACCAAGCGTATAGGCTTCGGTTGCCTGCATCAGATCCAGCTTCTTGTCGGTTGTCACTGTACGTATGATCGCGAGCCAGTGACCGGCTGGTGTCATTTTTTTATTGGCGAACATGGCGTGCCCTACAACATTGGTCACAAATGCATTATCATCCCAGAAGTAGGCAGTTGCTTTCTGATCGTCTGAGAGGTTATTACCTGTATCATACACTTCCATTGCCAGCTTCATGAACTTGCTGTTTTTGTCAAGATCATACTTGGCTGGGGGAGGGCAGCGAAATTGTGTGACTGAATCGAGTGTGAATGTCCGGACTGTGTTCCACATAGGCTCGCATGCATCTGCATAAGCGGGCGGGGTTGGTACCCAGGTACCTGGTGCATTGGTAACTGTGTACCGGTAGCCGCGGATTTCCTTGTAATGATCTTTTGAAGAGTAACGGATCACGTGTTTGGCAACAGAATCTCCGTACGCAAGTGACCGCGTATATACATCTTCGGGAATGCCCATTTGTGCATATTTCTCGAACAAATCCTTTTCATATTTATCCCACATATCTCCCGAGAATGTCAGCGTGCGGCCTACTGAGGTGAATGCCTTGATACTGGCCAGCGGGTAGCAATATGCCAGTGAAGAATCGGGCTTCGGCGGGGCCTCAAATTTAACAAGCTGACCT
>NZ_JBHYGF010000579.1:0-20736 GCF_051859145.1 Dyadobacter sp.
CGAGAATTATCCTGTGATCCATGTTTCCTACGAAGATGCCGCTGCATACGCCAAATGGGCTGGCAAGCGGCTTCCTACCGAGGCAGAATGGGAATATGCAGCCCAGGGCGGAAGGGGTAACCACAAGTACTACTGGGGTGATGAGCTCAAACCGGGCAATAAATGGGTGGCCAATATTTACCAGGGTAGCTTTCCCGACAAAAACACGAAAGAAGACGGTTACCTGACCGCCGCGCCGGTAAAAACTTTCCCGGCTAATCCGTACGGGCTTTATGATATGGATGGAAATGTTTGGGAATGGTGCGAAGACCTGTACCGGCCGGATTATTACCAGAAGAGTGCGAAAGTTAACCCAACCGGACCTGCCGACAGCTATGATCCCGACGAGCCTGGTGCTGTGAAGCGCGTACAGCGGGGAGGGTCATTTTTGTGCAGCGACGAATATTGCATTCGTTATAAGGCGGGCAGCCGTGGAAAAGGTGAGGTTACCAGCGGGAGCAATAATCTCGGTTTCAGGTGTGTAATGGTTGCGAAGAAGTAATATATTCCCGGTGTTTATACTTACAAAAAGATTTAGCTGTTAAGTTGTAAGATGATTATGCAGAGGTTCGAAGACACACATTTCCTAACAGTTCCGGGTCTTGCCAGTTCAGGGCCGCAGCATTGGCAAACGATATGGGAAGAACAATATCCCACGCATTTCAGCCGGGTACAACAGGAAAACTGGGACTGGCCCGTCAAGAAAGATTGGGTAGGTCAGCTGCAAAAGGAAATCAGCGAGCTCGCAGGCCCGACGATACTGGTTGCCCACAGCCTGGGCTGCATTACCGTGGCACATTGGGCGCAGGAGTTTCAGTCGGAACATATTAAAGGCGCATTGCTCGTAGCTCCGGCTGACGCGGATTTATCAAAACGCCTGAACTTCGTAGTCGGATTTACGCCGATTCCAACCGGAAAAATCGACTTTCCGACGATTGTAGTGGCGAGTACCAACGATATGTACGCCAGCATTTCACGTTCACAGACATTTGCCGAACATTGGGGAAGCGAGTTTATCAATGTTGGCAGGAAAGGCCATATCAATGCAGTTTCAGGACTTTCAGATTGGAGTGAGGGAAAGGAAATCCTTTATAAGCTGAGCGGATCTGCGTTGTTGAAGCCGCACGCAACTTTTAGCCCGAAAGTACCGTAAACAGGAATTTACTATTTGACTATATCTTTTTATATTACAAAAAAATCTTTCTCACTTTAAACCTCGGAATCCACTATGAAAAAAATGTTTCTTCTCGCCGCAGCCGGTTTGTTGTTCAATGTTGCTGCAATTGCTGACGGACCTGGTAAAACAAAAGCGAAGGATAAAACACTGCCCGTAGATACCAAAAGCAGCAGTGTAACCTGGGGAGCTAAAAAAGTGACGGGAACACACGCAGGTACTGTGCCTCTGGAAAGCGGTTCTCTGATCGTCGACGGAGATAAGCTGAAAGGCGGAAGCTTTGTAGCTGACATCAAAAACCTGGTAGTAACCGACATCACCGACAAGGATATGAATGGAAAGCTGACCGGCCACCTGAAAAGCGACGATTTTTTCTCTGTTGAAAAACACCCGCAAGCCAAGTTGGTTATCTCTTCTGTGACTCCAAAAGGCGCGAATGCCTACGATGTTACCGGAAAACTGACTATTAAAGGAATTACCGAGGAAGTGAAATTCCCGGCTACGGTAAAAGCTGATGCGAAGAAACTGACAGCTAATGCAAAAGTGACGATCGACCGTACCAAATACGATATCAAATTCCGTTCAAGCAACTTCTTCGAAAACCTGGGCGACAAGGCGATTGACAATGATTTTACATTGGATGTGAATTTGGTTGCCAATAAATAATTACAAGTTTTCTTTGAAATAGAAAATCCGGTTTGAATATTCAGACCGGATTTTTTAATTTTTTACCTACTTATGAACAAATCGACTACCGGATTGCTCTTCTGCCTTGCGCTTGTTTTCGGCGAAGTGGCTGCTCAAAAGGAAAACAAATTACCCGACTGGACTTTCGGCGGGTTCAAACGTCCGGCCGGCGTAAACCCGGTGATTTCGCCCGATAGTACCTCTACTTTTTTCTGCCCGATGAACAAAAAGCAGATCGACTGGGAGTCGAATGATACCTTCAATCCTGCGGCTGCTATCAAAGATGGGAAGATCGTGGTGCTTTACCGTGCGGAGGATAAAGCGGGCAAAGCAATCGGAAAACGCACTTCTCGGCTGGGGTATGCGGAAAGTGAAGACGGGATTCATTTCAAAAGACGGAAAGAACCGGTGCTATTCCCGGCGGAAGACAGCCAGAAAGCAATGGAGTGGCCAGGCGGCTGTGAGGATCCGCGCGTTGCAGTTACCGAGGATGGTTTGTACGTGGTTTTTTACACCCAATGGAACCAGGATAAGGCGCGCATCGGCGTAGCGACTTCCCGGGATTTGCTCAAATGGGAAAAGCACGGGCCTGTTTTCAAGAAGGCTTACGGAGGTAAGTTCAATGAGATCTGGACGAAATCGGGCTCCATTGTTACCAAGCTCGTGGGCGACAAGCAGGTAATCGCGAAGATCAATGGAAAGTACTGGCTGTATTTCGGCGAGTCGAATGTAAATGTGGCTACTTCCACTGACCTGATCAACTGGGAGCCTGTGGTTGACAAAAATCAAAATCTAGTCAACCTGATCTCGCCGCGCAAAGGTTATTTCGACAGTAACTTAACGGAATGCGGCCCGCCGGCGATTGTTACCGACAAAGGGATTGTGCTTTTATACAATGGTAAAAACGACAAAGGCGAAGACGGAGACAAGCAATTTACGCCCAATAGCTACTGCGCAGGTCAGGTACTTTTTGATAAAAACGATCCTTCCAAAGTACTCGCGCGGCTGGATAAACCATTTTTCCGCCCCATGGAAGCATTTGAAAAAAGCGGCCAGTATGTGGCAGGTACCGTGTTTATTGAAGGAATGGTTTACTACAAGAAAAAGTGGCTGCTATACTACGGTTGCGCTGATTCCCGGGTTGGCGTAGCGATCTATGATCCCGCTAAGAAGACACCTGGCGACCCGCTTCCGTGACATCAATGGAGGCGCATAACTGATCCATTTTAATCAGAAAATTTTACCACTTCAATCCATTCGGAGCATGTCGGCGTACATAAGGGAAATCACTAAACTAGATTTTTTATTATGAAAATGTCAACAAAAATCATGGGATTGCTGCTTGCAGCGATGTTTACAACCGGTTCAGCTTTTGCGCAAAAAGAAAAAACGGTGACCGTGGGAGGTGCTGCAATGTACCCTTCCAAAAACATCATTGAAAACGCAGTTAACTCAAAGGATCACACTACGCTGGTAGCTGCGGTAAAAGCTGCGGGATTGGTAGAAACACTTTCAGGAACTGGTCCGTTTACAGTTTTTGCACCGGTTAATGCCGCATTTGCAGCATTGCCAGCCGGAACGGTAGATAACCTGTTGAAGCCGGAGAATAAAGGCACACTTACTTCGGTATTGACTTACCACGTGGTTCCGGGTGTAGTAGATTCCAAATCTGTTGCGAAAATGATCAAAGACGGGGGCGGCAAGGCAATGGCGAAGACTGCACAAGGCGCTGAACTTACTTTTTCAATGAAAGGAAAAGATCTGATCGTGACGGATGCAAAAGGAAATGCAGCGAAGGTCACGATCGCAGATGTTTATCAATCGAATGGTGTAATCCACGTGATTGACAAAGTATTAATGCCTTAATGATTGTGTGAAGTTGGTTGTGTGAGTGAGTTGTTTTAAAAGCGGGAGGACCTTGGTCTTTCCGCTTTTTTATTTGCGCTGCATTCCGTTAAGCAGGTTAGTACAGGATAGTCGGTCAGATAATTTTAGGAATTTTTGGATATAATTTTCTGCTTTTTTAAGAGTATTAAGCTTTATTAGAGTCCTCTTGTAAGGGAAACGGAGGTTATGCAAGTCACTAAACCTATAAAGTCCATTCAAATGAATTTCAGATTTATCAAGGCTGGTTTCATGCTGGCTGCCCTGCTGATCGTCGCAAGCCAGGCTACCTCGGGAGCCCAGAAGAAGGAAAAAGGGTTTGTATCTATTTTCGATGGTAAAACGCTCAAAGGCTGGGAGTATGATGCAAAATACTGGCGCGTGGAAAATGGAAATCTTGTAGGTGAAATCACTCCGGAAACCCTTTTAAAGACCAACTCTTTCATTGTGTGGCAAGGCGGCCAGCCCGCAGATTTTGAATTCAAAGGTTCTTTCAAGATCCAGCAAAGTGGCAACTCGGGCATTCAATATCGTAGCGAAAAAGTAGAGGATGTACCGAATGCGCTGAGAGGTTATCAGGCAGATATTGACGGAAAAAATACTTACACCGGCCAGAATTACGAAGAACGCCGCCGCACGACGCTGGCTTACCGCGGACAAAAAACCGTAATTAAAGAATACACAGGCGATAAAACGCCGGAAGGCGTACGCAGCAACATCAAAGCCAATGCGTGGACCGGCTTCGAAGTAACCGGCTCACTCGGCTCTTCCGATTCCCTCAAAACATTGATCAAAAGCGAAGACTGGAATACATTCCACCTGGTGATCAAAGGTAACCGCCTGCAGCATTACATCAATGGCGTGTTAATGAGCGAAGTGACAGACAACGATACCTACAATGGTCGCAAAAAAGGCTACTTGGGCATGCAGGTACACGTAGGCCCACCGATGAAAGTGGAGTTTAAGGATTTGAGGATTAAGCAGTAATTCTTAGCTGTTATTTTGGGAGAATGGAGGAAAGGGAGAATGGAGCAAAGGGAGAAAGGAGGAAAGGGAGGAAGGACGAAGGAGGAAAGAAAAAGATAAAACAAGCCCCGCAAGGGGCAAAAATCCATTGCCTCGGGTTTCAACCCGGGGATCCAAAGCAAAGGATTTTTAAAAAGCTAATAACTAAAAGCTAATAGCCAAAGGCTAACAGCTAAAGCCAAAAAAATGAACAAAATCGGATTTAATGTTCTTGCCTGGACGGCGGCGGTGTCGGATGATTTGTTTCCGATTATCGACAGATTGAAGGGAATAGGTTATGACGGAGTGGAATTTTACCTCGGACCGCAGGAGTCGGCAGCTTATAAGCGAATGGGGGATTATACCAGAGATCTTGGTCTGGAAACTACGGCCGTGATGACTTTGGGAGCAGATGAAAATCCGGTGAGCGAGTCGGTGGAAGTGCGGCAGCGTGCTTTGGATAAAATCAAATGGGCTGTTGACCGCGCGCACGATTTAAACTCCAAAATCATTTGCGGGCCCTTCCATTCGGCACATACTTTGTTTGTAAACCGACCAGCCGAAGACCAGGAATATGCACTGGCAGGCGAAGTACTGAATGCAGCTGCCGATTACGCGGCGCAGGCGAATATCACATTTGCATTAGAGGCACTCAACCGTTTTGAATGCTACTTGTGCAACACCATGGAGCAGCTCCACAAGCTGGTAACAGCCGCCAATCACCCGAATGTGCGGGCGATGTTCGATACGCACCATTCCAATATTGAGGAGAAAAAATACGGTACCGCGCTGCAAACGATCGCGCCGGTATTAGCCCACGTGCACATCAGTGAAAACGACCGTGGTACCCCGGGCACCGGACAAATTTTGTGGGACGATGCATTCGCCGGATTGGCAGCGATCAACTACCAGGGCTGGCTCACGATTGAAGCTTTTTCAAGAAACGATCCTGGCTTTGCGAATGCAATCGGTGTTTGGAGAGAATTCAATGACCCCTGGGATATCGCTGAGAATGGCTACCGGTTTATCAGGGAAATGGGATTGAAGCATAATTTGTAGGGACTTCGGCTGTCGGCTGACGGCAGTCGGCTTTTTTTGCGATGACTGCGTCATCGTGATGAGAGAAACCTATTAAGTTAATGTCGTAAGAACCTCAAATAGAAGAAAAAAAGGCCGAAAGCCGACAGCCGAAAGCCGACGTAAACAAGCCACTATGATCCGCCACCTAAGATCTCTCTTATTATTCTTCCTGTTCAGTTCTGCTGCATTCGCGCAGGACGATGCTTCCAGATATAAAGTGGTTTACAAAGGCGATAAAGGTCCGGGCTTGGGGAAAAATATTGTTTTTGTTGCTACGGATCACGAGTACCGCGGAGAAGAATCCCTCCCTGCATTTGCGCGGATTTTGGCAAAAAAGTATGGTTTCACCTGCACGGTGATTTGGGCGCTTGACGATGCAGGTAACATTCTTCCGGGCAGCTCTAACCTGAAAGGATTGGAAGTACTGGACAAAGCCGACCTGCTGGTAATGTTCATGCGGTTTGCGCATTTCGAAGATCGGGAAATGCAGCACATTGATAATTATATCAAACGCGGCGGTCCAATCGTGGCTTTCCGCACATCTACCCACGCATTTGAAATAAAGAATGACCCGAAATGGGAGCATTATACGTGGAATTATAAAGGTGATAAAACCGCCTGGAAAGACGGTTTCGGAGAAGTGGTTTTGGGGGAAACGTGGGTGTCGCATTATGGTACCAATCACAAACAGTCTTCGAAGCTGATCATCGAGAAAACACAAAACACGCATCCGATCATGTCGGGTGTAAAAGATGTGTGGGTACAATCGGGCGGGTACACTGCCGAGCCAAAAGGTACTGTACTGGCGCGCGGACAGGTTTTAAATGGGATGGCAGCGAGCTCAGCGCCTGATCCCACAAAGGAATTATTGCCGGTCGCATGGATCAAGGAATATCAGGTGGAAGGCGGGAAAAAAGGACGGTCTTTCACAACTACCCACGGCGCTTCCGAGGATATACTCAACGAAGGTTTCCGCAGAATGGCAATCAACGCAATGTTCTGGGGACTGGGAATGGAAAAGTCCATTAAGCCTGACAATGATATCGCGTTTGTAGGTCCCTATAAGCCCACAACTTTCAATTTTGACGGGTATAAAGCCAATGTAAAACCCGCTAACCTGGCAGGATTTGATTCGCTGATTATGCAGGGTGAGATCGTGAAAAAGAAGACGAAGTAAGTTTTAGTTTTTGAACAAAAGATTTGAAATAATGTCAGTACAACTTCCATTTCGTTTTGGTTCTGAGGTATATACGTGGTTTATGAGCGGCAATGGGAAAACCCACGAAGGCCGGCTCGGACACATGATTGAGGTAATTTCAAAAGCAGGTTTCAGCGGTATTCAACCTATTTTCACCTGGATGGGCGAGCTAGTTGACCCTGATCTGCTGGAAGCAAAGTTGAAGGAACAAAATATTGAGCTCGCAGCACTCGCACTCGCATTGGACTGGAACGAAGCCGAAGAGACTGAGCGGGAGAGAGAAGTAGCCGATCACGCGATCAGGGTGTTGCAGCGTTTTCCGGGTGCTATTTTGAATACAGTGCAAATCCCGTCGGGCAGGCACGATCTCGCGCAGCGACAGGCAAATCTGGTCAATATTGTCAATACGGTTTCCAGAAGAGCAGCGGAGAAAGGTGTTCCGTGCAGCTACCATCCCAACTCGCCTCACAGCTCCATTATCCGCACCGAGGAAGACTACAAGATTGTACTTGAGTCGCTGGACATTTCAGCGACAGGCTGGACGCCGGATGTGGGCCACATTATCAATGGAGGAATGGACCCGCTTGCCAAAATGAAAGAATACCAGCCGCTGATCAACCACGTCCATTTTAAAGATTGGGACGGTGCGCCGGAGTTTGCATTAATGGGAAATGGAAATGTAGATCTGCTGGGCGTAACCCAGTGGCTCAAAGATATCAACTACAAAGGCTGGATCATCTGCGAAGACGAAGGCGCCGAAGCCCTCGAAGATCCGGATTACGTGACTTTGCACGACGGGAAGTGGATTCAGGAAAAGTTAATTCCGGGGTTGAGATGACATCGGCTGTCGGCTTTCGGCTCTCATACTTTAATTGTAACTGATAATTTTTAAACTAAAAAAGCCGACGGCCGACCGCCGAAAGCCGAAGTACCCCCAAGTATGCCCACTATCAAAACCAACGAAATAAACATGTACTACGAAGAGCGGGGTTCTGGTGAGCCGCTGCTTTTGATCATGGGGATAACAGCGCCGGGTTCGGTGTGGAATGTGCATGTGGCGGACTGGAAGCATCATTTCCGCTGCATTATCGGCGATAATCGCGGGGTTGGGTTGACTGATAAACCGGCTGGTCCCTATTCGTCTGAGCAAATGGCGGACGATTTTGCCGGGTTGCTGGATTCTTTGGGATTAGAAAAAGTAAATGTAGTTGGCTGCTCCATGGGCAGTACCATCGCGCAGCAACTGGCGATCCGGCATCCTGAAAAGGTAAAATCGCTCGTGCTAATGTGCCCCTGGGCGCGCTGCGACAACTATGCAAAAGGTCTTTTTCAGCATATCATGAATAGTAAAGCGCGGTTCAGGCCAGAGGAATTCAGTCTGTACATTCAGCTTTTAATTTTTTCAAAAACCTCCTGGGACAACCCTGAGAAACACGCCGATCTTGCTCAGGGAAGACAGCAGGATGCTTATGGTGCATTCCCGCAGCCTTTACACGGGTTGGAAGGACAAGCAGCTGCTTGTATCAACCACAATGCACTGGGTGATCTTAGTAAGATCGGAGGCAGGGAAGATATTTTCACGCCCGTATGGATGGCCGAAGAAGTAGCAAACGGTATCCCCGGCGCGGAGCTGTTTTTGTACGAAAAGCTGGGGCATGCGTTTCATTTTGAGGATACGGAGGACTTTAATGAGAGGGTAAGGGGGTGGTTGAAAGCTTTGTCGAGCTAGCTATTCACTTGTCACCCTGGGCGTCTCACTTGTCACCCTGAGCGCAGTCGAAGGGCAGGCGTTTCCGCTACTCCCTTCGACTCCGCTCAGGGTGACAAAAGCAAAACAGGTACATTAAAAACAGTTTGATTTTGCCTTTTTGAAGTTTAGACTATTAAACAAAAACAAATGGAAAGTGCCGATTCAATAAACCAGGACTGGGTAGATAAAGTATCAAATCACGCGCAGGTGGGTGGTATTGAAACTTCGGTGCTTGACAATGGCGCGGGTAGAGGTACCCGCATTGCGTGGATCAATACGGGCGCGGGCTTGCGGTATAAAGTAGTGCTCGACCGCGCGATGGATATTGCGGAGGCATTTTACAATCAACATAGTCTGGCTTGGCTGAGTCACGTGGGCGTTACTTACCCGCAGCCTTTTTCGGATAGAGGCATTGACTGGCTGCGCACATTTGGTGGCGGCTTGCTTACTACCTGCGGATTGTCGCATGTAGGCGGGCCGGAGTCAGACCAGTTTGGCGATCGTGGTTTGCATGGTTTGATCAGTAATTCAGCTGCCGAGGTTATTTCCATTGTACAGCCGGATTTAAGAAAAGGTCAGCTGGAAATGAGCATTACCGGCATTATCCGCGAAACAAAACCATTCGGCCCAAGCTTTGAACTGAAAAGAACCATATCGGCCACGTTGGGAAAACCGGGTATCCGCATCAAAGATGAAGTGATAAACCGGGCGAATACACCTGCGCCGCACATGCTTTTGTACCATTTCAACTTCGGCTGGCCGCTGGCCGACGAGGGTACCGACCTGCTTTGGAATGGAAAATGGCACCCGCGCCACGGCGAGGAGAATGCAAAGATCTTTAAAGAAGGTAACGAATTTAAAAAATGCCCTGCACCGCTGGAAAGTCACCTGGGAACAGGGGAAGAAGTGGCTTTGATAGATGTGGAGGCGGATATTTTTGGAGATAGCATTTGCGGGCTGCATAATGAAAAGCTTGGATTGGCGGTGTCTTTAAAATGGAAAAAAGAGCAGCTACCCTGGCTGGCCAACTGGCAGCATTGGGGTAAAGGCGAATACGTAACCGGCCTCGAACCCAGCACGCACCCATTGTCGGGACAAGCAAAAGCAAGAGAAGATAAGACATTGATTTTCATAGAACCGGAAGAGACAAGGCTCTACGAGCTGGAATTGAATGTGCTGACCGAGCAGGATGCGATTGAGGAGTTGCTATTGAAGGTGACTACAGCATAGATGACAAAACAAGTAAAATGAAGAATAACAGAGTATCAACTAAACCAATCTTTAATACATTAAAATGGGACTTTCAAGTATAGCTGAGAAGGCGTTAGAGCAGGGAAAAGGAATATTGCGATTGGCACCTACCTGGGTGCCGCGCTCGTTTTGCGTTCCCGGGCGCAGGATCAAATTACACCCTGACGACTATTATATATTGGGTGGTGAGCGTGGCGGTATTGATGAGCGCTGGCTCTCGTCCACCACTCCCGCAGAAAACGGGCCGCTTACCGGCGAAAATGAAGGTTTGAGCCAGATTGTTTTGGAAGATGAATCAGGGGTTCAAAAAGTGACATTACGGGATGCGGTGGAGGAACTGAAAGGTCAGATTATTGGCGACAGACTTTGGGATCAATACAAAAGCTGGCCAATGTACTCCAAGTTTTTTGACAATATGGGCCCGCTTCCTCACCATATTCACCACAGGGACGAGCACGCTGCGATGGTGGGCCAGAATGGAAAGCCGGAAGCTTACTATTTCCCGCCTCAGCTTAATAACCACGGCGGCGATTTTCCATATACATTCATTGGTATCGCGCCAGGTACTACCAAAGAGCAGATCAAGGAGTGTTTGATGAACTTCACAAAAGGCGATAACAAGATTACCAACTACTCTCAGGCATTTCGTCTGGAGCCGGGAACTGGCTGGGACGTACCTCCTGGCATGTTGCACGCGCCGGGCAGCTTGTGTACCTACGAGCCTCAGAAAGCATCGGATATTTTTGCAATGTACCAGTCGCTGGTGAATGAAGCGGTTATTCCGGAAGAATTGCTTTGGAAGGGTACTCCGCAAGACAGAATCGGCGATTATGATCTGTTGATGGAAGTAATTGATTGGGATTTGAATGTAAATCCTAATCTGATGGAAAAGCATTTCATGCGTCCGAAACCGGTGAAGGATGTTGCCGAAATGGAGCAGGAAGGTTACAGTGAAAACTGGATTTGCTACAAAAATGAAGCTTACAGCGCCAAGGAACTGACCGTATTCCCGGGACAAACTGTAACAATCAAAGACGGCGGAGCATACGGAATGATCGTGATGCAGGGCCATGGAAAATTTGGTGAGTGGGATATTGAAACACCTGCATTGATTCGCTACGGACAACTGACGAATGACGAATTCTTTGTAACCGAAAAAGCAGCACAAGAAGGAGTGGTTATTTCCAATCCATCCAAAACCGACCCGATCGTAATCCTGAAACACTTCGGTCCGGGAAATCCGGATTTGGTATTGTAAATACTTCGGCTGTCGGCTATCGGCAGTCGAACAACCTTGTTTAAGACCTTCAACTTTTAAAGTGAGTTGATTTTTTAACAAATATTCATGAAGCCGAAAGCTGATCGCCGACGGCCGAAGTATCTAAAACTAAATTCTTAAACCATGCCTGAAAATAATTATCCTAAACTCCACAATGCCACCTGGCCTGGGATTGTTGGAAAGGGCTCTGATTCGGAGCCGATTATTTCTTTCGATACCATGCTTGAACATACTGCTGCCGCTGAGGTAGAGGGTATCAAGTTTGATGGAATTGACATTGGGCTGTTTGATCCGCACGTGGGTATTTATATGAATACCGAAGACGGACCGAGACAACTTGCTGATAAACTGAATGCATTGGGTCTGGAAGTGGGCAGTCTTGTTGCTAACGTTTGGGCGGGATCCGCAATGGGTACGCAGGAAGCGCGTGATGAGTTTGTTAATCAGGTACGCATAGCTTGTGAATTTGGTAAAAAACTGCGTGACCTCGGTGTTCGTAAAGGCGGCGTGATCCGCGTGGATTCTGCTTGCTCACCCGAAGCCTGGGCTGCCGATCCTGCCGGAAATACCAAGCAAATTGCTGAAACCTGGCGCCGTGCCTGTGATGTTGCTGCTGATTTTGGTGAAAAGCTGGCTGCCGAAGGCGAGATCTGCTGGGGTGGAATGCATAGCTGGAAAACCATGATGGAAACATTGAAAGCAGTGGATCGCCCAAATATGGGTTTCCAGGCCGATATGTCGCACACCTTCCTGTACCTGCTCGGGTATAATGCACCTGAGGACCGTATTCTGCCAGAAGATTTCCAATGGGGAGATCGCGTAGCACAGGAAGAAGGCTTGAAGAAAATGACTGCTGCGCTTCGTCCATATACATTCGATTTCCACGTTGCGCAAAACGACGGTACTGTTCACGGTACAGGTTCTCACGATAAAACCGGTCGCCACTGTCTGGCAACCGATCCGAATGGTAAGCTCGACATCGTTCGTGACGCTGGTTTCTGGATGCGCGATGAAAATGGAGAAGTGACTAAGGCATTCCGCCACATTTGCTGGGATGGATGCATGTTCCCGAACGAAGTAATGACCAACCAGCAAACCTGGAACGATATCCTGGCTGCATTGGTAAAAGTGCGCGAAGCCCACGGCTGGTACCAAGAGGCTTAGCCTTTTTTTCCTGGTACGTCGACTGAAGTCGACGGCGAAGGATTCCGGAGCATCATTAAATATCAATCACCAATCCCTAGCCGTCGGCTTCAGCCGACGGGAAAAAGAAAATGGAGAAAAAAGAGATAAGGATAGCATTGATCGGAAGCGGGCTGATGGGACGCACGCATTCCAATGGATATAAAAGAATCGGGGATTTTTTCCCTGAACTCGAATACCGTCCCGTATTGCAGGCTGTTTGCTCCCGTAATGAAGAAAAAGTAAAAGCCTTTGCTGAGCAGTGGGGCTACGCTTCATACGAAACGGATTGGCGCAGGATCATCGAGCGCGACGATATTGACGCGGTTGATATCTGTACCCCGAACGATACTCACGCCGAAATCGCATTGGCTGCTGCTGCCGCGGGAAAAATGATCCTTTGCGAAAAGCCACTTGCCCGCACTCTGGAAGAAGCCAAAAGTATGGTGGACGCGATCGAAAAGGCAGGTGTGAAAAATACGGTTTGGTACAATTACCGTCGCGTGCCGGCTGTTACCCTGGCCAAACAAATCGTCGATTCCGGTAAGCTGGGACGTATTTTCCATTACCGAGCCAACTTTCTGCAGGACTGGACGATCAGTCCGGACGTACCCCAGGGTGGTGCTGCAACGTGGCGTTTAGATGTCGACGCAGCAGGTTCAGGCGTAACCGGCGATTTGCTGGCGCACTGTATCGACACTGCGATGTGGATCAATGGCGGTATCAAAGATGTTTCTGCGGTTACCGAAACTTTCATCAAAGAACGCGTGCATTCGGGCAGCGGCGAAAAGAAAAAGGTAGGTATCGACGACGCCTGTATCTTCCATTGCCATTTCGATAATGGTTCATTGGGTCTCTTTGAATCAACACGTTATGCACGTGGTCATAAGGCGCTTTATACATTCGAGATCAATGGCGAACACGCTTCCATTCGCTGGGATTTGCACGATCTGAACCGTTTGGAATATTTTGATCACAGCGACGAATCGATCGTTCGCGGGTGGAGGTCTATCCTGGTTACCGACAGTGACCAGCCTTATATGAAGCGTTGGTGGATTCCGGGAACGAGCATTGGTTACGAGCATTCGTTCATTCACCAGGCTGCCGATTTCTTCGAAAGCCTGCAAACCGGCGAACCTTGCTCCCCAACTTTCAAGGACGCTTACGAAACACAGAAAGTGTGCGAGGCGGTACTTGACTCGGCGGCTTCCAGATCCTGGAAGGATACCGGCGTGGAATGGGAAGGTTAACTCCATTTTTTAACCAAAAATAAAAAGGGCTTTAACCACTTGCTGAGTATTCAGGCTGGGGTTAAAGCCTTTCTTAAATTGACTTATGCAGGATTTTATTCTTACTGTCAATCAGCTTTACAAGTCATTTTCGGGGATTAAAGCGCTGGATAATATCAGCTTTAATCTGCGGAGAGGAGAAGTGCATGCATTGATGGGTGAGAATGGTGCGGGTAAGTCGACATTCATGAAGATCCTGATCGGGTTATTATCGCCCGACTCCGGTGAGGTCATTTTTGAGGGTAAAAACCTGCACGCTACCCATGTTGGCGAAACGCTCACAAAGGGCATTTCGATGATCCACCAGGAAATACTGATCGTGCCGGAGCTGACAGTGGCGCAAAACATTTTTTTGGGAAGAGAAAAAGCATTTGATGTAAAAAGAGGCTGGATGCCAGGCTGGCTTGATGATTCAGCGATCAATGAAAAATCGGTTCAAATCCTGCAACAGCTCGGCGTTGACATTTCCCCCGACATCAAAATGAAACACCTGAGCGTCGCCCAAATGCAGATGGTGGAGATTGCGAAAGCAATTTCAAATGAGGCGAAGGTGATCATCATGGACGAGCCTACTTCTGCCATTTCGGATAAAGAGGTAGCAATGTTGTTTGAAATAATCCGCGACCTGAAATCAAAAGGTGTAAGTATCATTTACATATCTCATAAAATGGATGAGATTTTCCGCATTTCAGATACAATCACCGTTTTAAGGGATGGAAAATACATCGGCACCAAAAACGCGGCAGAATTGGATCAGAACGCACTGATCTCAATGATGGTAGGGCGGGAGATCGGGCAAATGTTTCCGGAGGGAAATTCGAGTATCAGAGAGGAAGTGCTGGCAGTTGAAAATTTCGGTAGGAAGGGGAAGTTTGCCAATATCAGTTTCAAGGTACATGCAGGTGAGATAGTAGGTTTGGCCGGATTAATGGGCGCCGGGAGAACTGAAATTGCGCGGGCCATTTATGGTTTGGACAAATCAGATGAAGGAATGATCAGGATCTCGGGTGAGACCGTGCAGATCAATTCTCCATTAAAAGCATTAAAAAAGGGCATCGGGTATGTGAGTGAAGATCGGAAGGGTTTGGGTTTTATTCCAAAAATGTCCATCAAAGATAATGTTACATTATCAAGCATGAAGCGCCATCAAAAAGGCATTTTCATCAATACAAAAAGTGAAGAAGTCGACACAGCACGAATGATCGCCGACCTGCGGATCAAAACCTCTGGAATGGATCAGGAAGTGACCAATCTAAGCGGCGGAAATCAGCAAAAGGTGGTGATCGGGAAAGTGTTACTCGCTGCTCCCCGACTAATCATCCTCGACGAACCGACACGGGGCGTGGATGTGGGAGCGAAATTTGAGATTTATAAACTAATCAGAAACCTGGCAGAAAATGGCATGGCGATCATCATGATTTCGTCTGAACTGCCGGAGATACTGGGCATGAGCGATCGGATTGTCGTTTTATCCAAAGGCCAACAAACTGCAACCTTATCCAGACAGGAAGCAACGCAGGAGTTGATCATGCGGAATGCGGTTTGTTAGGGGCTGTCGGCAATCGGCTTTCGGCCGTCGGCCTTTTGTTTTAAGCTGTTAGCGGTTGGCGATTAGCTTTTTGATATTTATCCGCAATAAAAATTTACATAAAAAAACTAAAAAGCCGACGGCCGACGGCCGAAAGCCGAAGTTACCCTATGCTCCCGACTCAAAATTTTCGTCTCACCAAAATCGGACAATACGGCATTTATTTCGCCTTTCTCATTCTGTGCATTGTACTTGCATTCAGTACCCCGCGCTTTTTCACGGTTTCCAATTTGCTGATTATCGGCACCCAGGTTTCGATCAATGCATTGCTTGCATTTGGGGTAACGTTTGTGATCATTACCGGCGGGATTGATTTGTCGCTTGGCTCGATGGTGGCGGTAACGGGCGTGGTCGCGGCTACTTTCGCGCACCCGGAAACTTATCCGCTTGCGGTTCCTTTGCTGGCTGGAATGGGCAGCGGCTTGCTTTTCGGTTCATTCAATGGACTGGTGATTACAAAAAGTAAAGTGCCTCCGTTTATCGTGACGCTGGGTACCATGACAATCGGTCGCGGGCTTGCGTTGATTATTGCCAAAGGACGACCGGTTTCAAACTTATCAGATTCATTCAATTTTATTGGCGGTGGAAATATTGCAGGTATACCATTCCCAATCATTATCCTCATCGTTGCATTTATTGTCTGTACGGTGATATTGAATAAGACTGTTTTAGGCAGATATATGTATGCGGTGGGCGGTAATGAGCCAGCTGCACGCGCTTCCGGAATCCGTGTAGGGAATGTAAAAATGTGGGTTTATACGATCTGCGGGATACTTTCGGCCATGGGAGGAATTTTACTTACCGCCCGGATCACAACCGGACAGCCCAATGCAGGAGCAGGGTTCGAACTGGATGCAATTGCAGCAGCGATCATCGGCGGTACCAGTACTTCGGGAGGTACAGGAACGATGACAGGCACATTGATCGGCGCGTTGCTGATTGGCGTGATCAGTAACAGTCTGGACTTGCTCAATGTGACTTCCTATTACCAGCAGGTTGTGATGGGCGTGATCATCATCGGCGCCGTCGTGCTGGATGGTTTCGGGAAGAAGGATTGATTTTACGGAGGAAAGGGAGGATGGAGGAAGGGGAAGATGTATTTATTGAAACGTTCACTTTTTGATGGCCGACAGCCGAAGTACTTATGAAAACCAACGTAATTTTTGCCGCTCTTATCGCCACTGTTCTTTTTGCAGGATGTAATCAATTTCAGGATGGAAAATCGGGCGAATCTTCCGGCGAGAAGCTGGTTGTCGGCGCTACGATGCTGAGTATGCAGAACGAGTTTATAGTTAATGTGAGTGATGAAATGGAGGCGAAGGCCAAGGAGTTGGGTGTGGAGCTAATTACTGTTGATGCAGAACGGTCTGCATTGAAGCAGGTGGAGCAAGTGGAGAGTTTCATCGCGCAGGGTGTGGATGCGATTATCATTAATCCCTGCGAAGTAGAGGCTAGTTCACCGGCGGTGAAGCTGGCGATGAATGCGAAAATCCCCATTATTAATGTAAACTCTGAAACGTCTGCCAAACCTACTGCATTCGTAGGCTCGGACGATACTGAATCGGCCCGGATTGCGATGAAGTACCTCGCCGAAAGGCTGGGTGGCAAAGGTAATATCCTGATTATGCACGGTTTTATGGGTCAGGCTGCACAATTGAAAAGAGATAATGGCGCAAAAGAAATCCTGAAAGCAAATCCGGGCTTGAAGCTGCTGGCAGAACAAACCGGCGAGTGGGACCGAGCCAAAGGAATGTCTCTGACCGAAAACTGGATCCAATCTTACGGTTCACAGATCAACGCGATATTTGCACATAATGACGAAATGGGAATGGGCGCGGTAAAGGCACTGGAAGCAGCCGGTATTAAAAATAAAGTTATTGTAGTAAGTGTAGACGCAATTCCAGACGCATTGCAAGCCGTTAAAAAAGGCACATTAAACGCCACCATCTTCCAAAACGCCAGAGAACAAGGCAGCAAGGCAATTGAAACCGCTGTAAAAGCGGCCAGAAAAGAGCCGTTTGATAAAGAGGTTTTAATTCCTTTTCAGCTGGTGACGAAGGAGAATGTGGGGGAGTTTTTGAAGTAGGTTATTTTAGTAATTAAACACACTGACTTAAAATGCACACACTTCAATTTGATCGTAACGGTCTTTTAACACCTTATGAATTAATCGAAATAGCGCGCGAGACGTTTGAGCATTATTTTCTGTTTAATGAAGGGCGTTTAAAAATTTATACGGAGTTCAGAGGGTTGGTTTCCCGACTGGATTTGGAATCAATAGTGGAAATTTGGATAGATGGTTCATTCGTGACAATGAAACCAAACCCAAGAGATATGGATTTAGTTGTTTTTGTTAAATCAGCCGACTATGACCGATTAGCAATGCTTTTCGCTGAGATTAGGCAGAATGTTGAGGTGTTGGACGTATATTTTGTCAGGACATATCCTCTGGAACATCCGAAGTATTTTTTGACTAACTTTGATAAGCTTGATTGGCAATCATTTTTTGGAAGGAATCGGCAAAACGTTAAAAAAGGTATAATTAAACTCTTAATGTCATGAAACCTTTTGAACAAGTTCAGGTCGAGATCCAGACTACGCTGGAAAAAATAGCGCGGGCAAATAATGCAATTGCAAGGCACGAACAAGAAGAAAACGTTGATGAGCTTGCTGTGCAACAGTTTAAGGATTTTAAAAAGCAACTCACAGAGCAATTGCTCGAACTGCTACAGCAGATGGATATAAAATTTGAAGTTGCCGCGTAGTAACGGATTTTAAACTAATTTTTATTTCCTGACAGATCTACATCTTTCAACTGTTCACGGACAATTTTCATCCTCGCTTCTATAAAGGCTTGATGTGTAGAATTCGTGGACATCTCCTGTAGGAGAATAGAAGACGACCTTTCGACCTATTCTTTTATTACTCCGGCTCAAAAAAATCAAAGTCACAACCGCTTCATCGTGGTCGATGGTAGGTACCCGACTTCATAAATGTTTCACACTTCAATACTATTCTATTAGACGTCAGATCCCCTAAATAGTAACAAGCCTCATGCCGATCAAGTAAAATCAAGTCCTGCCCGTACTTTTAGGAGCATAGTTTTGGATTTGAACAAATTAAAATTTTACATGAACACTTTCAATATCAACCGCCGCAGCTTCCTGCACGGTGCTACTGCGGCTCTGGCACTTTCTACTTTTGGTGCGCGGGGAATGGATTTGATTAATCCGCCTAAAACACTCCGGGTGGGCTTAATCGGCACGGGCTGGTACGGGAAAAGTGATTTGTTCAGGTTAATCCAGGTTGCGCCTGTGGAAGTGCTGGCGCTTTGTGATGTTGATAAAAACCAGCTAAATGAAGCTGGAAAACTTGTCAGTCAGCGGCAGAAATCGGGGAAAGTGCCGAAACTGTACGGCGACTACCAGAAGATGCTGGCAGAAAACGAAATGGATATCGTCCTCATAGGAACTCCCGATCACTGGCACGCTTTGCAAATGATAGACGCGGTGAAAGCCGGTGCGCACGTATATGTGCAAAAGCCGATCAGTGTAGATGTGATGGAAGGGGAGGCAATGGTAGCCGCTGCACGCAAATACAAAAAAGTGGTACAGGTAGGAACGCAGCGGAAAAGCACACCACATTTAATCGACGCCAAAAAAAATATCGTTGATGCCGGACTTCTAGGAAAAGTATCGCACGTGGAAATGTGCTGCTATTACCACATGCGCAACAATGGTAATCCGCCGGTGGAAGCTGTACCTGCATTTCTGGATTACGAGAAATGGACTGGCCCTGCGCCGCTCAGACCATACGACGGAATCCCGCACGTGCGTTGGTGGCGCACATTTATGGAATATGGAAATGGAATTACCGGCGATATGTGCGTACATATGCTTGATACCGTGCGCTGGATGCTTAAACTTGGCTGGCCTAAAAAAATCAGCTCGACAGGCGGCATTTACGTGCAGAAGGAGGGTAAGTCCAACATCTCGGATACACAGTCTGCCATCTTTGAATACGATGAATTGAATTGTGTGTGGCAGCACCGCAGCTGGGGTACTCCCAATAATCCTGATTATCCGTGGTCGTTTACCTTATATGGAGAAAAAGGCACGCTTTGGGCAAGTACCATGTCGTACGATTTCATTCCACAAGGCAAAGGCGAGAAAATCCATAAGGATGTCGTGTACGAAAAAGAGAAATATCCCGAAGATATCAAGGAGGATAGGATTGAGCTGAATGCCGCGCCTGCCACCCGGCTGCATATGCTCGATTTCCTGAGTGCAATCGATAACAACAGCAGACCTGTCGCTGACATTGAAGAAGGCCACATTTCAACCGCGAGCTGTATTCTTGCAAATCTCTCCATGAAAACCGGCAGGCCTCTTGTTTATGATCCTGTAAAACGCGAAATTGTGGGAGACAGAGAAGCTACTGGCCTTTTGGCTCGCGCTTACCGCTCTCCCTACGTTCATCCTGACTATAAAACCGTTTAGATTAACTCAAAAGTTTGTGGTCCCCAAATACTTCCCAGTGCAACTCGCCCGGCTAAACCCGGGCGTTTTTTTGTTACTGGAATGAAATTTATATGCACGCATACCATTTTGTAAAAAAATGAGTTTATACTTTGTTTTCCGATCATTTTAAACCTTTTACCCTCGGAAACTGTCAGGTATAATATAAAACTAAACGTTCAATTAAAGATGAAAACTATAGTGAAGTTGATGAAATCCGCAGGCGTTGCGGTGGTGGCGGGAGTGCTGGTGATGGCGTGCAGCCAGGCCCTTCAGGTAAGTTACGATTACGATTCATCCGTTAATTTAAAGCAATTCAAAACCTTCAAAGTCGAGGCAGAACATAACATGGAAAATGACCCGCTGCTGGGGAGTGAATTGAACAGAAGACGACTGGGTGATGCAGTGAAAGAGGTAATGGAAGCGAAGGGTTATAAGTATGACCAACAAAGTCCTGAACTGATCGTCAGATTTATGACAGACGTGAAAGACCGTCAGCAGGTACGTTCAAACAACATGTACTCGCCTTATATGTGGTGGTACGGAGGTGGAAACAACATTTCCACCTACAACTACCAAGAAAGCCGCTTTATCCTGAACATTTATCAGAAAAACAGCGACAGAATGATCTGGCAAGGCTGGGCTTCCGGAAAAGTGAAAGCTCCGACTAAGAAAGAAGATCGTGAAACCATGGTAAAAAACACGATGTCGGACATCCTGAGAACTTTCCCGCAGGCAACGCAGGATACTTATAGCAGGAAGTAATGTTTTAGAGTTTTGATGTTAGGAAAAAGCCGCATTTGCGGCTTTTCT
>NZ_JBHYGF010000580.1:0-20670 GCF_051859145.1 Dyadobacter sp.
GCCAGCTTGATGCGGACATTATCTTTATCAAAAACATCGATAACGTAGTTCCTGACCGCATTAAGGCTGACACCATCCAGTATAAAAAGGCACTTGCCGGCGTTGTTCTTAAATCACAAAAGAGGATTTTCGGCTATATTAATAAGTTGCAAGAAGGCTCTGACGCCGCGCTTTTACAGGAACTTGACGGTTTTTTCCGCAATGAACTTTGTGTGATTCCTCCCGCGGGTTTTGAGTCGTGGGAAGATGAGAAGAAGAAAGCATACTTTATTCAAAAACTTGACAGGCCACTGCGCGCCTGCGGAATGGTCAAAAACCAGGGCGAGCCAGGCGGCGGTCCATTCTGGGCTGAGAATGCAGACGGTTCTTCTTCATTGCAAATCGTAGAATCGGCTCAGGTAGACGTAGATAATGCATCTCAGAACGACATTTTCAAGAATTCAACCCACTTCAATCCGGTAGATCTGGTTTGTGCAGTTAAGAATTACAAAGGTGAATTATTTGATCTGAAAAAATTCCGTGACCCTTTGACAGGCTTTATAACTGCCAAATCAAAAGATGGAAAAGACCTGAAAGCGCAAGAGCTTCCGGGCTTGTGGAATGGAGCAATGGCAGATTGGAACACGCTTTTCGTAGAAGTTCCTTTGATCACATTCAACCCTGTGAAAACAGTAAATGATTTGCTGAGAGAACAACATCAATAGCAAAATGCATTTGTAGAAATATAAAAAAAGCCGCAGATTATTCTGCGGCTTTTTTTATGTCGGAAGAACACCGGATCAAGGTATCGGCAACACCTTGCTTTCCTTGAAAGTCGATAAAATTACCATTGTTTGTGTGCTGGCAACTTCTTCAATTTCATTGATTTTTTCGAGCATCAATTTCTGGTAAGTACTAATATCTTTTGAAATAACCCGGAGTAAAAAATCGCCAGTTCCTGTAATGTGGTGGCATTCGATAACTTCTGGTATCGCGTGAATCTTTTCAACAAATGATTCAGTCACCGCCTTTCTGTGTCCAACTAATGAAATCTGAACGAAAGTACTAACTCCCAAACCCACTTTCTCAGGTTCAAGCTGAGCGTGATAGCTCTTGATAATACCTGATTGTTCCAGCTTTTTAACGCGCTCCAGCGTTGGCGCAGGAGACAGCCCTATTTCTTTCGATAATTGTGCGTTTGTTATTTTTGCGTTCGTTTGTAAGATCTCCAGTACTTTTCGGTCTATCTGGTCTAACTTAATAATGGCGGACATTTCTCTATGACTAAGTGTTTTACGAGGCCCCGTTTTTTCAGGACGCTGCAAAACTAATTAGTTTCCCGAAGATTGTTATAATTTTATATGGGAAATTTGTCAAAGAAAAGAATTATAGTAGGCCAAAATTGAATTTAGTACTGAAATATTATGCTACGACTGTTTTAAAGGCACTAGCAGTTACTACTTTAGACTGCATACGTTTCGATTTTCTGCAGAAAATCCTGGTATGTAATCCGGATTCCTTCTTCCAGTTCAATGCTGTGCTTCCAGCCAAGATCATGCAGCTTTGAGACGTCCATCAGCTTCCGGGGAGTACCGTCTGGCTTGTCCGTATTCCAGTTGATTTCACCTTCATAACCTACAATGTCCCTGATCATTTCTGCCAAAGATTTTATGGTTACATCGGCACCAACACCTACATTCACGAACCCTGCCTCATCATAATTCTGCATTAAAAAATAGCACGCATCGGCCAGGTCGTCGGCATGTAAAAACTCTCTCAGCGGCGAGCCCGTGCCCCAAAGCTCCACAGAAGGTTTATTTTCTTCTTTTGCCTCATGAAACTTGCGGATCATTGCCGGCAAAACGTGCGAGTTATTCAGGTCGTAATTATCATTCGGACCATACAAATTGGTCGGCATTGCGGAAATGAAATTGCTGCCATATTGTGACCGGTAAGCCTCGCACATCTTGATACCCGCGATTTTGGCGATTGCATAAGGCTCGTTGGTTGGTTCCAGAAGCCCCGTCAGCAGAGAATCTTCGCGGAGTGGCTGGGGAGCAAGCTTGGGATAGATGCAGCTGGAACCCAAAAACATCAATTTCTTGACATCATTGCGGTACGCACTATGAATTACATTGTTCTGAATCAGCAGATTATCATTCAAAAACTCAGCGCGGTAAATGTTGTTGGCCATGATACCACCCACTTTCGCAGCTGCCAAAAACACGTACTCAGGTCGCTCCGCTTCAAAGAATGCACGTACAGCTGCCTGATTACGAAGATCGAGCTCAGAAGAAGTTTTTAGTACCAGATTGTCAAAACCTTCTTTCACCAGTTTCCTGTGTATTGCAGAGCCAACCATTCCTCTGTGTCCGGCGATATAAATTTTAGCGCTTTTTTCCACGGTGTTTTTTTAAATTTGTACGTTGAATATCAATATAGAAAAATTCAATTCGTTACAAAAGTAACAATCTTGTTGATAAGAAAAATCCAATTCACATGCAAAGAATCGTTCTGATCTGGGGCCTAATTTCGTGTTGTATGCTCAAAGGGGTGTCCGCTCAGTCCGTTCAAAAGGATTCTACACCGCCTTCCTGGCTTCCTAAAGAGACTGTCAAGAAAGATACTGCAAGCCGCCCGAAAGGATTAAACTCCTTTATTTCGGGCCTTGATCCGGTTGTAGGTGCTTCATTACCAGGGTCGAACAATAAGTCTACCAGCTTGTCAACGCTGTTCGGGGAAACAATACCGGATCTTGGATTGAGGGTTAAAGAGTACAAGAGCCAGAAGAAGGATAGACAAGCAAAGAAGGAACGTGCCAAGCTTGCAAAAGTGCAATATAAAGGCGTCCCGATGCAAAGTATGTCTGTGAAATATGGCAGCGGTGATCGGGCAGCGGTGGAATCATTTCATGTATTAAAAGAGTATCAGCCGATCAGCAGCTATGTTCGCGCTACTGAAACGCGCTGGTATGATAAAAAAGGTAAAAAGCTTAGCTCTGCGGTAGTCCAGAAAAAGGACCAGGCGCTCCCGCTTCATGGATCTTATAAAAAGTACAGCGGCGAAAACCTGATAGAGGAAGGCTATTATTATATGGGTGTAAAAGACGGTAGATGGGTAAAGTACGATGCCAAATACAACCTGATCGACAAGGCAATCTGGGACCGCGGGTTTCCTGCCGACTCCCGTATAGCGTACTACGATTCGGCACATACCCAGATAAAAGAAGTTATTCCGGTCGCATTTGGTGAAATAGAAGGGGAGTATCTCCAATTTTACAAGGAAGGCCAGCTCATGACCAGCGGAAAATATGACGATGGAAAAAAGGTCGGCCGCTGGATTGAATATTATCAATTTCGTCGCCAGCGGAAAAAAGAAATCCAATATCCCAAAACCGGCTGGGATGATGAATTTGAGCCTTTTGTTTTGAGAGAGTGGGACGATAAGGGCAAGCTGCTTTACGATTATACCAAGGATCCCCGCGCTTCGGCCGAAGAGGAAACTGAAAATTAACTTTATGCTCCAATCTCTCCTTCGCTTTGTCAGGGATAAAACCTGGCTGATTGTTTTTTTGTGCATTATTCCCGTCGTTATTTATGCCCTGGTATTTAAATCCATTGCGCTGAATGTCAATTATGTTGCATTCGACGACATTCTGATCTTAGGTATTATCCCCCGGTTTGGAGATGCGGACCTGCCTGAACGCTGGCGATTGCTGACAACACTTTTTCCAGAGCACAGACTGGTTTTTTCTCGCTCCGTGATTCTGCTGCTGCACGCCATATTTGGCAAAATCAACCTCGTTTGGCCGATGATCGTGGCCAATATCTGCTGGGCTTTGTGCGCATTGATCTTCTATCGTGCTTTTCTGAGATTGAAGGTCTCGCTCTGGTATTTTGTACCGGTTATGTGGCTCTGGTTCAATATCCAGTCATTTGAAAATATATTTTGGGGAGTAAGCTCGCTTTGTAATTTCGGAGTAATCCTGTTTTTCCTCTCTGCGCTTTATTTCACCGCATTTCATCCGCGTAAAATCATTCTGTCATTGCTTTTTGCGGTAATTGCCACCTTTTCATACGGAAATGGATTGATGATTTTCCCGGTAATGGGGTTAATGTACCTGCTGACTGGCTTTCGGAAGGAGTTCCTGATCACCGTCGCAGTCACAATAGCAGTCGCCGTTATTTACTTTATTGATTTTACGCCCATTACCCAGAACCTTGACTTCGGTAATCCAAAACAGGTGAAAGAAGGCTTCTTCGGCTTCTTTGGATTTATCGGTTCCATTGCTACGCTGTCTGCTTACAATGCGTCTTATACGATGCTTTACCTGGCTTCGGTCACAGGTATGCTCTTTATTGGCGGATTAATTTTCCTGTACAGAAATGAATTTGCAAAGCTCTGGGATTCTGCCTGGCTTAAATCGCGCTATACCAATCAAACTGCGCTTTTTGTAGCCGGTATTGCCGTTTTCGTGGCAATTACCGCCCTCGCACTCACCTATAAACGCATTCCGACCGATACTTTTGAAGGGATGTTCAAAGGGCGGTACCGCATGTACTCTGCACTTTGGTGCGTTGCATTGTACTTCGCGTTTTTGTCTTTTGCCAAATCCAATGTGCGGATAAAGCTGGCTCCATTCATCCTGCTGGCTGCAATCGGTTTAAATCTGGTTATTCTGCACAGCAACTTTGCCGATGCTGTGAATAACCGCCGCGCCGCTATTGCGCAGGAATTCAATGCGCGTTATAATGCAGACTGGCTGGGAATCAGAATGTTTTCAATGGATCAAAAACATTTTGAGCATATCAGATCCCTCTACGGTTCGGCCGATCCGCTTGCCGAAGGCTGGAACCCGCAGTTGAACCTCGCTTCGATCCCGTGTGATAGTCTCTACAAACCGGATAAAGTCGGCAAGCTGGGAAATTACATTGTTATCGAATTTCAAAACAGGATTTTCGACACAAAAAAGGATTTTTCTGACGGCGCTTACGTATTGCTCAAATCTGACAAACACACTTACGCGTCACCGCCATTCCAAGCTGCGGTACCGCTGAAAACGACCATTCGCAGACAGATGTACTTCTCAAAAGGTGCATTTGCGAGTTTTCACGAAGCCAATGTGGAACCAGGCATTTACCAGATTTATCTGCTGGTACGCGAAAATGGCCTGAATCGCATTTATTGTACAGGTAGTACCTGGGGCGAAAATCAGTAACTAAAACTTTTGGTGCAAGCCGGTCAGAATGCGTTCTACTTCCTTCCTTACTTCTGAGCTTGGCCGCGTAAAATTGTTGTTCATGAAGCTGAAAACAAGCGTTTTGCCTTTTTTAGTAATCAAATAGCCACTCAGGTTATAGATGTTGCTGAGGCTACCTGTTTTGGCAAAAACAAAAGGCTCGCTGCCTTTGAACAGATTGTTCAAAGTACCACTTTTGCCACCAGCCGGCAGGATCTTAAAGAGTCTTTCCTGCGGGACTTTCGCATTAATCTTTTGCAGCAATGCAACAATACTTCTTGGCGTAAACAGATTATACCGGCTCAAACCTGACCCATCCTTCCAAATCGGCCGGTCCGGCAGATCTTTTAAATGATGCTCAATTGCGTGCGCAATCGCTTTTTCAGTATTTAATGGAAGTCCGTTTGCAGATGCGTAGAGGAGTAGGAGCTGCTCCGCCATCATGTTGTCACTTACCTGCATCATTCTGGTATACAGGGAATCAGAAGGAATGCTGTTAACCTTTTGCAGTTCAATGTCCAGGGGAATATTGATCAGTTTAACCTCTTTTTTTAAAGTGTCACTAAGCAGCTGAACAGTTACCAGATCGGTCATGCGGACAGGTACGTCCTGCTCCAAACCTTGGGGGACGGCCAATTTGGAATGGTGAAAAATGTTTTGCAACTCTTCCCGCTGAATCCCCGAAGCCAATGTATCCAGTACCGCATAATTCTTCCAAAAACGAGGCGAAACTTGGAAAGGCGCTCCGTTGCCTGCTTTGAAACGGGCTATATTACCGTAAATGGGCATAGGCGTTACCTCAGCCTGGTAATAATCGTTGTAATCGCTCCAAGCCCAGCCGGGACCAAAACGTTTATTCTCAAAATTAAATGGTGTGAAAAAAATAGGTTCTTTTCTGCTTTTCAGGAAATCAAATACCTTACTATGAGGAAGATCCGGATGTAAAAGTGAAGGATCGCCGGTACCGCGTATGATTAATAGTTCGCCCCATTCAAGGTATTCCAGCCCGGGAATGGAGTCACCCAATGCGCATAATCCCGCATAGAAACTGAAAAGCTTGGTATTGGAAGCGGGTGTAAAATATTTGTCACCCTGGTAAGAAGCCAGCGTCTCTGTCTCATTAAGCCTGGAAATCGAGATACCCGTATGCTGCTGGCTGAGAACAGGAGAGTTCCTGATTTCTTTATTGATATAATGCGAAACAGAGCAGCCGGATAAGGTGAAGATACTGAGCAGAAACAGTAGCGTGCGCATGAAAAGGATTTGATAATGAATGAAAACAAAGTTAATATTTTCAGACATTTAACGACCTGCCAGTTAGCTGTCGGGCAAAGTAATTTTAGTGTTTCGGCTGATCACCGGCTGTGCGGGAGCAGATCGCATATTCCTGATCACGAGCAGGTAATTGCTTTTCAGGGGTATAATGGAATCCGTTGCTGCATTGAACTGGGGAAGGCAGGAAGAATCAGCGAAAATGTATTTGGCAGCATTCGTGTCGGTCGTCAGTGACAGGCAGTGGTAGCGTTGAAAGTTGGCGTGAATGTTAGCGTCCTGAAACAAGTTGTGGCACACACCGATGGTAGAAGAGCGCTGCACAAACTTCTGAACCCGGACTGCATTTTCTGCCATAATATCCTGCTCAACGTGGCTTACTTTGAATGCAGTAAGCACCCAGCAGGCGACGCAGCCCGCAACCAGTGCAGGCAAAAGCAGTTTGTTGTACAGCTGGGAAAATGCTGCGGTTTTTTCAACAAATAACGTGGCAAAGAACAAAGCTGCAAAAGGCAATGCAGGTACCAGGTAATGGGGATATTGTTTGATACTGAACAGCATAGGCAATGTTACAGAGGCCGTGACCAGTAAGAAAAGTACACCTATCTGCCTCAAATCTCTTGAAATCGCCACCGGCAGACCAGCCAGCCAGGCAGATGCATTCAACGCGATGAATGCTAACAAATGCGGATATACGTTTCTCAGTAATTCAGTTAAAAGGTAAAAATGGCCGGCTATACCAGCTACTGTTTTTTCCCGCTTCTGAAGCAAAGCCTGTACTACCTGACCTTCGAAGTAAGTGCGCATGAAATCACAGGCAGGTTGGTAGGAAAAGAGTAGCAGGGCGCTTGCCAGCAATGTACCGAGCATTGTTAACGTACAAAATAACGCCGGTGTAATGCGCCTGGCATTGATGCTGATCGCATAGATGAATGGAAATGCAAGTGGATAAAGACTTACCGGACCTTTGGTCAGAAAACCGGCGGAAATGCAGATACCAGCGGCAACAGCAAATACATATCCGTCAAGAATTGCAGGTTTTTTGATGAAGAAAAGAAGTTGAAAATAGCACGACAGCAAGCAGAATACGGCTAAGGTACTGTCTAAAAAGTTGTTTGGAATGCTGTACCAAACGGTTTCCATTGCATACCAGCACAGCACAGGCAGCCAGGAAAATTTCAGTAGCCTTGGCTTTTCTCTGAGCAGCAGGCACCAGATTTTTACAATCAGGAAAATGGAGGAAACAAGAATAATCAGATTGTAAATGTTCTCTACCGCAATGGAATCGCCCAGTACACGAAATATCACAGCCTGCATTCCAAATTGTAATGGAGGGTGGCCGGAAAAAAATCCGTGATTATCGTAAGGCAGCCAGAATGAATGAGCAAAGAAAGGTCGCCAGAAAGAACCTATACCAATCGACATATTCCGGGCAATGGACGCATAGGTTACCCCGTCCATAAACATCGTGTCGTCAATGGATCTTGGCAAAAACGTGATCAGGATAAAACTGATTGTGAAGATCCAGGCAAGTACTTTTATGTACCCGTCTGAGCGCGTTGCCTGATGCATCATAATAGCAGTAAAGCGTATAGATCACAAACATATCACATTACTTTGTACTAAGTTCTTTACTGAAATCAAAAGTTATTAAGCGTAAATGATTGATATAAGGGCAGTTCTAAAACATTACTGGGGATACGATGCATTCCGTCCGTTCCAGGAGGATGCGATCCGGACTGTCCTGAATGGGATCGACACACTTGTTCTCCTTCCGACAGGAGGAGGAAAGTCTGTTTGTTTCCAGGTACCGGTGATGGCAATGGAAGGCGTTTGCATTGTAGTTACCCCATTGATTGCCCTGATGAAAGACCAGGTAGAGCAGCTGAAAAAGCGTGGAATACCTGCCGCTGCGATACATACGGGTATGAGCAAGAACGAAATTGACATTACGCTGGACAACTGCATTCACGGAAATACCAAATTTCTGTATGTATCGCCCGAGCGGCTCAGGACCGACATTATGATTGCACGTGCAGCGCAAATGAAAATCTGCTTGCTGGCGATTGATGAGGCGCATTGCATTTCAGCCTGGGGTTATGATTTCAGGCCTTCGTACCTGCTGATTTCGGATTTCCGGAAACGGATACCGGGCGTACCTGTTATGGCGCTTACTGCCACAGCTACGGAAGAAGTACGCGCAGATATCCTGGATAAGCTTGAAATGAAGAATGCACGCGTTTTCAAACAATCGTTTGCGCGCGCAAACCTTTCATACTCCGCTTTCGCAGAGGATAACAAGGAAAAGAAAATATTGCAGGTACTGAAAAATGTAAGCGGCTCGGCTATTGTTTACGTAAGAACGCGGAAGCGGACCAAGGAAATAGCTGACTGGCTCAACCGCCACGGAATTTCTGCCCAGGCTTATCATGCAGGTTTACCGTTTAAAGAACGCTCCGAGCGGCAATCTGCGTGGATACGCAACCAGACCCGCGCAGTTGTAGCGACCAATGCATTTGGAATGGGGATTGACAAGCCGGATGTACGCACAGTGATCCATTTCGATTTGCCCGATAACCTCGAAGCCTATTACCAGGAGGCAGGCCGGGCAGGCCGGGATGAACAAAAAGCGTATGCAGTCGCGCTTTTTAACCAGCTTGAACTGGAAGAACTGTCGGACAATATTGAAAGAAGGTACCCGCCGGTAGAAACTTTAAGGAGAGTTTACCAGTCGCTGGCCAACTATTACCAGGTGCCCGTTGGCAGCGGTGAAATGAGCGGGTACAGCTTCGATATACAGGATTTCACGGGCATTTTCGGGCTGGCCCCAAACGAGACGCATTATGCGCTCAAACTCCTTGAAGAAGAAGGTTTTATTCAGTTAAGTGAAAATTTCAATGATCCGTCGCGGGTACATTTCCTCGTCGACAACCGGGAATTATACGATTTTCAGATACGCTACCAGGAATTCGATTCGTTTATCAAAGTGATTTTGCGGCTTTACGGAGGCGAGGTTTTCACCGAATATGTCCGGATTTCTGAAATTGAAATAGCGCAGGTTTATTTCGCCCCGGAAGCAGAGGTAATCAAAAAGCTGAAATTTCTGGCAGAGCGCGACATACTGGATTATCAGCCGAGGAAAGACAAACCGCAGCTTACATTCATGACGCCGCGGTACGAAGCCGGACTCTTGCCGCTCAATGTTTTTGAAATACAAAGAAAAAAAGAAAGGGACCTGACCAAGGCCCGGGCCGTGGCGCGGTATGCTTCACACACACAAATATGCCGCACATTGCTGCTGTTGGAGTATTTCAATGAATTCGATGCAGAAGAATGCGGTATTTGTGATATATGTTTGAAGAAGAAAAAACACGAAGCAACAAATGACGAAAACCTGCCGCTGCGGATTGTTCAATACATTACCAATGAAGGCCTGATTACGCCGGTAAAGCTAAGTCACGCTTTTGAAAAAACTGATGAAAATGTCTTTCTAAAAACTTTACAATATCTGATCGAACAGGAAATCGTCCGTTACGATTCCTCAGGAAATTTGGCCATTACTAACAAAACTCAACATTGAAAAAGTCCGCACTTTACTCAGCACTATTTTTTTCATTAATTTCCTCGGTAACACAGGCACAGCAAATCCCGGGTTTGTCTACCAGCAACTACGGCGGCATTTACCGCGCCACTTACAACCCTTCTGTTTTGGGTGGGCCAAAGCATAAATGGCAGATCAATATCGGTACCCTTGGTGGCAGCATTAACTACCGGTATTTCAGGTTTTTGGGTGAAAATTCTTTACTGTACCCGCTGCTTGCGCCACATTCCACCAAAGAATTATACGGTCGCTCCCGTACAATGGGCTCGCTCACCAACGAAGATCCGATCCATGTTGCGAGTGAAATCCGCTGGCCTTCGGCAATGATTGCATTGGGTAAGTATCAGGGACTTGCATTACAGTTCCGCACGAGAGGTTATGTACTCGCCAATCACATTCCAAGCGCAGTTCGCAATCTGTATTTTCACCGGCTCGACACCGGCAGTACCCCGTCGGTGACCAATGAGAGATGGGGCGATTTCAATATTGTTCAGCAAAGCTTTTCAGACGTAAGCTTGTCGTACGGAGCCCAAATACTTGATCTTGAATCCCATAAAATCAAAATAGGCGCCACTGCCAAACGTGTTTTCGGAGCACGTGTGGGTTACCTGACTGGTTCGGTAGATCGTTTCATCATTTCGCCACAATCGGCAAACAGCGACATCAGCGATTTGTCAATTAGTGGGTTTACCTACGAAAGTGGGTACAGTGCACCCAACCGGGGCGTATCGCTCGGCAATTTGTTCAATTCTGACAAGTATGGGTCAGGCTGGGGTTATGATCTGGGCTTTACCTATGAGCTGGGATCTTACTGGGGAAAATCCAAAGAAGTTTTTGACGAAAGTCCCGAGTACCTGATCAGGCTTGGCGCATCTTTAACGGACATTGGTTCAATCCGGTACAAAACGAATGATTCCAGGGTAGAACGTGGCCGTCAGGCTGCTGCATTGATCGGGCAGACGGAGCTGGAAACCATCGCTGATAAGGGTGTAGAAGGATTCATGAGCCTTTACGCAGCGGACACAAGTGCTACTTTTAACAAAACAGTTCGCCTTCCGCAGGCACTCCACCTGGAAGCCGACATTCAGCTGGTAAAAGGATTTTTCGTGACACTATCCCAGACAAAACGTTTTAAAGAAAGATCAGGTGAATATCTGGATATTTATCAACCTAATGTTTTCACAATTACGCCAAGATTTGAGGATGAAGACTCTGATTTTGCCTTTCCTATTTCATTTATAGAAGGAAACAACCGCCCTTCGATCGGGGCAGTTGGCCATTTCGGACCTATATTCCTGGGATTAAGCAGCGTAAACGGACTCTGGAAAAGGGGAGGAGCAAGAGGAAGTATGGTCTACCTCGGGTTCACAGCCTGGAAATTAAATCGTAAAAAAGACAAAGATTGATATGAGGAAAATCTTTACGCTACTGTTTTTGCAATTCGTTTTTACGACAACAATGTACGCGCAGCACGGACATCACGCTGCCGCTTCCAAAAACACAGCCGTAGAGCCTCAGCCGCTACTCGCACAGGCAATGCGCCTCCGCGACGCACTCGCATTTTCAGGAAATCCGCTGCCCGAGCAGGATCAGAACAGACTGAATGCGCTGTCCAACAAACCTTTAAGTGCAGAGACAGTCTGGACAATTCAGGAGATTTTCGATCCGTATTGTCTGAATATCGTTGACATTAATCCCGAAGGCAGGGTAAAGGTCGAGCGTGGGGCAGCCAATGCAGAGCTGATCCAGTCGGGCTGGACAAGCTTTCTGGTAAAGGTTAACAATGAAGCAGGTATTACCGCCAAACTGGAAGTGGAAAGCCCGAATGCAGCCAAACCTTACCATTCTCCCAATTTTGAACATCGCGTAAAAGAAGAGCACAAGCTTTCGCCCGGGCAGGTTGCAAATCGTTTTCTGGAAGTACAGATGTATACGAACCGGCCTTTGCAACCGAATTTGTCGGGTTTGAAGCTGGAATATGCAATTGTCCAGATTTACTCCAAAGATGCAGGAAAACGCGAAGCGGAGATCGCCTACAATGTTGGCCAGGGCTCGCAGGATATCGGTTTCAGAAATGCAACGCACATTCTTTTTGATGCAAAGCCTGCGGTAAAGGTGATTTTTAAAGTTAAAGATGTGGATGGAAGTCCGGTAATGGCGTCGTTTTTGATTACAGATGCAAAAGCAAAATCAGGCGGCAGGTTTAAACGATATTACCCGCTCCCTTCCCGCAGAGTTACTGCATTCGACGAATATCCGGACTTTTTCTTTCAGCCGCAGATTTACAGAAAAGATGGCGAGCACGTGCGGCTTCCGGCAGGTTCTTACAAAGTCACATACAGCCGGGGACCGGAGTATTTGCCCCAAATCAAAGAGATAACAGTTCCTGGCCATGCAGATTCGGTCAGCATCGATTTTGAACTTAAACGCTGGATTCAACTATCCAAACTGGGCTGGTACAGCGCCGATCACCACATTCATGCAGCAGGTTGCAGCCACTACGACAGCCCGACAGAGGGAGTTGACCCTGCAGATATGTTCAGGCAGGCGCTGGGCGAAAACCTGGATATGGCGGCTAATCTCGCCTGGGGGCCGAGCTGGTACCATCAGAAAACTTTTTTTACGGGGAAAGATCATCCGCTTTCGAGCAAACAGAATATCATGCGAAATGACGTGGAAGTTTCCGGTTTTCCTTCCTCGCACGCTGGTCACATTGTTCTATTGCGGATCAAAGAAGATGATTATCCGGGAACAAAGGTGATCGAAGACTGGCCCAGCTGGACTGCGCCGGTACTTTCGTGGGCAAAGCAGCAGGGCGGGCTGGTTGGCTATGCGCACTCAGGCTGGGGATTAGAACCTGTGCAGCCCGTCACGAAAATACCAAACTACATTCTACCCAAAATGGACGGGATCGGTGCGAATGAATACATTGTAACAGTTACCCAAAACCTGGTGGACTTTTTCAGCGCCGGCGATACACCTGCGCCCTGGGAACTGAATATGTATTATCACACGCTGAATTGTGGATTTCGGCCGAGACTCAGCGGAGAAACGGATTTTCCCTGCATTACAGACGCCAGAGTGGGACAGGCAAGGAGCTATTTCAAAGTGGAGGGACAGATGAATTATGACGGGTACGTCGATGCGCTTAAAAGGGGAAGAAGTTACGTATCCGACGGAAAATCGCATATCATGGATTTTGCTGTCAATGGCAAGCTGGCGGGTGTAGCGGAAAGCGAGCTGCTGCTGAAATCAGGGCGCGAAATCCAGGTAACTGCCCGCATTGCAGCTTATCTACCGGTAGAACAGGATAGTACCGGAGAAAAGATCGCGAAAACGCCGATAACTTCCATGCCCTTTTGGGATATCGAAAGAGCGAGGATGGATAAGTCCAGAAATGTGCGTGTAGAACTGATCGTGAACGGAGAGCCGGTCGATACCGTGGCGATAGCTGCTGACGGGGCTGTCAAGGATTTAAAATTCAATTACAGGCTCGACAAATCGGCGTGGGTTGCATTGCGTATTTTCCCCAGCTCGCATTCCAATCCATTCTTTATAAAGATAGCTGATCAGCCTATTGCAGATAAGAAGAGTGCCGAGTGGTGCCTCGCGGCGCTGGATCAATGCTGGAAAATGAAAGCGCCCAACATTCGCGCCAATGAAAAAGCAGCCGCTGCCGAAGCTTACGAAGCTGCGAGGAATGTATATCGTAAGATTATGGAAGTGGCGGAGAAGTAATCGGGAGGATTTTATGCACCCGCACCTTTCTTTTTAAACAAACCGCCTATCCTGCTGAACATCCGTTTTTCAAACTCCCAGAAGAAAGCGAATTTGCCCCAGATCCAGCCCCAAATCAGCAGGATAAGCTGGTATAATGGAAGCATGATGAGGATATTGACTGCCCAGCGGATCCAGGCTGGGGAATCCTTTGTTAATCCGATCAGATCAAAAAGGGCGCGTTTTACATACAATACCGAAAAGCCCGTGCAGGCAAAAACAATCAGGATAATGAGCACATCCCAACCGTTTTTGACATTCCAGCGCTCTTTCAGTTTTTCGATCATCGGGCTTACTCGTGAAAGAAGTCCAGATGTTCCGGCTTGATTTCCTCTTTGTCGAGGGACAAAAACTCTTCCCAGAATGGATCATTCGGTACACCCGCGCGGCAAATCACCGGCTCCTTTTTTACCGGGTGCTCAAAGTACAGCCTACGTGCGTGCAAATTGATATTTCCATCAGGGTTTGCCTTTGGGTAACCATATTTTAAATCACCACGGATCGGGCAATTCATGGATGCAAGCTGCACGCGGATCTGGTGCGGGCGGCCTGTTATCGGCATTACTTCCAGCAAGTGAAATTTATTTACTTCTCCCAGCCAGCGGTACGAAAGCTCGGCGCGCTGCGTTCCAGGCGCTTCATAATCGTAGGCTGTGGTAACATTGCGCGATTCGTCTTTTGAAAGCCAATGTACCAGCTTGCCTTTTTTCTCCGCAGGCTTGTTTTTAACTACTGCCCAATAAGTTTTCTGAACATCACGCTTCCGGAAAATCTCATTCATTCTTTCCAGAGATTTGGAAGTCCGCGCAAACACAACCAACCCGCTTACTGGTCTGTCAAGACGATGGACTGTTCCCAGGAAAACTGCCCCTGGTTTGTTGTATGCTTCTTTCAGGTACTCTTTTCCCATATCCAGAAGACATTTATCACCTGTTGCATCTCCCTGCACCAGAATACCGGGTTCTTTATTGATAATGAGAAGGTGATTATCCTCATATACCACGTGGAGTGCGTTTTTAGCCATTTGAATAGTTGTATACTTTTAAAAAGGTCAATAAGATTCCTGTTCGTTCGGGAATGATTTGCCTTTCACATCTTTGATATAGTTAGAAATCGCGTCGGTCATCACACCATTTAAATCGGCATAGCGACGCAGAAACCTGGGTTTGAATTCTTTATTGATACCCAGTAAATCGTGTAGTACCAGGATCTGACCATCTGCATGTGGTCCGGCACCAATTCCAACAGTAGGGATTGTCACGCTTTCCGATACTTTCTTGGTCAATGCAGAAGGTATTTTTTCCAAAACCACAGAAAAGGCACCTACTTCTTCCAGCATTTTGCAGTCTTCCAGCAGTTTCGCCGCCTCTGCTTCCTGCTTCGCACGTACCGTATAAGTGCCGAATTTATAGATAGATTGCGGTGTGAGGCCTAAATGTCCCATTACCGGAACTCCCGCACTTAATATCCGGGTGATTGAATCTTTGATTTCAAGTCCGCCTTCCAGTTTGACCGCATGCGCGCCTGACTCTTTCATAATCCGGATTGCCGAATTTAAAGCCTCGCGCGAGTTGCCCTGATAAGAACCAAACGGAAGGTCCACAACTACCAGTGCACGTTTTACCGCGCGTACCACCGAAGTAGCATGGTAGATCATCTGGTCAATGGTAATCGGCAGCGTCGTTTCGTGACCCGCCATTACATTGGAAGCCGAGTCGCCAACCAGGATCAATTCCACGCCCGCTGCGTCCACAATGCCGGCCATTGAATAATCGTACGCGGTAAGACAGGATATCTTCTCGCCACGGTTCTTCATTTCCTGAATGGTGTGAGTCGTAACGCGTTTGATGTCGGGGGTATGGACAGACATAGGAGTAGATTTAAATAGAAAAATATAACTGACTTCTTACCTTCTTATCAGCCAGTTTTCAGGATTGAGGCGGGAAGTGTTCTTCCAGATCTGAAATTGAAGCTCTGAGGTACCGTCGCTGTCGGTAGCCACGCGGCCGATGTTTTCCCTTGCTTTTACCTTCTGTCCGGCGCGCACTGTTACACCGTTCATTTTGGCATAAATCGTCATGTAATTACCATGCTGGATCGCAACAACGTTACCCATTCCAGGCATTTCTGTTACGTCGAGTACTACGCCGTCATAAACCGATCTTACCGGCTCACCCGCAGTTGTCTGGATATCCACGCCGAGGTTATCTACCATAACACCCTTCAAAACCGCGTGTGGCCGCTGTCCGAAATGCCCTGACACGAAACCCTTCACCGGCCACGGCAGGCGCGACTGCGATGCTGTGAATGAAGAAGCCAGTGTGGTTTCCTCCTCGCTCATTCCGCTCGAAACAACAGGTTCTTCCTCTTCCTTCGGCGCGGCTACGATAGCTGCCTCACCCTTTTTCTCCCTTTCGGCATTCTCACGTGCAAGCCGCTCCCGCTCTGCACGGCGGCGCGCTTCACGCTCCTCGCGTTCCTTTCGCTCCCTTTCAAGCCGCTCTCTTCTTTCCCGTTCCGCAATCCGCCGGATATTGGCTTCCAGTAAATCGGTAGCGCGCTTGTTCTCGGCTATCTGTTTTCTAAGTTCAACCTCTTTTTGTGACAGCTCCTGAATTACTTCATTCTGCTTCACTTTCAAGCCTTCGAGCTTGGTATTTTCAGATACGCGGGTATCCAGAACGGTTTTTTGCTGGGTCTTTTTCGCGGTAATGCGACGGCGTTCCTGCATGAGCTTGTCCTGCAAAATACCAATTTCCTTGGCTTGTCCCTGCCGCGCCTCGGTATATTGTTTGAGGTATTTATATCTTAATACAAACTGGTTGAATGTACCGGCAGAAAAAAGGAAGACAAGCTGATTGAAGTATGCATTCCTCTTCGAAGCCTCATAGATCATGTGACCGTACTCTTCTTTGAGAACATTCAGGCTGCTGTCGAGGGACTGACGTTTTCTTTCGAGGACTTTCAATTCTCCATCAAGCAGTTCCAGATCGTCAGAAAGCAGGTCAATCTGCTTTTTGTAAGTGTTGATCTGTTGGTTCAATGCTTTTAACTGTCCGAGATTGACATTCTTTTGGGAAGAAGTCTGTTTGAGGATACTTTGGATCTCCCGGATTTTGCCCTGGTTTTCACTTTTTTCGCGTTCCAGCTGTTCCCTGGTTTTCTGGGCGTAAGCGCCAGCCAACGAACATAGTATGAACGTCAGCATTAAAATCAAACGACGGCGACCAGGGGTACTAAAAAGCATATTATTGATTCTTGCTGGCAAAATACAATTCATGGCCGGCAAATTTAAGCAGACTTTCTGACTTTATTTTTTGCGTTTATAGCTGGAAGGGACATTGAATGGAAATCCGGGGCTTTCACGCTGCATTTCTACTTTGCTGTGCTTAATGCGCATATCGGTTTGGTTTACCTGCTGGTCTTTCAACGATTTCACATTCAGATTGATAACACTTGCAAAAGGAAACAAAACTCCGCCCACATCCTTAAAATCTTCGTAATCAAGCAGGAAAGTGTTTTGCGTAGGCACTTC
Organism: Dyadobacter sp.; assembly: GCF_051859145.1. Taxonomy (GTDB): domain Bacteria; phylum Bacteroidota; class Bacteroidia; order Cytophagales; family Spirosomataceae; genus Dyadobacter. Next base: position 17,404 of record NZ_JBHYGF010000580.1, read on the forward strand.
GGTTGCTTTGAGCCGTGAAAGTTTCAATGTGCTTTCACTAATAAAATTTTCTATTTCAAGACGGTCTTTGATCTGCCTCAAAACATAAAACTCATTCATTTTCACAAATCGCGTGTCGGCTTCCTGGGGAAATGGCGGATTTCCCACGATCATGGATTGAAGAAGATCGAAATTCAGGTCAAAATTGTACTGCCTGCTGAGTTGTTCGTAGTTAAACACGAAATAGTCGCGGTGGATTTTATCCATGAACACGATGGAATCACGCGTGATAATACCCCTGGCAACTTCCAAACCAACTCCGGTTACCGAAAGCCAGATAATACTATCCTTCTTCATGCGGATATTCACATTGACATTATCGAAATTCTGGGATTTACTTTGAAGCGAAACCTTTGACTTGGCAGTAAGATAATCAAAAGCAACTTCATTGATCTTGACTGGTGCGACGGTTTCCGCAACTGCTGTTTTGGAGGAGTCAGCCGCCGGCGATGTAGTATTAGCTGCCGTAGTATCTGAGAATGGTGTTTCGCTGGTACGTTTTGATGTACGTTGTTTGTGGCAAGCTGTTAACCAAAGAAATGAAAAGGCGAACAGCCCGGCTACTATTTTATTGCTCATGTAATGCACCTGTTGCTATTTTTTTGTCGAGAAGTTCAGTGGTTTCTCCCATTCTCTTCGCCTTTTTCCACTGCGCCACTGCATTGTCCCTTTCACCTAACTTGAAAAGAACATCTCCATAATGTTCAACAATCGTGCCACTTACACTGCTGCTGTCGAGCATTGCTCTCTCCAAAAACTCTTTTGCTTTCTTGTAATCTTTGCGGATATACAGTACCCAGGCGTAGGTATCCAGGTAAGTCGGATTGTCTTTGTGCTGCTGCACCAGTCTCTCCGACATCTTTAAAGCGAGGTCAAGCTTTTCCTTCCTGAGCGAAAGAAAATAGCTGTAATTATTCAAAACATGATCATTGTCGGGATTGGCCTTCAATGCAAGCTCGTAGGAAGCATCGGATTTGGCATGGTCTCCCTGTCCATTGAATGCGTCGCCCAAAGAAGCATAAATGTGCGGAACGAGATCAGGATTATTGGTAACCAGTTTCAGGCTTTCTTCGAGTGAGGAGACAGCTTCCCTGAAATTTTTCTTCATCAAATGTGCAGTCCCATTGGAGTACCAGAACAAACCCTGGTTTGGAAAAAGCTCCAATGCTTTCTCCGAATGCACCAGCATACTATCCACCTGGTTAAGCTCTCCGTCCAGCTGTATCAGGGCAATCCATATCTTAAAATCGGAGCCATCGAGGCGGCTGGCTTTTGAGTAATAGTCTCGGCCTTCTTCTTTTTTGTTCTGACGTACAAGCAGGTCGGCATAAATCACATTGGCGAGGGCTTCGTTCGGGTGCGTTTCCAATAGCTGCTTTGCCAATGTAACTGCCTCGGTAATCTCGCTTTCTGATTTCAGCATGCTCAGGTAACCTGTCAAAACCCTGATTTTAGGCTCTGCTTCAAGGTTTGGATTGGCAAAAACCAGTTTAAGCTCCTGGTTACACTTTTGCACATCGCCATTGCGGCGGTATATATCTGCGAGCAGCACGTGCGCCTGCGCTTCGTCGGGATTGATTTTAAGTGCTTCTTCAAGTGGGGTAACCGCTTCTACAATGCGATCGTTGGCGATCAGCAGCTCGGCCAGTTCTACCCGGTAGCTAACTTCGATCGGTTCAGCATTGATCAGCTTTTTTGCTTCTGCAACCGCTTTATCCAGGTTGTTTTGTCTCAGATAAAGCTGCTGTTTCTGATGCGTGATCTCTTCTGTAATGCCCATTGACTTTTCAAGGACATTATAAGTGTCTATTGCCTTATCAGGTTGGTCGTTGAATACATATACCGCGGCCAGCTCAATTCCGTACTGAATGTTTTCCGGGTTTTTAGCAACCAGCGTTTCGTAAATGGCGGCCGCCTCGGAGTATTTCCTGCGTTTGGCATAAAGCTCTGCCAGCTGCTGGGCGTAGAAGATATTGTTTTTATCAAGTTCGTGGGCCTTTTTGGAAGGGGCAATGGCATCATCAAACTTTTCGAGCTTGATCAATGCAGTGGCAACCAGGTACTGGCTCGCTGCATCCTGACTGTTTTCCTGCGCCAGTTTTTCAAAAAGAGGCAAAGCCTTAGCCGGCTCGTCTTTCATCATAAACTTCATTCCCTCAGTCGCAAGTGATTCTTTTTCAAGACGGAGACCTACATCCTCGGTTTTTACAGCATCTTTTTCACGGTCTTTGTTGCGGCGCTGGGCATGCGAGGAGTGCGTGACGAGCAAACTCGCCAGCATTAAGATCGGAAGGTTTAGTTTTAAATACACGGTCTTCATATTTCAATCAGATGCCATCAGTTTCCGAGACTTGACCGGCTATTTCAGAGTAAATACCAAAGTTACCACTTTTGTCTGTACGACTAGTTCGCAAGACTGTTCAAATAAAGATACTAACGCCGAAACGCAAGTAATCTTGTTGCTTAATTCACTGAATATGTGGTTTTGGCAAAGCCTGGCGAGCCGCCGGTACTCAGCGCTTCTACCCTCACGTCGACGGAAGTTGTTGCGTCCGAATTGAAGTACCTGATCTTCGCTTTTCCATTCTTATCTGTTTTTACCATGGGCGCCCAGAAGATAGTCGAGCGATAATCGGGATTCAGGTTTGGCGGATCTTTTGGCGAATAGGCGGGAGCATAAAATACCTTTGGCACATTGAATCCTGCGATTTTGGAAACGAGCACACCCGGTACAATGTCCTGTGTGTAGTCGTAGTTTGAGTTCCCTCTTTTTGTCAAAATAGATATCACCCCATTTCCTCCATTCATTCCAAAAATCGCTGCCGATGCGCCTTTCAGTACATCAATGGACTCTACATCATTGACATTCATTGAAGAGATGAAATCTTTGTCAACCGGCATTCCGTCGAGAACAAACTGGGGCTCATTCCGATTTCCACGGATACTTACCTTTGCATTCATCCCAAAACCTGTTACCGCAACGCCGGCCACCCTTCCAGCAAGTATATCGAGTACGCTTGTTCTGCCAGCAGCTAGCTCGGGGGTTACCTTAATGGATGCATCAGCGGTACCGTAAATCTTTCGTGGATCGCGCTGTACCTGCTTTCTGGCTTTAATGGTTACTTCCTGCAATAGCCGCTCCCGGTTTGCACGAATTTTCCTGCTGATCTCCTGATCCTGGGCATTTCTTGCCAGAAAATCATTTAACAGCTTTGCATCTACCGTAAG
>NZ_JBHYGF010000581.1:0-20402 GCF_051859145.1 Dyadobacter sp.
AATTCATTCCAAAACAAATGAGCCACAAATAGGCGGCAAAGGCTGATTTTTCCTCCAAAAGTTGCGTAATTCGCCTTCATCCTAATCATTTATCTGTCATTAATTTCAAATGAAAATCGCGATTATCGGCTGCGGCAACATGGGAATGGCGTTTGCACGTGCCTTTCTCAAATTTGACCTTGTTAAAAAAGAAGACTTTTTACTGGTAGAGAAAAGCGTCGATCGCATGGAAAGCCTGACCAGTTTTCAGCCCGGCGTGATTACCGGCGTAATCGGTCCGCAGATCGGTGAATATGATTTAATTATCCTCTCTGTGAAGCCGCAGGATTTTGCGTCGGTCGGCCAGAGCTTGCAGGAAGTAGTGAAACCCAATCAGGTAGTACTGTCGATTATGGCAGGTATCACCATCCAGAGCATTCAAAATACGTTACAACACAAAGCGGTGATCCGCGCGATGCCGAATACGCCCGCGATGCTGGGAATGGGTATTACTGCTTACGCCGCTTCGCCCGAGGTAGATATACAGCAGTTAAGAAGAGTCGAAAACCTGATCAATGCGACAGGCAGGTCGGTTTTTCTGGAAAATGAAGAACAGCTGAATGCGGTAACTGCATTGAGCGGCAGCGGGCCGGCTTATTTCTTTTATGTGGTCAAAGCGATGATCGAGGCGGGAAAAGAAATGGGTTTTGAAGAGTCTGTGGCTGCATTGCTCGTAAAACAAACCATGCTCGGCTCTTACCACCTGATCAACACAGCCGATAAATCACTCGACGACCTGATCAAGGCAGTAGCTTCAAAAGGCGGGACGACAGAGGCAGCATTGCGGGAGTTTGAAGGCGGGGAATTGGACGATACTTTAAAAAAAGGCATTATCGCCGCGCAGGTAAGATCAACCGAACTATCGAAAGGCTAATCTGCTATTTCAATTTTACACACATTCAATCAAATAGTAATGGAAGCAAAATCAGACAAGCTGGCTACACTGGACATTGTTCTCGACGGGCTGATGCGGCGGTACAAAGAACGTGTCCCTGACGTGGGCACGATCCTGAATGCAATGGTGCACACAGGTATCGTAAATAATGTGGATGAGATTGAGAACGACCACATTGCATTCCGAACTATGGGTGTACCTCAGCTCGGTGTGCGGTCTTTCGAAAAGATCTTCCTGCATTATGGTTATGAAAAGCGCGACCATTATTTTTTTGAAGGAAAAAAACTTGACGCCTGGTGGTACAGTCCGCCGCGTGAGACCGATCCGCGCATTTTCGTGAGCGAACTGCGCGTTGGCGATCTTTCGGAGGAAGTGCAGCGCATTATCCGCAGCTATACCGACGAAGTGACAAGCGACCCGGCCGATTCGCTGGATCTGGATAACGGAGCCGAAGTAGATGCATTCCTGCACAAGCCACTCTGGCGCACGCCGACTGTCTCGGATTACCAGACTTTACTGAAAGAAAGTGAGTATGCTGCCTGGGTGATTTACAACAGATATTACCTCAACCACTTCACAATCAGCGTACACAACCTGCCGGAAGGCTACAATACGGTCGCCGATTTCAATGTGTTTTTGGAAAAGAATGGGATCAAACTGAATACTTCCGGCGGAAAGGTGAAAGAAAGTCCGGACGGAGGCTTGCTGCAAAGTTCGACAGTTGCGGAAATGCTCGACGCGGAATTTGCAAACGGAGAAAAGCTACGCATTTCAGGTTCCTATGTCGAATTCGCCGAGCGGAAAGTACTGCCCGCATTCAAAGATATTCCTGCTGAACAAATTCAAAGAAAACACCGCAGGGACGGTTTCGAAGCAGGAAACGCGGACAAGATTTTTGAGAGTACGTACAGTACGCAGACTGGGAAGTCGTAGTCAAATATTGCCCTTCCGTGCGCTTCTGATTGTCAGCACCTTTATAAGTTCTTCATTTACGATCTCATAGTAGATCATTGTGTGCTTGTTCATAGTGCACTCGCGGACATTGGGGTTCGAAGCCGATGCCCGATACATGAAAGGCATTCTACTAATAAGATCCATTTGTTGAGTTAAATTAATCAGAAAATCCATTTTGACTTTCTCTGACCAATTCTCCGCCAAATAAGATGCTATTTCTTCAATATCTCCACGTGCCCGGTCAGACAATCTAACGTTCAATGCCATAGGCGGACTTCATATGATCAAAGAAATCAGAATGTTTTCCAGAGTCGAAATCAGCTAATCCTTGGCCGATCGCTGCTTTTGTTTGGTCGTCAAGACTTTCCCAAAAATCTTCCTGAGATTTGGCCTCGCGAGAAAGTAGAATGAGGTACGCCTGCAAAACTGCTGTATCATCGATACCATCAATTAAGGCATGCAGGCTGGATTTAAGATCGTTTTGACTCATACTTTACCAGTTTTGCATTAGTTAATTTAAGACCCTATTTCTGGATCTAAGTGACTAAGTTAAATCAAAAAAAGTCTATAATTTGACACTGTCAAACAGGCTGCGAAAGCTCGAACAATACATCAGGATCGAAGTCTAGTGGAGCTGGGATTGGCTTCCCGTCGTAATCCAGCATTTCAGTCAGATTTTCCCAATAGATTGTCCTTCCGTCAGACTTGGCTTTGCTGAATGTTTCAGGCTGTAAGATTTTAAAGAACACTGTATCCTTTTTCTGAAAATACTCCGCAAGAAAAATCCCAAAATCAATCACACGCATTTGGTTATCCGACCATAGTGCAGTGATAACGAAAGGTTTGACTGAAATGATTTTTTTAACTCTTGGATTCATTATTGCAGTGGTCTTATTTTCCTGAATTGAGCATTGTCTTTTTGAGATTCGAAATAGTTAAGATACAACTCTTCACGATAAAGTTCAACCCAGGCCTGAACGAGACGAGTTTGTTTCCGGGGAAAATCTCCTGCTATTACATTTCCTGTTTCAATAGAGAACTGAGCTTCCTGCCCGGCATACTCCGCATGAAAATGGGGCGGCAGATGATCTTTGAAATACATGAAAATAACAATACCGAAAAAACGAGATATTTCAGCATAGGTTCTTTGTTTAGCGTGTGTTATTAGTAGTAAAGCAGTCAAAAATAATTCTTTTATTCCGCAATCAGAAAATGCACGATCCGACAGGCATTTCCCGCACTTTCTTTATTTTTATCAGACGAGATACTCAGTTTTAATGTGTGTTTACCGGAAGGAAGTTCGTCGTCTAGCATGAGGTACCAGGGTAAATGCAGTTGCGTGCTCCAACGTGTGAAAAGATCGAGCGTTCTGGGCTTTTTGCCGTCGATAGAATAAGAGATAATGCCGGCATCAGGACCGGAGATAATCGCGATACCGACTCCACGACCTTTGAATGGGAGCTCCAAAGAAGCATTTGCAGTTTCGCCAACAAGCATCGGTACATTCACAAAACCTTCGCGGGTCGAGAGCTTTGTAGCCGGTTCCCAGTTGGGCACCAATGTAAATCCTTTCAGATTTTTGGCTTCCTCAATGGAGTGGTAACCTGCTTTTTCATAAGAGAATTTGTCGATCGGTTTCGGAAAGGAAGTTGTTGCTTTGATTTTAAATTCCCTTTTCAGCAACTCCTTAATCGTTTGAAAATAAATTTCCTGACCAAAAGGCGACGGATGCAAATCTTTGAAATCAGCTTTCCATTCAAATTCACCGGCTTTAATGCGATCGTACACTTCCTTAGCCAGGTTAATGTAAGCTGCGCCATAGTATTGGGCAATGCGCTGGTGAACTGCTACTTCCGTCGGCACCTTACCTTTTTCGTAATCTGCGTTTTTGAGCGGCTCAGCAAAAGCCATTAACACCATATTGGCTTTCGGGTTAGCCGAATGCATTTGCCGTAAAATCCCTTCCAGCGCGCGTACCTGCGCTTTTTCACTAAATCCATTTCCCCGATCGTTCACAGCAGCTTCTACGAAAAGCAGGTCGGGGGTACCTTTGGACAAAACATCCCGGCTGAACCGGAATGCATGCGGCGTGCTACCGAGCGAAGGGATACCTGCTGCGATAAATGTAAATTCAGTCTCGGGAAAATGTTCCTGCAAGTATCGGGAAGTTTTGTCCCGCCAGCCAGGGTTGTGGGTAATGGAACCGCCTAGAAATGCGACAGTACCTTTCTTTGTTGTTTTAAATTTTTCAAATGCATTTCCCAAACCGGCATTCACCTCGATATAAGGATCGTGAGGAAGCGGCCTGGCGACAGGAACACTGTGTTGTTCAATAAAATTGGCAAAAAACTCGGGATGCTCAATCGGGAAATGGTGACCTTCCAGCGTTTGTTCGCCGCGTGTCATCGGATAAACTGCGACAGGTCCGCCGAGTTGCTGGTAGTTTTTGATCAGCAAATCACTGTTTTCGGCAGGAGGTACCAGCTTGTCCTGCAATCCGATTACGTGAACAACAGGGACTTTAAACCCGGCCAGACCAGCCAGATCGTTCAATGGGATATCGGTGAATTTTGCAGCCTGCTCTTCATTCATTTCGAACAATTGCAGCCACGCGGCCCAGTCTTTCTCCGAGCCCGGCCCTTTTCCTTTGCCGCCCGGCCAGCTTTTAGGATCGCACACAGGCGCTTCGGCGTAAATGCAGCTGACTTTGTCGGGATTCCTTTTGGCCCAACCATATACATACAACCCGCCACGGCTCACACCTTCCAGTGCGACTTTGGGCGCAAATTGTTTCCCTTGGACCAGGTAATCGTAAAACCTGTCCCAAACCTGCATTGCCTTGGGATGCCCGAACATATCATTGGTATTCACATAAGCCATATGAAACCCGCGGGATAGCAGAATGCTATCTATTTCGGTGTGCCAGGTGGGGAAATGTGCGCGCCAAACCCACGGTTTGCCCGGTATTTCCTTAACCGGCTTTACATACCACGCTTCCCGTTCCTCAAAATTGAAACTAACCTTTTCAAACCCTTTCCAGGAAGTAGTTTTCTCCGGGTTTTGAGCAACAATAATGTGTGCTGAGAGTGCCAAAAAGCACAAAAAGAAGCTCCTTACATATTTCTTTATCATAATTAATAAAGGTGAAATCACACTTGATTTACCGCATTGGCAAGCCCGGGTGGTATGATATTTGAGTTAAGCCTTCTTAAAAACAAGCTAAGAACTTATGGATAAGATCGAGAAGTTTAAATCGATGGAGAAGATTCTCCGTGAAATTGAAGATTTGAAAAACAGTGAAACTGCGGTGATCAAAAAGATCGGGCAGATTGAAACAGAGAATATGAACCTGAACATTCAGGATCTTGAAAAATCTCTGAATGACATTTACGACGGGGCATATAAAAACCTTGAAAACGTGGAAAGTCTCCATAATTCTTTCACGGAAACAGTCTCGGATTTCAAGGAGAAAAACAATATTACTGATGAGATGTTAATGGAAATCAGAGAGTAGTCTCTTACTTCTGTTTTAAATGAGAAAAGCTGCATTCGTGCAGCTTTTCTCATTTTTATACTATTACAAACATCAAAGTCCGGCATCATCGGAAGCACCTTTGGCGAGTGCGACCCAATCCAGATGCGCGCGGTCTTTTGCCAATGCAGATACGAAACGGTTTTTCACCAGATCTGCGAGCGGCATCGGTGCATTTACCTTTGCAGAAGCTTGCAAAGTCAGGTTAATATCTTTTAAACCAAGCGGCAGACTAAACAGCACGGGTTCATAACTATGCTGAGCTACCAATTTGCCATAATTCTGGAAAATCGGTGCAGCAAATAAGGTAGAAGTGAGCATATCATAAATATTCTGACGAGGGATACCGCTCTTTTCAGCCAGTGTAAATGCTTCTGCCATCATTTCAAGGCTCGCCGCGATCATAAAGTTTCCGCAAAGCTTGATCACATTGGCTGCTCCCGGATCGTCGCCGAAATCGAAAACGCCTTTTACGAAGTTTTGTACCAAAGGTTTCACCCGCTCCCTTGCACCCGCCTCTCCTGAAATTACAATGTTGCCCATTCCCGAACGTACTGCATCAGGGCGTGCGAAAATAGGTGCTGCCACGTAGCTTACACCAAATTTATTGTGCGTTTCGGTCAGCTTACGTGAACAATCCGGCGAGATGGTGCTCATGGAAACGTGCAGTCCATTTTGCCCGAGTTTTTCCAGCAATGCATCTGAAAATGTAGTTTCAACTGCATGATCGTCGGCCAGTACCGAAAAAACGATCCCGCCAGGCTCAACTGCGTCGACTGCGTTTTCGGCCACTTTTGCGCCGAGCTTTTCCAGCTGCTCTGCTTTTGAGATTGTTCTGTTCCAAACGGTCAGTTCGAAACCTGAACCGATCAGTCTTTCTGCTATGGGAGCGCCCAGGTTACCAAGACCAAGGAATGCTATTTTTTGAGACATAATACAATGGATATGTGGATACTTAGTGAATGCGATTTAGACCTGCATAATTCCCACATTGAACTGTTTTTCAATGGGTGCCTGGTCGGCCGCCTGTATACCGGCTGAAATAATCTTGCGGGTTTCGACCGGATCTATGATACCGTCGACCCACAACCGGGCGGCAGCGTAATAGGGAGAAAGTTCTTCATTGTAGCGATCCGTGATTTCCTTCAACAACTTTTCTTCCTGTTCAGGCGTGATTACTTCGCCTTTTGCTTTCAATGTGGCTGTTTGAACTTGTAAAAGCGTTTTGGCAGCAGTGGCGCCGCTCATTACCGCCATTTGCGCCGTGGGCCAGGCAAATATCAGTCTGGGATCAAAGGCTTTGCCGCACATTGCGTAGTTGCCGGCTCCATAAGAGTTGCCGATAATGAATGTAAATTTTGGTACAACAGAGTTAGCTACTGCATTTACCATTTTTGCACCGTCTTTAATAATCCCGCCTTGCTCGGCGCGGCTGCCGACCATAAAACCGGTAACATCATGAAAAAAAACCAGCGGTATCTTTTTCTGGTTGCAATTCATGATAAAACGGGCCGCCTTATCTGCTGACTCACCATAAATCACGCCGCCCATCTGCATTTCACCTTTGCCGGACTTCACCATTTTACGCTGGTTGGCCACGATACCCACTGCCCAGCCGTCAATGCGGGCGTAGGCGCAAATCAATGTTTTACCATAATCAGGCTTGTATTCATCAAGCTCAGAATTATCAACAATGCATTCCAGAATGGGCAGTACATCGTAAGGTTTCAGTCTGTCAACCGGCAGCAGGGTATAAATCTCTTCCGGGTTGCGAATTGGGTTTAAAGCTGTTTTCCGGTCGAAACCGGCTGAAAGTGGCTTTCCTATTTTATCAATTTGCCGCCGGATTGCGTCGAGGCAGGTTTTATCGTCAGGGAATTTGTTGTCGGTTACGCCGGAAATCTCGGAATGCATTGTTGCGCCGCCTAACACCTCGGCATCCACATCTTCACCAATCGACGATTTAACCAAAAACGGCCCGGCCAGGAAAACAGACCCGGTACCTTCCACGATAAAAGCTTCGTCGGACATAATAGGTAAGTACGCGCCGCCTGCCACGCAGCTTCCCATAATCGCAGAAAGCTGTACAATGCCCATGGCGGACATTTGTGCATTGTTCCTGAAAATCCGGCCAAAATGCTCTTTGTCTGCAAATACCTCAGCCTGCATGGGGAGGTAAACGCCGGCGCTGTCGACCAGGTAAATCACCGGCAAGCGGTTTTCCATTGCGATTTCCTGCGCTCGCAAATTCTTTTTGGCGGCGATCGGGAACCAGGCACCGGCTTTAACAGTCGCGTCGTTGGCTACGATCATGCATTGTTTTCCTGAAACAATCCCGATACCGGCTACCACGCCACCTGAGGGGCAGCCGCCTTCTTCTTCGTACATGTTATCTGCCACGAATGCACCAATTTCCACGAATTCCGATCCTGCATCAATCAGATATTCAATCCGCTCACGCGCAGTGAGCTTTCCTTTTTTATGCTGAGCTTCAATTTTCTTGACACCGCCTCCAAGTTTTACCTGTTCGTATTTTTGCCGGAGTGTTTGCAGCAGTTGCGGGAGCGTTTCCTGTGTGGTCATAGCGACGTATGAAGTGTGGATGATGTCACAAAATAAAAAGTCGTTTACCCGCAAGCAAACGACTTTCATTCTTATTAAGAAAATTACTCCCTATTTGATCACTGTCGCAGTATCAAGCGGCGATTCTGCCGGACCTTTGTCTTTTTTACCAAAAACCGAAATGTTGATATACCGCTTTGGATGTTCCCGCAGGTTGGTCAGCAGCTTGTTAAGGCTCACCATTGTGCGGTCAATATTATTGTATAAAGTTTCGTCTTTAACCAGCTTGCCGGCAGTGCCTTTACCAGACTCCACACTCGCGAGCAGCGTGTGCAGCTCTGCGATCGTTTTGTTAGCATTGCGAACGGTTTCCCCCAGCCGCAATGCATTCAGCGAATCGGCCAATGTGCCTGTTTTGGTTAAAAGCGGCTTGATTTCCTTTTCCGTTTCTACCAGCGAAGTTGAAAGCTTGTTCAGATTGGAAGTGAGCGCCAGCAGGTTTGTGCGGTTTTCATTCAGTAAACCTTGTAAACTGCTTCCAGTTTGGTTGTAGTTTTTTAGTACCTGGTTCAAAATAAGCCCGGTTTCCTCAAAACCCGCCACGACCTGGTTCAGGTTTTTGATCAGGGAGTCGGCGTGGGTTACGAGCGGTAATGCCTGTTGCTGTAAAACGGTTGTGATACCTGCCTCCTTTTTGGCCAGCAGCGTATCTCCATCCTGCATTGGAGTGCCGGTACCTACTGCCAAATGGACCACTTTGCCACCGAGCAGTCCGCCGTCGGCGAGTATTGCTGCGCTCCCGGAGGGTACAGAGATGCCTTTTTGAATATCCAGTGAAACCAGCAGCTGGTTTTTACGGTCTTGCAGGAGCTTGATCTCCCGTACCCGGCCAATATTCAGTCCATTCAGGAGCACCGGGTTGGAAGCTGTAAGGCCGTCGATATTGTCGTAAATCACATAATACTGGTTGGTTCTCGAAAAAACGTCAGAACCTTTGAGGATATGGAAGCCGAAATACAGCATTACCATCGCGGCAACCGCCATAATTCCAACTTTTGCTTCTCTTGATAATTTCATGGACTAAGTTATTTCCTGCTGTAATCGGCGGGCAGGTATGGGCATTATTAAGTTTAAACCGGTTGCTTAGAGGTCAAACATCAAATTATTCAAAATTGTTTTGACAATTCAAAACATCTGCAAAGTGGTTACTTACCGGTCCATATCTTTTTTATACGCCATAAATGCCTGATGGATTGACTCGGCTACTTCCTCTTGTCCATCTTTCGAGCTGAGGTAATCCTCTTCATCGGGTGAGGATAAAAAGCCTGTTTCGATCAGCACACTGGGCATGGCGCAGCGCCACAGAACAAGAAATCCAGCCTGCTTCACTCCACGACTTTCGCGATCAGATACCGACTGGAATTTTTTCTCGATCAGGTCGGCAAAGCGCAAACTGCTTGAAATGAATGCACTCTGGTAATTGGCGAGCATAATGTGCGCCAAAGGGGAGTTAGGGTCAAATCCTTTGTATTTCTGTTTGTAGTTCGTTTCCTGCAAAATTACCGAGTTCTCCCTTCTTGCAACTTCAAGGTTACCTTCTGTTTTGTGCAAACCCATGACGAAGGTTTCGGTACCGTGAACCGTTTTGGATCGTGGCGTTGCATTGCAGTGAATGGAGATAAAAAGATCGGCGTTGTTACGGTTCGCAAATGCAGAACGTTCGCCCAGTTCTATAAAAACGTCTGTGGACCTGGTATAAAGCACTTTAACGTCTGGGGTAGCGTCTTTGATTTTCCGGCCGAGTTCGAGCGCGACGCTCAAAGCCACATCTTTTTCCTTCGTGTTACGTCCTCTTGTTCCCGGGTCTTTCCCCCCGTGACCCGCATCAATTACCACTGTATTTACTCGACTTGATTTGGAAGCCGCAGGTTCATCTTGAAATACGAAAGCAAGACTTGCCAGCAGGAAACTTGCAGCAATTATTGATTTAAGAACTTTTAACATTATTTTTTAATTGGGGCGTTACTCGTTCGGGGTTTCTCTGCTAATTTTGAAAATCGTTATGCAAAAATACGCTATTTGTTAAAACTGAAAAGAAAGGCGATTATTATATCGTCAGTGGTTGCGGCGTTTCTCCTGTTCAGCACTTTAGCCTGTGTGCAGCAACGCTCCAAGGGGACCGGGAAAAAACAGAGTAAGCAGAATGTTTCATCTTCTGAAAAGCAGTCTACCGATCCTCTTCTTACCGATAAACAAAAAGCGGGTACCGACTCTTCAGGTACCGGTAAGCCTCGTACGTCCCAGTCAGTTACGGCAGCAGATTCGTTGCGCGCCAATCTGGCCGACTCCACGCAGGCCGATTCTGTCGCTGCGGATACCATATCAAGTCCCGACGATTTACAAAACACCGTTGAATACAGCGCGGTAGATTCCACCATTATGGATGCGGTACTTAAACAGGTGCATTTATATGGAAGCGCGGAGGTGAACTACGGGACCATTAACCTGAAAGCGAATTACATTCGGCTCAACTGGGTAACCAATGAGGTATATGCAATAGGTACCTACGATTCTACGGCCAAGAAAATGGCAGGCGAGCCAATTTTCCAGGATGGGCCTGAGACTTACAATACAAAAGAGATCAGATACAACTTTAAATCCCAGAAAGCGCTGATTCAGGGGATCGTGACACAGGAAGGTGACGGTAATATCCGCGGGGAAAAGGTTAAGAAAGACGCGGAAGGTAACTTTTACATTCGTCACTCTATTTACACAACCTGTAATCTAACTCACCCGCATTACTTTATTAATGCGCCTAAGATCAAGATGGTGAACAAAAAGCAGGTGATATCGGGGCCATTTAACCTTGTTATCAGCGACGTTCCACTGCCCATTGCGCTGCCTTTCGGTTTTTTCCCATTTCCCAAGAAAAAAGAAAGTGGAACCAGCGGGATCATTGTCCCGACTTACGGCGAAGAGCCGAACGGGCGCGGATTTTACCTCCGGGAGGGCGGCTACTATTTTGCAATCAATGAATATGTAAATGCAATTGTGACCGGGCAGATTTACTCTTCCGGAAGCTGGGGCTTGGGGGTCGCCTCCACGTACATTAAACGCTATCAGTATAGTGGTAACTTTTCATTCCGGTTTAATAAAAATAAGCCCAGCGATGAAATAGACAGACTTATCGGTCGGGGCGTAACAAATGATTTCAGCGTGGTATGGTCGCATTCGCCCAAGCCGAGAGGAAATTCGCAATTCTCCGCGAATGTGAATGTGAGCAGTAACAGCTATAACCAATTGCAGGCATTTGATACAGAGAGATATACATCCAACGTGGCGAGCTCCTCCGTACAGTACAACCGTACTTTCGGGCAGTATGCGAGAGCGGCCGCCAGTTTGCGTGTCAACCAGAACTTTGGCCAGATGAATGCAGAAGGTACCAGACGCGAGAACGGGAAGACGAACGTTTCCACCGATTTCAGTTTTGGTATCAACCAGATTGCCCCATTTGCATTAAAAGGCGGCCGTGGCCGATGGTATGAAAGCTTCCGTCTGGGTCTGGATTTCAGTGGAAATTACGCATTGACGAACTCGCTCACTGCAATCGATACTTCTTCTGCCCGGCTGGGTTTCCAAATCTCCAATACAGTTGACACGACCCGCGTGGGGGTAACCAAAGTGGTACCTTTCAATCTGAATACATTGCCTGATATGTTGAAAGATGCGCAGTTTACAGGCCGGTATAGCCTGCCTATCTCCCTGCCCAACTTCAAAGTATTGCGGTTCGTGAACGTAACACCAAGCCTTTCTTTACAGGGTGAGGTTTTTACAAAACAATATGCCTATTCTGTTGATACGCTGACGAACAAGGTACGTATAGATACGTTGCGGCAGGCTGGTACCGAATATTCTTACAATTTTGGAGCCGGTGTCAATACGCGTTTCTATGGTACATTCTTCATCAGAGGCCGGCGCCTGGAAGCGATCCGGCACACTGTAATCCCATCACTTTCATTCACTTATACGCCAGACTTCACAGGAGACGGTTTTGGTTTTTATCAAAAAATCAACGTGCGTGACAGAGAGGGGGAAATCAAGGAATACTCACTTTCCAGGTTCCGCGGAATCGGGCAGAATGTCGGTAACGGTCGGGCCAGCAGCGTTGTTTCGTTCAGTTTAAACAACTCTTTTGAAATGAAACTCAAATCCAAGAGTGACACGGCTGCGCAACAATTTGAGAAGGTATCCTTACTCGACAATTTAAGTCTGGGTGGAAGCTATAACCTGCTGGCTGATTCGTTGAACCTGTCAAATATTACAGTCAATGCGAATGCAAGGATCGGGCGTAACCTGAACCTGAACTTCAATATGAACCTCGATCCTTACGCGTACGAGGCCAATCCGAACATTCTGACTAATCAGGTTGGATACAGGGTGAATAAATACGCGATTACTGCCGGGCAAGGTTTAGCCAATCTTCAAAACCTCGGGTTTACATTGGGTACCAGCTTTGCGCCGAAAGGTTCTGACAAAACCAAAAAGCCGGTAGTAAACGGCCCCACTACGGATCCTGCTAACACGGCTACGGAAGAGCAGCGCGAGTTTATCGCTCAAAATCCGGAGCTATACGTGGATTTTAATGTACCCTGGACACTTTCCCTTAACTATAACTTTGGTCTGACAAAGCCAGGCTTATCCCGGGCATCACTGATCCAGGCGGTACAGGCGACGGGCGACCTGAGCTTGTCCAAGAACTTCAAAGTCAGCGTGAGCAGCGGTTTTGACTTTGTCGCATTCTCTCCTACCATTACACAATTGACGCTTTACCGGGATTTGCATTGCTGGGATATGAGTTTCAGCTGGACTCCTTTTGCCGGGAGCTCGGCACGTATGAGCAATTACAGCTTCACATTGAAAGTGAAATCAGCGATTTTACAGGATTTGAAAGTGACCCGCCGCCGCTCGTTCTACGACAGATCAGCCTACTAATTCACAGTCTGGCTTCCCTTTGAAGTTTTGCATCGGCCACAAAAAAAGGCCGCCTGATAGGCAGCCCTCGAAAAACTCTTCTGGCCTGATTACTTGGAAGAAGGCTTAGCTGCCGATTTCGGAACAACTTCACCGTTCAGGTATAAAGTAATTGAACCACCTTCTGTATTACTGAAAACAGTAACAGGCTTATTGAAAGGACCAGCTGCTGCTGCATTGAATGTAGCTTTTACAGATCCTGTTTTTCCTGGCAGTACCGGCTCTTTTGACCAAACCGGAGTAGTACATCCGCAAGACACTGTTACATTGGATAGCACCACCGGATCGCTGCCTGTGTTTGTAAAGACGAACTCGTGCGTAACTGGTGTTCCCTGAGGCACTTTACCAAACTTGTGCGTTTCCTCTTTGAATTTCAAAACACCTTTCTGAGCGAAACTAACGGTACTTAGGCCTACCAATAGAACCAGCGCTGAAAAAAATACTTTCATAACTTTGACTATACATTAAGTGGTGAAAAACTATTTAGCAAACAAGATTAATGCTTAAAAATTAAATTTAATAATCGTTAACCAATATTAACAGAAGGCATTGATTGATCGTACTGGCGGCGATTATTATTTTGATACATAATTTTGGCTTGCATTCAAAAAAACGTAATTTAACTACGGATTCATACCCGAAAATTTTGCTTATGCTTCAAAATGATAGTTTGACTGGTGCCGGTATTTTAAGTAAAGAAAACATTATCAGTGACTACCGTCTTGCATGTGAGAGTCGCCAGGTAAGTTTGCTCGGCAGAAAGGATACTATGGGCGGACGGTCTAAATTTGGCATTTTCGGAGACGGTAAAGAGGTAGCCCAGATTGCGCTCGCGCGCACTTTCAGGCCAGGCGATTTCAGGTCCGGCTATTACAGGGACCAGACGATAGAGGCGGCAGTAGGTAACCTGACCTGGCAGCAATTTTTTGCGCAAATGTACGCGCACGCCGATCTCGAACACGAGCCCAATACAGGCGGAAGATCTATGAACGGTCACTTCTCAACACGCTGGCTGGATGAAAACGGGCAGTGGCTCGACCAGACAAAACTTTACAATTCCGTTTGCGATATTTCTAGCACGGCCGGCCAAATGCCCCGCGCCGTGGGACTTGCTTATGCTTCCAAATTATTCAGGTCTAATAAGCAGCTACATAACTTAACCAAATTCTCACGTCAGGGCGGTGAAATTGCCTACGCGACGATCGGCGATGCTTCTACTTCGCAAGGGATGTTCTGGGAGGCAATGAATGCAGCCGGGGTTTTACAAATTCCGTTGCTGACCTCTGTGTGGGACGATGGTTACGGGATTTCGGTTCCCATTGAATACCAGACAACAAAAGGCAGTATTTCAAAAGCGCTCGCAGGTTTGCAGCGGAATGAAGATGAGCCGGGTTTAGAAATCCTGACCGTAAATGGCTGGGATTATCCCGCGCTCATTGAAACCTACGAGAAAGCTGCCAATATCTGCCGGAACCAGCACGTGCCTGTTTTGGTACACGTCACCGAACTCACTCAGCCACAGGGCCACTCAACTTCGGGCTCTCACGAAAGATATAAATCCAAACAGCGGCTGAGCTGGGAAATCGAGCGCGACTGCAATGTTCGTTTTCGTGACTGGATCTTAAAAAACGGCTACGCGACCGACGAAGAACTCGAACAGATTGAAGCAGAAGCAAAAGAAACTGCATCTCAATCGCGCAACCGGGCGTGGCAGGCTTACCGGAAAGACCTGGATAAAGAATACCTCGAAACCATTCAGCTGGTCCAGAATGCAGGGCGGGAAAGTCAGTTTGCTTCCGAGCTCAGCAATGTAGTCAACGAGCTATCGCGCACTTACCTGCCCGTGCGCAGGGATATGATCGCCAGTGTACGGAAAGTGCTCCGTATTATCGGGAAAGAAGATAATCCTTTTAAAGCGTCGCTCAAAGATTCCCTGAGAACCAGCATTCAGGAAAACCAGGCTCGGTTCAATACACACCTTTATAGTGAAAGCCCGGAATCTCCTTTACACGTACAACCGGTAGCGCCGATATTTTCCGACGACAGTCCGGTGGTCGACGGACGCGAGGTGATACGTACCTTTTTCAATGCAACTTTTGAAAAAAACGAAAAGGTAGTCGCACTAGGGGAAGATATCGGGATGATTGGCGATGTAAACCAGGGATTTGCAGGCTTGCAGGAGAAGTTTGGTGAGCTGCGTATTACGGACACCGGCATTCGCGAAACCACGATTATCGGTCAGGGAATAGGAATGGCAATGCGCGGCTTGCGACCAATTGTGGAGATCCAGTATTTTGACTACATCTACTACGCTCTGGCTACATTGACCGACGACCTGGCTTCGTTGCGTTACCGCACAGCTGGCGGACAAAAAGCACCTCTGATTATCAGAACAAGAGGCCACCGGCTGGAAGGTATCTGGCACTCCGGCTCCCCAATGGGCACGATGCTCAGCAGCTTGCGCGGTTTGCACGTGATTGTTCCAAGGAATTTTGTACAGGCTGCGGGTTTTTACAATACATTATTGCGCGGCGACGATCCGGGTTTGATCGTTGAACCGCTTAATTCTTACCGTCAGAAAGAAACTTTACCCGATAATATTGGCGAAATCTGCATTCCACTGGGGCAACCTGAGATTTTAAGGGAAGGAAAGCATATTACAATTGTGACCTACGGCTCAATGTGTCGTATAGTAATGGAGGCCGCTTCTCAATTGCAAGGTGTAGGTATCGACGTTGAAGTAATCGATGTGCAGACACTTTTACCATTTGACATTAACAGCAGCATTGTAGAATCCATTAAAAAAACGAACCGGGTAATCTTCGCAGATGAAGATTTGCCAGGGAGCGCGTCAGGTTACATGATGCAGCAGGTTTTGGAAAAACAGAATGCGTACCGCTGGCTGGATTCAGCGCCGGTAACGATTTCCGCCAAAGATCACCGCCCGCCTTACGGGTCTGACGGGGATTATTTTTCAAAACCTAATATGGACGATATATTTGAGACTGTTTATCAAATCATGCGCGAAGCAGAGCCCGAGATTTATCCGGAACTGTTTTAGCGTTTGATTCAATGTATCAAAAATCAGGAAAAAGAATTTTAGATATCACAATAGCGGCGACAGGGATTTTCCTTCTGTCGCCGCTTTTTGTTTGGCTACTGTTTATTGTTTTTATTGATTCAAGAGGTAAGCCGCTCTTTTTTCAGCAGCGCCCCGGACTTCATGGACAGCTTTTTACTTTAATCAAATTCCGTACAATGCGCAACGGAGCTCCCACTTACATTGGCCGCATACTACGGTTAACTTCATTCGACGAGATTCCTCAGCTCTGGAATGTGCTTCGCGGCGAGATGAGCATCGTCGGTCCGCGCCCGCTGCTGGTGAGTTACCTTCCATTGTACAATGCATTTCAAAGTCGCCGACATTCAGTTTTGCCAGGCATCACAGGAATGGCGCAGGTAAATGGGAGAAATGCGATCAGCTGGCAGGAAAAGTTTGAATACGACGTCTGGTACACTGAAAATGTCTCCTTCATGCTTGACATGAAGATCCTGTGGCTGACTTTCTCAAAACTACTGGACCGCAGGCAGGTTAATGCATCTGCGGAGATCTCAATGGAAGAATTTAAAGGAAACTGAGATGCTACTATACGGAGCCGGCGGCCACGCAAAGGTCGTGTTTCAAATGTTTTTAGAAGCAGGTGATAGAGTCGAAGCGGTTTTTGATGATCAAACTTTACGGCTGTTTTCAGATCAGGAGGTAAGGCTTTACAATCCTGAGATTTTCCCTGAAAAGCAGCTGTTAATAACAATTGGAAATAATCTGGCGCGGCGCAGGGTGGCAGAGAACGTTGTACATCCATTTGGCAAATTCATTCACAATACTGCATTGATCGGCTCGCAGGTAGAAATTAGCGAGGGTACTCTGGTATTTCAGCAAGCCATTATCCAGACGGAAGCGCAAATTGGCAAACACGTAATCGTGAATACAGGCGCCATTATTGAGCATGAATGTCGGATCGGCGACTTTGTGCACATTGCTCCGCGGGCTACCCTCTGCGGTAATGTGCAAGTTGGAGAAAATACATTGCTGGGAGCAGGCTGCATTGTTTTACCAAATATATACATCGGGAAAAACTGCATTGTCGGTGCAGGAAGTCTAGTAACAAAAGATATACCTGATCATACCACAGTTGCTGGAAACCCCGCGCGAGTACTTAATGCACACCTATGAACTACAAAATCTGGATATCGCCTCCGCATATGGGAGGCAATGAAATGAAGTACATTCAGGAAGCATTTGATAGCAACTGGATTGCGCCTGCTGGCCCACATTTAGACCTTTTTGAATCAGAACTTTGTGCGTACACAGGCAGTATGCATACAGTCGCACTTTCCTCGGGTACAGCCGCGCTCCATTTAGCGCTTGCCGTTTCGGGTGTTGAGAAAGGAGATATTGTACTCTGCCAGTCACTCACTTTTGCCGCCTCGGCTAACCCAATCCTTTATCTCGGCGCAACGCCGGTTTTTATTGACAGCGAGCCACAGACCTGGAATATTTGTCCTGATACGCTTGAACAAGCTATTACGCAACTGTTAAAGTCGGGTAAAAAACCCAAAGCATTGATCTGTGTGCACCTTTATGGAATGCCTTGTCAGCTGAAAGAAGTAGCAGATATCTGTGATCAGTACGGAATTGTTTTGATTGAAGATGCAGCAGAAGCGATGGGCTCTACCTACCAGGGACAGCATTTGGGCACATTCGGGAAAGTGGGAGTTGCTTCCTTTAACGGGAACAAGATCATTACTACTTCCGCAGGAGGCGCTCTTTTTACGCACAATAAAAATGACGCACAAAAAGCCCGGTTTCTCGCAAGTCAGGCCAAAGATCCGGCACCGCATTTTCAGCATTCTGAAATGGGCTATAATTATCGGATGAGCAATATCTGCGCGGCTATCGGACTTGGTCAATTGGAAGTATTGAACGAGCGAGTCGCGCGGCGACGCAGGAACTTTGAATGCTATTTGAATGCGTTTCAAACTATTCCGGGACTTTCGTTCCAGGAAGAAACAGAAGGTATGTTCTCAAACCGCTGGCTTTCCACTTTTCTATTTGATCATGAAAAGTCAAAGCTCACAGTAGATCAGATCAGGTCGCATCTGGCTGAGAATGGAATTGAAGCAAGACAAGTCTGGAAGCCTATGCATTTGCAGCCTTTTTACAAAGACGCACCGTACTTTGGCGGGAATGTGGCAGCGTCTGTTTTCAAAAATGGAATTTGCTTTCCTTCCGGATCGACTTTGACAGACGAACAAATTGGTGCTATATCTGAAAACATTCTCACATTTGCCAAAATGTAAAAAGAGCCGCCGGATTGATATCCGGCAGCTCTCCTCAAAGATTTTTTAATCCATATTAAGGCAGAACCTCAACTTCGAACATGATTGGCGTATATGGCGGGATAGATCCCGAGCCGCGTTCTTTGTATCCCAATGCAGAAGGGAAAATGATAATTGCTTTTTCCGTTTTGCGCATCTTCCGGATTGCCCGGTCGAAACCAGGGATTGCTCCATTCGTACCAGTGGTAAATGGAATTGTACTTTCCTGAAACTTCTGATCATTTAAAAGCTTACCAACATATTTGACACTTACAGACTTACCTACACCCAACGTATCGCCTGTTACAGTGTTTGTTCTGATAATAACCAGGTTATCTGCCGTGCGTTCTGAAACGGGAAATTGCTTTTTAGCCAGGAAATCATCTATTTGTTGCACCTCGGTACGCGTTTTGATTAATTCAACCTCCATTCTGATGACAGAATAGGCCGGAATGTTAACCCTGTCTACGTTCCCGAAAGCCAGATAATAAGGGAGCAGGAATGTTGCTTTTTCACCAGTCCGCATCAGCTTGATTCCAAACTCTAAACCGTAAATCGGAGTACTGAAACCGTCGACTGGAAAGGTCAGCGTGGAATCTTTATCTATCGAAAGCACTTTTGTTCCATTCAGCAAATAACCATTAACACGCACTGTCGCAGCTTCACCTGTTTTTGCCTTCTGCCCGCTGGGATTTGACTTTCTGATAATGTAATAAAGTCCTGAACTGTCGCGGAGCGCCGAGGTACCTAGGCTATCCGTTTTCAGGAATTCCTTGATCTCGTTTTCGTTTTCGGTAATCTTCTCTTCGTCCTGGTTTTTGTCCGAGTTCATACAGCCCGACAAGCTAACCACCATAGCCAGTAAAATAAACAATGCTAACTTCGTACGCTTCATTTGATTTCTTCCTTTCTTAAATTTAATGGGATGATACTTTAAACGATAGACTCTTCAAAAAGAATATTGGTTGTAACTAAGATTTCGAAACTTCTATAAGTACATTCTTTTCATAGTATTTACAAAAAGAAAAAAGCGGGCACTGCATGCATTTAGGGCTTCTTGCAATGCAGATATAGCGGCCGTGGAGAATCAGCCAGTGGTGCGCTTTGTGAATAAGCTGCTTCGGAATGTATTTCACAAGTACTTTCTCAACACTCAGCGGGGTAGTAGCTGTTTTAGGGACTAAACCAAGCCGGTGCGAAACACGAAAAACGTGCGTATCCACCGCCATTGCAGGTTGGTTGAAAATAACTGACGCAATTACATTGGCCGTTTTTCTGCCTACACCTGGCAACTTTTGTAACTCGTCTACAGACGCGGGCACCTCCGATCCAAATTGCTCTACCAGCATCCGCGCCATTCCGACGAGATGTTTGCTTTTGTTATTGGGATAAGAAATGGAGCGAATGTAGGTAAACACTTCTTCCGCATTGGACGCGGCCAAAGACTCAGGATCCGGGAAACGTTCGAACAAAGGGGGCGTAACGATGTTCACGCGTTTGTCTGTGCATTGGGCTGATAAGATGACGGCTACCAGCAATTCGTACGGACTTGCATAATGCAGCTCAGTTTCGGGCTCGGGAAAATTTTCGGTGAAATAATTTAAAAACAGCTTAAATCGCTCTGGTCTGTGCATTGGGATAAACGTACACTGGTAGAAACAAGAAAATCCAGCTATTCAATGAATAGCTGGCAAAAAAATACCTGCTGCCTCTCTTAGTAGAGAAGGGCGGCAGGTGTTTTTGATGAGAATTGCCGGGAATAATTGAAGACTTCCGTAATCACCTTATCGGAGGGATTCCGGGTGATTTTGTTCATTTGTGTCTGGATTTCCAGTGAGTCCAGATAGAAGTTCATCAAATTATCGTCAAGTGCAAGTGCCTCAACAATCAGTTCATTTTCATTCTCTGTTGTCTCGGCATATAAATACCTTACAACGTCATCGTAAGTAAAAGTTTTTGTCATACTGTGGGGCACGTTGGTTAAATTGCTTACGCAGGTTTATCAACGCG
>NZ_JBHYGF010000582.1:0-20393 GCF_051859145.1 Dyadobacter sp.
AAGTGATAACGTCCGCTTGTTGCGTCATATTTACCACCTTTTGCTCTTACCGCATTCTTGCCCAATTTGTAAGTCAACGCAAGAGACAACATTCCGTAAGAATCATTTTTTGATTCTCCTTTCGCAAATGTCCAGATACCATTTTGTGTATCGTAGTCACTCAAACCACCTACTGTAGCATCAAGCTTCTCCGTATTTACGAAGTTATGTGTGTAGTCAAGTCCAAGATCAAAACGTGAAGAAAGTTCGTAGTGAAGGGTAAATCCAGCAGGTACAACCCATTCTCTGGTGTAAGTAGAACCGTTACGTTCCCATTTACCCGCAGTTTTAGAACTACCGTCTGTGTTTGTGGAGACTTGACCAACCTGACCGGTATTGACGTCAGTCCAGTCCAGATCAGTGTGGTAGTAAATGATACCAGCACCCAGGTGCGTATCAAACTTCCATCTCAACAACTTTTTATACCCGAATAATAAGCGATTCAGGTTCATCGTTCCGTCAAGGGTCACCTGAACAAAAGATGGGCTGTTGAATGTAGCGCTATACGTTCTGTTTGATATAGAACTCAGGTGGTTATCTTTTGCACCTTGCAGGCGTCCATTATAACCTACTATCTGAACACCGAAAATCGGCGACAATTGCTTGTTAATAGAAAGGCCCCAACCGCCAGTAAGAACTTCTCTGTCCCCGCGTTTGAAGCCATTGTACTGCGATAAATCACCGAAGAATTTTGTAATCCCTCCATAACCGGTAATGGACCAGGTATTCATTTTGTTGGGTCCATCATACGTTCGATTTTGGGCAAACGTATCCAAACTCAGCAGGGACAAACAAAGCAAAGCAACGTAAAGATTCTTTTTCTTCATGGGAAACACGCGTTATGTGATTCAATATTGCACTATAAAAATTTACTAAAAACAAGAAAAAAGGGGTAAGCCTGTAAGCCGGATTCTGTTTTTCCAAACACCTGAGTGCCCGAAAACTCCTACCATTTATCCAGGATCCAGGTCGCCCTGGACCTCTAACGATCTACCCGTGCCGGCGTTCCGAAGAACGGGGACGAGCAGCCCCGCAAACCAACACCTATTTGATCTTTCAGCCCGTAAGGTTTACCTTGCCCCGCCTGTCGCCAGCCGGTCGGTGGGCTCTTACCCCACCATTTCACCCTTACCTCAACCTATAAAAAACATGCCAAGGCGGTATCATTTCTGTGGCACTTGCTGTCAAAAAGCCGTTTCCAGCTTCTTGCCTTCCTGTTAGGAAGTACGGCGCTCTGCGCTGCCCGGACTTTCCTCTCCGGCAAAAATACCGCAGCGGTAGGACAGCTCACTCCTTTCCTCTGACCACAAAGCTAACAAATACTTTCTTTCATCGACAGTCAATTTCTTAGAAAAAACAAAAAATTATAGCACCTATACGTACAATTATGACAGTTTTACCTCAAATTCCTTTTAATCCGTCGACACGCAAATTGACCTTTCCTTGTGCAAATACGACAGAATAAAGGTGTTTTGGTGTAAGGTAAACCTTATCCGGCTGAATGTCGGACAGCGTCCCTTTCAATGTAACTCCATCTGTAACTTTGTAGTTACTCAGCGCTTTCTGGATTGTCTTTTTGGCTTCCACAATCTGATCTCCTACCGGGAAAATCATCTTCTTTTCCATCATCCTGCTAAACTGTCCCTGCAACAGCCAGCCAGCCGTTTTAATGATTGCATTGCGGGTATCCAAATCATAATCAAGCCCTTTCAGCGACAATTGCTGCGTGGCAGGATCATAGTAAGGAACACCTTTCAGATAAATAAAGCCCGAAATGCTACCTTTCAATCCCGCTTTGATCACCAGTTTGTCATTTTGCCCATACATTTCAACCGAAGTCACTTCTACTTTATATTGTCCTCCCAAAAATGAGAATTGCTCACCTGCGAACTTGGCAGTAGCAAGCCGGGCGGCGTCTTCGTAGGAAACCAGGCTGATCAGCCCGATCTTGAAATCTTCCGTGACTTTGCTGGTAATCTGCAGATCGGGCAGCTTGGCTACTGCTGTCACGCTGGGCTTGGTGGCAGAGGTGATTGTTTGTGTATACCCCTTGATCCCCAAAACTGCTCTTATCACATTGTTTTTTGCCAGTAACGGGGTCATTACAATGCCGGTAGGAACTACAACAAGCCAGGTATCAAACTCTTTGGCGAGCATAACCGGCTGGCGGGCGATATTCCAGGCGAGCTCTGCATTCTTTTTCAATTCCAGGTTGTTGGCAACTTCTTCGTCAATCGCCTCCGTGATTTTGTCAAAATTTTTGTTCAGCAACCGGCTTGCCATGCTTTTGATTGGAATGTTCAATCCCGCAACTTTAATGCTCGGGTCAGAAATCCAGTCGTAGCTGTCCACATAAGTTTCCGACTTGATCTTCCAGTTTGAAGAAATCCCGATTTTAGATATCAACCTGATTTTAATGGAAAACTCCGTGTCTTTGTAACCCGACATGGTGATACCCAGCGGACTTACCTTGTAACCGGCACTTACCCAGATTTTCAGCGGGACTTCAAAGAGGAAAGAAGAATCAATGGCCACTACACGGATCGGGCTGATCTTCCAGACTTTGGCTTTCAGGTTATCGTTATCCTCATCCTCATAGCTGTTATCTTCATAAATCAGTCCCTTGATTTTTGCATTGATCTGAGTTTCAATTTCCGAGACAGGAATTTCAATCGGAATATTTAAAACCGACAAATGCTTTTCATTCTGAATTTCCTTGTCCGAGTACTGGTATTCTTCCATAGGTGCTTGCGGGGAGGTACTTTTTGAGCGACATTGCCAGCTGCTCCAAATGATTGCCAACAATAACGAAACGTATAATATCCTGGCCAGCAGGTTACTTGATTTTAACAAGGGTCGCACCGTATCCGAATTTATCTTTTAATGCATCTTTGAAATAGGCGACGTGCCTGTTTTTGCTTAGTCGCTTGTGCAGCTCGTTTTTCAATGCACCGCTGCCTGCACCGTGGATGAAAGTAATCTCGTCCATTCCATTTGCAATTGCTTTTTCAAGGTTTTCTTCAAAAACACTTAGCTGGGTTTTGACAATATTATCCTTGGAAATACGCGAAGGATCTTCAATCAGCTTTTCAATGTGCAGATCGACTATCTCCTCGGGCTTTCCTACTTTCACTTCCTCCTTTTCCGTTCCTCTCAGCAAACTTTCCTTCAAAGCTACGGCATTAATATCCGACGAAATCGGCTCCTTTTTCAGGCTCTCTTCATCCAGCTGATACACAAATGCTTCCTTGTCAAGAACCGGCGCTTTTTTCTTGCTCTTGTAAAAAGACTGCGCGCGGCATTTGATTCTCTTGTTAAGTGGCTGTGGGAGTATGTACTTACCTTCTCTGAAATACAGGATATTGAAGCCAAATACGGGCCAGTCTTCGAAATCTTTCATCAAAACCTCCGTCAGCTTTTGAGACTGGCGGGGCAGTAACACGCCGGCAGCTAATCCGGTTTGTACCTGGTTAACAACAGAAGAGGCGGTGAACGGAAGTATCCAGTCCGTGTTGTTCACCAAATGAACAGTAAGCGACTTATCGTTTATTGAGACAAAAGCCATGTAAATCCCCTTCTCAGCAAATGGTGCATTCCGCGGAACAATCACGTCCGACTTCGCACTCGCTGTTGAAATTTCGCGGTCTTTTTGCATCCGCTGCGATTCCACCGGCGAAATTGTAACTACTTCATTTCGCAGGACTGGAATGCGAAAACCGTCCTCAATTTCTATTTCAACAACATTTCGAGGAAGGAACGCATAGATAATGCCTTCTTCGCGTCCATGTACTAATCTAACTTTATCTCCAATATTCATTGATATACTATTTAAATCATCGTTTTCGCCTGCCGGCTAAAAGTATAACGGCTTAAATCCAATTCCGTTCCTGCTGAACTGTAATGCAGGTGCTGGTATTTTCACCGAATTGACAAGGAACCCGATCGTACGAACGAATTTACGCTTGCTTTTGATCTTGGTCAGATCGATATCCAGCGACAAATAATATTGCCTGTAAGGTCGGTAGCCCATTTCTATGCTTTTACGTGGCTCTGCCGAGACCATATCCTGAATCCCGTAACCAACTGAAAAACATAACCACTCAGGCCATTTACTCTCCGGAAAGAAGGAGCGCGGACTCGCCGAGAGCCAGTAAGTCTGACCATTATAATCCTTCAACCAACTTTCAGTCAGCGAACTTCCTAACAGCTCAGGCCGGACTTTCGAAAGTGGCGTTGTGTGAAAAGAATATTTGGGATGAATGCGGACCTCATCCCACAACGCGACCTGTCCGAGGTACAACACCGAACCTGCCAGGTTGGCCACCATATCGCCCGGCGAGAATCCGTAATCGGGTGAGAAGCCGTCGAGGATTTCGATGGGCGTTTGAAAAATCACGCCTGAAATCGCGCCGTAAATAAGCATCTGGCGCTTTGAAATGCCTGTTTTCTTGTAAAGTGCTGCTGTATGTCGCGCAATCTGGTATGATGTGTAAACGTGCCCCACTTTGTCCATTTGCAGCCACTCGCGGGTATCATCCTCGATCGTAAAGTGAGTAAGCGGCTGTTTGTACCACGATTTGCTGAGCCCGTAAATCGTACCCAGGTAGAGTGCAGACTGTGCCGCAAAGATCCCGCGCAGCAACGCATAATTTGGGCGCTCTATCTGTGCAGTATCCGGTTTATTCGTTAAAGTCAAAGAATCTGCCTGTTGGGAAAAGCCTGGCTTGATTTGGATAAGACAGAAAAAAAAGGCGAAAAATATACTTTTAATACCCGCCATGATATTTTCTTAATCCCCATTCAGCGCCGAGCAATAGTATCAGCAGAAAAAACAGCCATTTTAAATGGATCAGCTCCACCATATCTTCGGAGCTGTCGAGGCGGTCAGCAGGTCGGTCGGCTTTCAGCTTTTCAACATAGGAAGTTAATGATGCGGGCATAATAAATTCTCCACCTGAGCGGCCCGCCAATTCGCGCAGCATTCCAAAATCCGCAGTTGTGTTATTCAATTCCAGATCCACATTCCTGACAACAAATTGCCCCGCAGCCTTCTCCTGCCCGCCGCGCAATGCAGCAGAAGCAGTATAGCGATAAACGCCGTCTGAAAGCCCGCTGATATTGAATCGAGGTGACTCGGCGGTATGTGTATATGTGAATTGCCTTGCTTTTCCTTTCTCGTCGATAATATCCAGCTTCACTTCCTGACCAAAAATTGGCTCGTAAATATCATTGTAAATCTCTGTCTGAAAAGTCACCTGCTCACCAGCTTCAAACTCATTTCGGGTCGGGTATACCCTGAACTTCCGCTTGTCTTCTCTCAGTGAAAGCACCTGTATCAGCTTCTGGAACAGATTATCGACCACATCCTGCTTGTTGGTCTGCGCAAATTCTTCCTGCCGCCATTGCCAGATCCCCTCTCCTGCCAGTACTGCAACTTTCTGCTCGCCGCTTGTATTCAGTACCAGCAATGGTTTTTGCGTATTTAATGTACCGACCTTCTGGAAAAGGATTGTCTCGGTTCCGGAAGACAGATTGTATTCGCCAAATGGAACCGATAGTGGCGGAAGCCTTTCCAATATTTTCAAGCTTTCCGTATCAAAATTCAATTGCTGAAAAGCCGGATTGAAACGGGCTGTAACCTTGTCAGTCTGATTACTAGCTGCATTGATCGTCAGTGAGCGGTTCAGCGAATTGGCCAGTGGTACTGCGGATTGGTTTCCCAATATGAAAAACAGCGGGGTTTTCGCATCAATGAATTTACGGATCTGCGCATTACCAAGTCCCAGTACATTCGGGATCTGGTGCAAAATGACAAGATCGTAAGGTTTGGTTGCTGCCGGCGGAGTTGCCGAAATGGACAGGATACTGATATCCAGATCGTAATTCTCGTTTGCCTCTATCACGCTCCGCAGACTTTTAATATCCGGATGCGGCGCGAGTGCCATTAACAGGATTTTCTGTTTCCCGTCAATGATATCAATGTAAACGTCACGCGTATTATTCCGCCTGGAAGTTTCACCGGATACTGCACCTATTTCTAATGTAAAATGCTGTACACCTTTCTGGGTAGAAGTAGCTTTAAAATCTACCGCCTTGAAAAAATCGGCACGATCAATCACTACATTCTGGCTCTGGATTACCCGGCCATTTTGTTTTAATGTGACTGTGGTGGATTTGCCCGCAAGCCCGTTCGCTGCAATTTCGGCACGGATCGGAAATTCATTTCCCAGATACGCGATCCTGTTATTGACCACGTCTTTGATACGGATATCCAGATCAGGAACAGTATCTCCGACCGCCAGCGTACTGATTCGGAATGGAAAACGGTTATAAGCTGGCGACACACCCTGGTTGACAATTCCGTCAGATACCAGGATTACGTCCGTCAGGTTCCTGCCTTCATAATTGCTCCGGATCGTCTGGAGCATTCCGGTAAGGTCTGTTTTGTTTTTGTCAAAGCGGATAGAATCTGCTGAAAGCTGCTTTGCCTGCTGATCCAGGGTTTCGATACCCACCTCAAACCCCGAAGCCGCCAGTTGGGCAGAAGCATGGGCCACTGCTTTCATGACATCTTTACCGTATGCGCCAACAGACTCCGAATTGTCGACCGCAAATACGATTTTAGCTTTATCAATGGAAGTTTCCGTCTTTCTCACAAGCGGACTGAGCAGCAGAAAGCAGATCAGCGCAACAGTAATTCCACGAAATGCGGCCAGCAAGTAGTTCCACTTTTTACCCCAGGAAGCAATTGGCTGGTAAAGCAGGAAAGCATACAGCAATCCCGCTGCCAGACAAAAGAGAATAAACCAGTAAGGAGTTTGAAAGATCAGTTCGGACCGCATGTGCTCGGAGTCAATAGCTGGCAATGTTTACAATATACAATGAAACCGCCAGCTATTTTACAAACGAAGAAAGACACTATGTTAACATACCCCCATCGACCTGAAGTACCTGTCCGGTAATGTACCTGGATAAGTCTGAGGCGAGGAATACGCATGCATCTGCTACTTCTTCGGGCTGCCCTCCGCGTTTCATAGGAATGGATTGCTTCCATTCTTCAACTGCCTTGGACTCTACTGCACCGGTCAT
Organism: Dyadobacter sp.; assembly: GCF_051859145.1. Classification (GTDB taxonomy): domain Bacteria; phylum Bacteroidota; class Bacteroidia; order Cytophagales; family Spirosomataceae; genus Dyadobacter. Next base: position 7,129 of record NZ_JBHYGF010000582.1, read on the forward strand.
TTCAGTTTCAATAAATCCGGGTGCAACTGCATTGGACCGGATATTCCGCGAGCCCAATTCCAGTGCGATCGATTTTGTAAAACCGATAATACCTGCTTTTGAAGCCGCGTAATTTGATTGTCCCGCATTGCCGCTGATACCCACAACCGAGGTGATATTAATGATAGAGCCGCTCTTGGCGCGGATCATACTTTTAGTTGCTGCTTTGGTAAGGTTAAAAACAGATTTCAGGTTGATATTGATCACGGTATCCCATTGCTCCTCGCTCATCCGCATTAACAGTCCGTCGCGGGTTACGCCGGCATTGTTAATCAGCACATCGAGTTTACCGAAATCCGCAACTACGTCGGTTACGAGTTGTTCAGCCTGTTGAAAATTGGCCGCGTCGGAACGGTAGCCCTTTGCTCTCACGCCAAATGCTTCGAGTTCCTTGGTAAGCGCCTCGCCTTTTTCTACACTTGATAGATAAGTAAAAGCCACGTCAGCACCTTCTTCTGCCAAACGCAAAGCTATTGAACGTCCAATTCCACGGGAGGCACCGGTCACCAGCGCGACCTTGTTTTCTACTATTTTCATAGATGGTTTAAAAATCTGTCAAAAAAATAATGGTTGGCAAAAATAGGGTTTTAGATATTATGAAGTGAAAAACAGACACATTTTACTGAACCGTGAAAGTGACCTGAAACTTAGAAATATGGCGTTTTGACAAACCTTATCGCGTTTATGGCTGTTACCGTTTTACATTTATTTATCACAACTTTTAAAACCAATGGCAGAAAATACTAAAACCGCGTTGATTACCGGAGGCTCAAAAGGAATAGGTTTCGGGATCGCAGAAGTACTGATTAAAGAAGGTATCCAGGTGGCAATTACCAGCCGCTCAAAGGAAAATGCCGAGAAAGCAGCCGCACAGCTGAACCAGATCCGCGAAGGCGCCGCGATCGGCATTGAATCAGATGTGAGAAGCTTTGAGTCGCAGCAGAATGCAGTGAAAACGGTGATTGACAAATGGGGACAGCTGGACTACTTCATTGCAAATGCAGGTGTCGGCCATTTTGCGCCAATCGCTGAGCTCACGCCGGAACAATGGCAGGAAACCATTGATATTAACCTGACAGGCGTTTTTTATAGTGCCAAAGCTTCTTTGGAGGCACTTACCTCAACAAAAGGTTACTTCATTAATATAGCCAGCCTTGCGGGTACCAACTTTTTTGCAAATGGTACAGCTTACAATGCAAGCAAGTTCGGTCTGGTAGGCTTTTCGCAGGCGATGATGCTGGACGTGAGAAATGCAGGTATCCGCGTGACAACCATTATGCCAGGTTCGGTCGCCAGCGAATTCAACAACCACCAGCCTTCTATAAAAGATGCCTGGAAAATCCAGCCGGAAGATATCGGTCAGATCATTTCCGACCTCATCAAACTTCCTGCCCGCACTTTGCCTAGCAAAATCGAAGTAAGACCGTCCATGCCGAAGTAAGTCAGGTTTTATACCATTTTGGAAAAAACCAGATTGAAAACAGCATCCCTGCGCCTGCCAATATAAGCAGCGGGATTTTATATAAAATCAACAAAGTCAGTCCGACAAAACCAAAGAGAAATACTTTGAAGTGATCGTCAGGCTGACTTTGCTTTCTATACAAATACAAATGCGAAACAGTCAAAAGTGCAACTCCCAGCAGAAACAATTGCAGCAATTCCGCGGGAGTGAGTGCCGCATTTCGCATTGCTGCGAGTGTTTCGGGCACGATCAGGAGCGCATGAAAAGCTGTAACCCTCCAAAACCTGCGTAGGTCGGTTACCGGCATCGACTTCTCCCAGAGACAAACTTCATTCTCCCATTGGTACAATTCCATCGATATACCGAAATTCAGTAAATACGCCAGCGATAGTCCGATTGCCGGAAGGCGCAGGTCGTACTGGTCCGTGGAATAGTAGAGCATTGTGCCAGTTGCAACAAGTACAGCGCCGGTTTTTCCTGCAAGCAAGGTAATACCCCGCTCCCGCAACAACCATTCAAAAACCCAATACAGCCACGAGGCCGGACGTGGAAATGGAATGCTGAAAATCCCTGCACCTTTCCTTTTTACATACAAAACCGGATTACGCAGCCGCCACTCAGCTACGGCGACCAGCAAAACAGCAAGCGCAGCATACATAGGAAGAATAAGCCAGATCCTGTCCATCACTTTATCCTGAATAGCAATGGAAGCCAGATATATACCGTAGTACAGAATGGGTTGCAAGAAGCCCAGTCCGAGTACAAAAAGTCTCCGCCCGCGAAGTGCAGTGGGCCAGATCCGGGCATTGTATATAAATGTATAATCAGGCTGCTGCCAGAGCTGATTGATAAACTGGGCGCATACCAGTGTGTATCCAAACCACAAAAGGAATAGGAAGTGCATTCCATAATTTCCCGTCAGAAAGAATGTGGCAAATGCATAATGCTCCGCCCCGCTCAGAAAGCCAAACAGCACGCCCATCAGCACCAGAAATGTGCCGGCGCGCCGCCTGAAAAACGCCGATGCGGTCGATAGCAGGAGCATTTTCATAGCATCGGAATAAGCGTTTTGTTGCTGAGTGCAAAGCTTTCGTTTATCAGAAGCCCCTCCTGCTGAAAAGGCTGATGCGATGAAAGCAAGAACGTTACCCCGGCGGCTCGGTACTCGCGTATCAGGTCAAAAAGGTTTTCGCGCGCCTGGCGGTCAATGGTGATCAGCGGCTCGTCGAGGATAATGACTTTGGGATTACCCAGAAATGCGACAGCTAGGGACACTTTCTTTACCATTCCGCTGGAACAGCTGCCAAATGTATTGTTCAGGTAATTGATACCGAGCTTCTCGATCAAGTGTACAGCCTGTCCTTCCGGTGCCTTCTTCGCGCCGGCAATAAAGTCGATCAGGTCGCGGGGAGTGAGAAATGAGGGATAGAGCGGCTCTGCCTCGCCCAGATTGAGCCGTAATCGGTAATCTACCGGATGTTTTTTGAGATCATATTTCCCGTCGATAATAACGGATCCTGTACATGGAAGCATTCCCGCCAGTGTCCTGAAAAGGGTAGACTTACCTGCGCCGTTTTCCCCGTGAATCCAGTAAATACCTTCGCTTACCTGAAAGTGCGCAATGGAAATGATCTCCACATCTCCGTATTGCTGGCGAAGATCCCGGATTTCGAGCACCATAATTCAGGTAGTTATTTTTTAAATGTTTTTGATTTCGGGTCAAAACCAAATTCGTCTGCCAACTGCTGCAATGCAACAAACTCTTCATACTTATATAAATCTTTGTTGAAGAGCGCGTCGTGACCTGCATTTTTCAAACTGATCCAGCTGTGCGTGGCATAGGGATCGTAGTCAAAATGACGGAAAGAATGCCCGAGATTATTCATGTCAGCAAACCATTTCACTCCAACATCAAGGCGGTCATAACTCCCGAATGCAGATCCTTTACCTACTGGCACCGTATCATTTCTGGTTTTTTCCAAATCGATCATCGCCACATATTCATTCAGCCTGCATTCCGGGAGCGGCCAGGGTGTGTCGGGATCAACTACCTGAGCGTAAGTGGAAGTACGCGCCTGCGGGTATTCGGCAGCAATTCGCATCACCTCCTCATAGCCTGGTTTATACCTGGTATAGATCTCCGGATTACAAAGCTTTGCCTCAAATGCGGGACATCCCCAGCACTGCCCAATACGCCCGATCCCCGCAGTATCACCTATATGCAGGAGATATTCTTTAATGAGGTCCGCATTGAAATATACGTCATTGTGCATCACCAGCAGGTACTTCACATTTGATTTCTCCCACGCATACTGATACCGGATCGCACGTCGGAAGAATGGGAGTTTCAGCAGAAACCTGAATTTAAGATTGTGTGTCCAAAGCCAGAGACTTGGCTTGTAATACACTACTTTATCTCCCAGATGGTCAAGAAGAAATTGAAAATTAGAAGGCTCTGGCTGTTTAGCTTCCTCAACAAAGTAAATCTTATTGATCCATTGCCCTGACTCCTTCATCAATGTCAGCAACGTCATTGCAGTCTGGTAAGGTTTCCCGTAGGCATTTATCGCTACGTCAACACTGTTTTTGGTAAGATTCATGATGAAGCGGCGTTTTAGCTGACTGATGTTCTTAGTGGTGTCAATGTGATTTGGAACTCCGAATTTCAGTTAAATCAAAATACAAACAAAATGTTGTAGCACTCAGCTGTCAGCCGGGTCGCATTACAAATGAAATTTCGTATTTTCATTTGCAGGGACAATTAAGCCCAGTATATTTGAAAAAATTTGAATTAATACGAAGGTATTTTTAAAATATTTAGAAAGTTATTTCCTGACATCTTCTCTCTTCTATGAAATCGAATCGCCGGTCTTTCCTCCAACTTTCTGCTTTCGCACTCCCTTTTACAAGAGTTAACGACTTGTTTGCCAGAAGCAAGCCGGTCAACAAGCCCATTGTTATCTCCACCTGGGACAGCGGGCAAATTGCAAACGGAGGAGCATGGCCCGTGCTGGAAAAAGGAGGAAAAGCATTGGATGCTGTGGAACAGGCGGCTATCGCAATGGAGAACGAAGTGAACTGCTGCGTTGGATTGGGCGGAAACCCTGATCGAGACGGACGGGTCACTTTGGACGCTTGTATTATGGATGACAAGTTTAATTGCGGCTCGGTTGCATTTGTGGAGCGTGTCAAACACCCGGCTTCGCTTGCGAGAAAGCTGATGGAAAACACGCCGCACGTATTTATGGCAGGTGAAGGTGCGCAGCAGTTTGCCGTAGCAAGCGGGATCAAGCTGGAATCAGGAGAATTGTCGCCCGACGCTGCGAAAGCATATAAAGAATGGTTGAAAAAAGCCGAATACAAGCCCATTATCAATATTGAACACCAACAATCCAAGCCAAAAGGTCACGGTCCGTTTGCACCCAGCCACTTTGAAGACGGTTCAGTAAACCACGACACAATGGGCACGCTCGCAATGGACGCAGCTGGCAACCTGTCGGGAATGTGCACTACCAGCGGAATGGGCTTCAAAATGCGCGGCCGCGTGGGCGACTCCCCTATTATCGGTTCGGGATTATATGTGGATAATGAAGTAGGTGCCGCGACGGGCTCGGGCCAGGGTGAGGAAGTGATCCGCATTTGCGGTACCCACACCATCGTGGAACTCATGCGAAACGGCGCTTCACCCAAAGAAGCATGCAAAAAAGCCATTGAACGCATTGTAAAGATCAACCCCGAAAAGGCGAAAACTTTCCAGGTAGGGTTTATAGCAATCAACAAAAACGGGGAAGTCGGCGCATATTCTCTTCAAAAAGGCTTTAACTACACGGTTACCGAAACAGGCGGAAAAGGAAAGGTATTCAATGCAGACAGCCATTTTGCCTGATGTTCACTTCGTTTAAAATTCTGTTATAAATTTTTCTAAAATGAATTTAAGATCTGCGGCAATCCTGCTCTCGGGATTGCTTTTAGGAAATTTGTCCCTTGCCCAGCAACATGCCGAGCAGGACCATTCCAAGTATGTGGCACCTACAGACCCGCTTGTGCAGCAAAAGCTCAGCAAGTGGCAGGATGTTAAATTCGGCTTGCTGATGCACTGGGGAACGTATAGTCAATGGGGCATTGTGGAATCGTGGTCGCTTTGTCCGGAAGATGAGGGCTGGTGCGAGCGTAAAGGTCCGCATTCACATGATTGGTATGAGTATAAAAAAGCCTATGAAGCAATACCCAAAACCTTCAATCCCGTCAAATTCAATCCTGAAAGATGGGCACAGGCTGCGAAGAATGCAGGGATGAAATACGTGGTTTTTACGACCAAACACCACGACGGATTCTCTATGTTCGACTCCAAGTACACGGACTACAAAATCACGAACACGCCATTCGGATCAAATCCGAAAAGTAACATTACCAAGGAAGTACTCGCTGCATTCCGTAACCAGGGTTTTATGACAGGTACCTACTTCTCGAAACCCGACTGGAATAACGAGTTTTACTGGTGGAAGTACTTCCCGCCCAAAGACCGCAATGCCTCTTATGATCCTAAAAAGCGGCCCGAGCTCTGGAATAAATTCAAGGATTTCACCTACAATCAGATTGAAGCGCTAATGTCGGATTATGGTTCGGTTGACATTCTCTGGCTGGACGGAGGCTGGGTACGTCCATTGAATACGATAGACCCGAATATCAGCTGGCAGAAAAGCATTCCTTACGAGCAGGATATTGATATGGCCCGCATTGCCAAAATGGCGCGCTCGCACCAGCCTGGTTTGCTGGTTGTGGACAGGACTGTTACGGGCGAGTTTGAAAACTATGTAACACCGGAGCAATCGATTCCGGAACATTATATGTCCATCCCGTGGGAATCTTGTATGACAATGGGCGACTCCTGGTCTTACATCCCGAAAGAGAACTTCAAATCGACCCGGAAGCTTGTACACACGCTATTGGATATTGTTGCAAAAGGCGGAAACCTGCTGCTCAACGTAGCGCCGGGACCTGACGGAGAGTGGCACCAGGAAGCATACACGCGACTGGAAGAAATAGGAAAATGGATGAATGTGAACGGAGTGGGTATTTACGAAACCAAACCGCTTGCGCCGTACCGCCAGGGCAAATGGGCTTATACCAAAAAGGGTAACACTACCTACGCATTCTATCTGGCAGAAGCCGGCGAAAAGCTTGGTACCAGCCTGAAACCCGAAGGTTTGACCTTACCTGCTAATGCAAAAATCAACTTTGCAGGAAGCAAGAAAGCATTGAAAGTAAAAGACGGAGCAATCCAGCTACCCGCAAAAACAGTAGCTGAACTGGGTGAACAACCTGCTTATTTGCTGGTGATTAACTAGCCGTATTCAGTTATTCCGTCGTTTGTTGTCAGGCATTGGATAAGTCTTATCTTTGCTTAAACAACACACATTACACATGCTGGATTTCGAAATTGACAAACTAACGAATTCGATTGAACACGCACTTACAAAGCAGGTTTTCCAGACGCAACTGGTACGCATTCCTTACGGCGAGCGTTTGAACAAAAAGAACTGGGTATTTGACTGGAAAAAAGAGCTATCTAATCCAGTCAGAGAAATCTACAAACTTGTCACGCTGGCCGAACCTAATCTGATTCATGGATTGATAAGTATAGGTTTCAACGAAGACCACGTTTATATGCATCTCCTGGAGAATGCTGCTTTCAATAAGGGTCAGACGAAATTGTATCGGGGAGTTGCCGGAAATCTTGTAGCTTTTGCTTGCAAGCTAAGTTTTGAGCGCAAGTTTGACGGAATTGTAGTTTTTGAATCGAAGACGAGCCTGATCGAACATTATCAGCAAACTGTTGGTGCGAAGATCCTAGCCAGGAATAGATTGTTTATTGATACAGTTGAAGCAGATATGCTTGTTAAACGATATTTCAAATGAAACCAGACTTCAAAAAGCTACATAAAACTGACTTGGAAGTAATCAGCAAACCACTTCGCAGGTCAGACTTACACGAAATTTCCAGTTTGCTCAGGATTAAAAGAGCAAAAGCTGTCACGGCGATTATTTCGGTAAAAAATACCGGATCATCCCGAAAATATTAACCAACGAACATTCCGCAAGGAACTGCAATTTCTTTTCCTATGATCAAACCCATAGCCGCACTTTTCTTCCTTTCGGCACTGAATGCTTTTGCCCAGACTCCCCCAAAACCTTATGGCGCAACACCTGCTCCGAGACAGGTTTTGTGGCACCAGACAGAGGTTTACGGCATCATGCACTTTACTCCAACCACTTTCGAAAACAAGGAATGGGGTTTCGGGGACGCTGATCCGAAAACTTTTAACCCCAGCGATTTCAATGCAGAACAAATCGTACTCGCAGCAAAAGCAGGTGGATTGAAAGGCATTGTGCTGGTAGCCAAACACCACGACGGTTTCGCACTCTGGCCAACCAAAACCACAGAATACAACATCACCAAAAGTCCATTCCGCGACGGGAAAGGTGATTTGGTAAAAGAAGTAGCCGACGCGACGCGCAAGCACGGTCTGAAATTTGGCGTGTATTGCTCGCCCTGGGACCGCAATAATGCGAAATACGGCATGCCGGAATACCTGGCGATTTACCGCGAGCAGCTGCGTGAGCTTTATACGAATTATGGCGAGCTGTTTATGTCGTGGCACGACGGCGCAAATGGCGGCGACGGATACTATGGCGGAGCAAAGGAAAAACGCTCCATTGACAATACCACCTATTATCAATGGGATTCAACGTGGACAAACCTGACCCGCAAATTGCAGCCGAATGCAAGCATTTTCAGCGATATCGGCTGGGATGTGCGCTGGGCGGGAAATGAAGACGGCAGTGTGAATGAAACCTCCTGGGCTACATTAACACCAAAACCTTCCGAAGGCCAGAATGTAGCAGTTCCCGGACAGGCAAATGCAACCGAAAATCCGGGTGGTACCCGCAATGGAAAATTCTGGATACCTGCTGAATGCGATGTGCCACTTCGCAAAGGATGGTTTTACCACCCCAATGAAAAGCCGAAATCGCCGGAGAAATTGTTTGACCTTTACCTGAAAAGTGTAGGTCGCGGCGCGGCGCTTGACCTTGGACTTGCCCCCTACACACGCGGACAGTTGCACGCCGATGATGTTGCTGCGCTGAAAGCATTCGGAGATCATGTTAAGGAGACTTTTGCTACCAACCTGATCGCGAAAGCAAGCTCCAAAGCAGTTAACGTAAGAGGTTATAATTCCATTTACAGTGCCAAAAATCTGCTGGACGGAAAACCTGAAACTTACTGGGCAACAGATGATGATTTTAAAACGCCGGAAGTAATTCTGGATCTTGGCCAACCTGCCGTTTTTGACATTATAACTTTACAGGAATTCATCAAACTCGGTCAGCGTATTGAAGAATTTGCAGTAGACGCGTGGCAGGGAACCGAATGGAAGGAAATTCATAAAGGTACCAGCGTGGGCGCAAAAAGGATCGTCAAACTGGAAGCTCCGGTCACCGCACAGCGCATCCGTTTGCGGATTACGAAGTCGCCGGTAAGTGTGGCGATCAGTGAGTTCGGGTTGTATAAAGATTCGGAATAGATACAAAGTCGCATTATAAAATCAATGTCCCCGCTCAGTACAGCACTGTTCGGGGACATTAATTTTACAGCCTACTGGGCTGATAGTCGCGCCAGTCGCGCGAACATTTCAATCATTGCGCCCTGGTCGATCAGCGTTTTTTCCTGCTTTCTGCCGATCAGGTTATTTTCATCGCGCTCTTCTTTCCATATCCGCTCTGCATCGTCAATGAAAAACGCCAGCAAGTTTTTGTCCTTGGTAATCTTATACAATTCCTCATATCCGCGCAGCAGGACTACATTGAACCAATAATTGGCGGGTAGCTTGTTGTTTACATAAAAGAAATCTCTGGCGGACTGTGCGATCATTTTTGCTTCATCCAGGTACTGCTGCTCTTTGGTGATTTCATACAGCAGTACATTCGATTGCAGCATGGTACCTGTGTTGTAGGTGTATTTGGCGGAATCGATTTTCATCGATGGTATTTTGATCGCATCCCAGTAAGTACCGTCGGGAGAGCGCAGGTGTTTGTTGGTCCATTTGTACAGATCCAGCGCCGTATTGAGGTACTCCTTCTTTTTGCTGATTTTATACAATTGCAGCGCAACCAGTATACCCGGACCATTTGAACAGGTATTCTTGGTATTCTTCTCGTCCTCCTTCCAGTAAATGCCCCCGCCGGATTTCTGATCATATCCGGTCATCATAAACCTGTGAATTTCCTCTGCCAGTTTGAGGTAAGCGGTATTATTTGTCCGGTTGTACGCATCGAGCGCCGCGATTGCGATCCATTGGTTATCGTCGTAAAATCTCGAATCCTTTTGTTCTTTGGTTACATAAGCCTGATATCCCGGCGCGGGCTTATCGTTGTTGCGGTACTGAGCGATCGCATTCAAAACCGGTTTCATGGCTTGTTCTCCCGGCATCAATGCATCTGCCTCATTGGCGGCCTGCATCAATGCGCAAAGCGGCCACAGAAATGAGTGCGGCTTCTCATTTTTTCCATTTGTTTCAATATACAAACCCGACTTTGGTTCATAGAATACTTTGCTGATATTCTGGCTGATAAGTGTAATCCGCTGCTGGTACTCGGCTTTCGTCTGCGCATCTGCCTGTGAGAAAAGCAAGCAAAAAAGCATAGAAAGTAACCAGGTGTGTCTTTGTAGCATAGTTGGGTATTTTTAGATCCTCACTCGCAAAACAACGCCATTCATCTGATTTACTGTCAATTTAAATCGACTTTTGGTTACAAAACCTCTCCTCTCCAAAGCTGAATCGTTCTGATTTTAGGAAAATAATGCAATTAAATTTTGATTTTTAAAGGAACTACAAAACACTATTTCATGCATTAGGCACAACACCTATATTTGATTTATTAGCAACCCATTCCTACCGTTTTCCTGATTTTGACTACATTTTCCAAACATACTGATGATGCATCTTTATGGAATTGCTTTCGGCAGGGAGATGAAAACGCGTACACGGAACTTGCCCGCCGATACTATCGCATTTTATACCATTACGGACAAAAGTTCTGCTCCGATCAGGAGCTGATCGAAGACGCATTGCAGGACCTGCTCGTTCATTTGTGGCTCCATCGCAGTACCGTCGGAGATACTGCGTCAGTGAAATTTTACCTGATCAAATCATTCCGCCACCGCCTCTTCAAAGCATTGAAAGCCGCTCCCGCGAAAGTGGAAATATGCGATAAGGTTGCCCAGCTTCATCAGGAAGATTCGGCTGAAACCTTGCTGATCAGCGAGGAAACGGCCAGTTCGCGCAGCAGCTGCATCAGACAGTTGATGAGCCGGCTTCCCTCCCGGCAGCAGGAAGTGATCTACCTGCGTTTTTACCAGAATCTCAAACCTGAGGAAATCGCCAAATTACTTTCCATTCACCCGCAATCGGCCAGCAACATTATACAGCGCGCATTGGGCAAACTGAGAGAATTGTGGCCAGCTTCTGCATTGCTTTCAATCGCTGCATTGAGTTTTTCCCGTATTCTGTTCTAAATTTTTAAAATTTCAAAAAATATTCGCTGCCAACTGAGTAGTCGGGCAACATAAAGGGATAATACCTGTGTGGCTCCTAAAAACCACTTTGCAAAATGTCAGACAGTAACTTTTCCCTGCTTCAAGCCCTACTCGAAAACCAGCGGTTTATATGCTGGGCGAAAGGTGAAAAGCCGGAAGATGATGCCTACTGGCAGCAATGGAAATTAAATGGGCCCGACCACGCGAAGGTGCTGGAAGAAGCAGCAGAGCTGATCAACAGTATGGAAGCCAGCTACCCGCAGCTTTCCAACGCACATATTGAGCACGCGATAGGCGATTCACTCGAAAAGGCAAAGCAGATCGAGCGCGAGAAAGCTGCTGCAAATGCAGTTGCCTGGAAAGGTTTCAGAAGGTACTGGTCCATCGCCGCCGCATTGCTGCTGACAGCAGGTATTGCGTGGGCGGCGTTTATCATGCATTCACGGGATACTCGCAAGACAATATCTTATGACAATGACCTCTACCAGCTGGCAGACCGCGATTCGATTATAGAAAATGAGAACCTGAGTGCCAGCCTGAAATACGTGCAGTTACCGGACGGTAGCTCGGTAGTGTTGCATAAAAACAGCAAAATCAGCTACCCGGGCGATTTTGGGAAAGAAAAACGGGCCGTCTTCCTGTCGGGTGAAGCCTTTTTTGAGGTTACTAAGAATCCTGAAAAACCATTTTTCGTGTATGCCAATGAACTGGTTACAAAGGTTTATGGAACCAGTTTCAGCATCAGCGCAGGGAAGGCGAAAAGTGAAATTGTTGTGGCGGTAAAAACCGGAAAAGTATCGGTATGGTCACGTAAGGATTACCAGTCAAATGGAACAGGAAATAGCACAGGTTTACTTGTTCTGACGCGGAACCAGAAGGCGACTTTCGACAGAAACCTGCGCAAGCTGACCAGAACTGAATCGAGAATCCCCAAGCTGCTCGACATTCCCATTGAAGAGCAGGTTTTTAACTATACCGAAACGCCCGTATCCGAAGTGTTCCAATCGCTCGAAAGTGCTTATGGGATCAAAATCGTGTACAATAAAGAAATTATGTCGGACTGCAGCATTACTGCGGTACTGGGCGACGAGCCTTTGGAAAACAAGATGAAATGGATTTGTACGATCTTGGAAGCGAGTTACCAGCGGCAGGGAGAGAAAATGATCATTACCGGAAATTCTTGTAAATAATTATTCACCATAAACCACCAGCCTGATCATGAAAAAAGGTGAATGATGTCGCCACATCACTCACCCGAATTAAACCCCCAACCAGATTGCCTGACCCGGATTGCTGCCCCGAAAGGAGCATGGGATTTTGTTTGCCGATTTTTCAAAACAACAAAACGTTCAAAAGTATGAAAAAAACCTTTTACCGGCGGAATTACCTGCTTAAAATTATGAGAATCAGTCTCGTACAATTATTTCTCACAATCCAGTTTGCCGGAATTTCCCTGGCCGACGGATTCGCGCAGGATGTACTGAACCGTCGCCTGACGGTAAGTATCCGTGAGCAGAAAATTGGCGCTGCACTGGATAAAATCAGTAAACTCTCCGGGGTCAATTTTATGTACAGCCCCGAGCTGATCCAGTCGCAGCGCAAGGTGAGCTTTGAGGCAAAAGACTCCAAGCTCGAAGCCGTGCTCGACCATTTTCTGACACCCTTACAAGTAACTTATGAAGTATCCGGAAAGCAGATTCTGCTGAAAAGAACTTCTGCAAAACAAGCTCCAAACAGCCAGGAAGGCGCGGGAGTAAATGCGAAAAGCGGACAAAGCGCGGACGTTTCCATTAAAGGAAAAGTAGCCGACGCAACCGGCGCCACAGTGCCGGGCGCGACAGTGGTACTGAAAGGCAGCTCGTCGGTAGGCACTACCACAGACGCTGACGGTTCATTTTCTTTGAATGTACCCGACGGCAGCACAACACTTGTTGTTTCGTCCATCGGCTTTTTGACGCAGGAAGTAGACATCACAAACAAATCGCAGATTGATATCGTACTGCAATCAGATGTAAAAGCATTGAGCGAAGTGGTGGTAACAGGTTACTCTTCCCAGTCTAAAAGAGATATCACAGGTGCAGTTTCTACGGTTGACGCGACCGAGCTCACGAAAGTGGCGGCTCCAAACGTAGCGCAGCAGCTGCAAGGCCGCGTGGCAGGTGTGAC
>NZ_JBHYGF010000583.1:0-20373 GCF_051859145.1 Dyadobacter sp.
GAGCAATATTCTTCCAATGGTTTTTAAACTAACAGCGTAAGATTTGTAATTTATCACTGTTAGTTCATCTTTGCTCCTGACAGGCTTCGTAGATAAGTACTAACCCAGGATTTAAATGGTGAACCAATATACAACTCTTTCTCATTCACACCATACATCATTTTTCTAAGATGCTGCTTTCTACTATCAAAGCACTATACCAGAAAGTTAATACGCCGTATTGTGCAGTATAGAATTACTTCTAAATTTGCTGATAACACAATTCCATTCTCCAATATCAATATCCTCATATCGTGACATCAAATCCTGCACCCATTCCTGCAAACGAAATGGAAAGATTGCTGGGCCTTTCCGATCTTGACATAGACTACAGCGATCAACAAAACACATTCAAAGATCTTGCCAAACTGGCGGCAAAAGTAACAGGTACCAAAATCTCTCTCGTGAACCTGATTGATTCACTTACGCAGTGGACGATCTCCAATCACGGAATGGATATAGAACAGATGCTGCGAGAAGAATCTGTTTGCCAGTTTACAATTATGGAGGAGGAATTCTTTGAAGTTCCCGACCTGTCAGCCGACGCGCGTTTTAAAGACAGGGCTTACGTAACCGGCGATCCCAACATCAGGTATTATTATGGAGTGCCGCTTAAAACCAGCAGTGGCGTCAACATCGGTGCTTTGTGCGTGATGGACCAGCAGCGCGTTCAACTGGATCCAGAAAAGATCGAGCTGCTGAAAATCATCGCGGACGAAATCGTTAGCCGGCTGCGAACTGCCAGGCTGATGGAAAACCTGAAAGCCAAACTCACCGAAGCGAAACAAGCCCAGAAGAAGGTTGCACACGATATCCGTGGCCCCCTGGGAGGCATCGTGGGGCTTGCGCAGATTATCCGTGACCAGGGTGAAAGCAACCAAATGGATGAGGTACTTGAATTCATCAATCTCATTCACAGAAGCGGGAATTCCATTCTCGACCCGGCAGCGGAAATCCTGGAAACTCACAGGGAAAAACGGTTACCTACTACGCCAGGAGCAATAGATAGCAGCCGGTTTGATCTGAATGTCTTCAAAGATAAACTGGAAAAATTATACGGTCCGCAGGCGCGGCATAAACAGATCAACTTTGCGGTAAACATAACCCCATCAACTGCAAACATCTCATTTTCAAAGAACAAGCTGCTGCAAATTACGGGTAACCTGATTTCCAATTCTATTAAATTCACCCCGGCGGGAGGCAAAGTAACTGTGAATCTCAGCTTGCTGCTGCACCTGGACCGTCCTACATTGCAGGTCATCGTAAGTGATGAAGGTGTGGGAATGACGCTGGAAAGTATCGACGCAATCTTGTCTGGCGAGGCTTCTTCTACCGACGGTACCAATGGTGAGCAAGGTTACGGATTCGGACTGGCGCTGGTTAAACATCTGGTATCCACGCTGGAAGGTGAACTGGATATCCGCTCGGAACTTGGTAAGGGTACTTCCTTTATCATCGATTTACCTCAGAAAATATACTAGGTCCTGGTATTTTCTAAAAATCGGGGCTTTCCCGCTCAAAGAATTGGCAGGTTATTCAACGTCTGTTAAGTGTATTTAACGAAATTGCGCTGCTTCCGGCATTCCGGAGGCAGCGCAATTTTTATTTAGTACCTAAAAGAATACATTTTGAAAATACATCGTGGACTGGTCACAGCTGTTGTAGAAGGCTTGCAGCAGATTTTTATCAGGAACAGGCAAGCTGATCAGGTTGTGGAGCAGCTTTTGAAGTCGAACAAAAAATGGGGCGCGCGCGACCGGTCGTTTATTGCAGAGCATATCTATGAGATTGTGCGCTGGTGGCGGCTGGTGAAATATGGGGCCAACATTGAAACGGTAACAGAAACCCCGGAATTCTGGAAAATTGTGGGCGCTTGGTTGCTGATCAAGCCTGTACATCTGCATTCAGGAGAATCCAATGATCTTCCTGACTGGCCGGAATTCCAGTATTTCACCACCAATCAGATTCTTGAAAGATATAAAGACGGTTTGACTGTCAGAAAAATAGCGCAATCGATTCCCGACTGGCTGGATGAGCGTGGCTCAAAAGAACTGGGTGCGAACTGGGATACAGAGTTGAATGCACTGAACCAGCCAGCGCCATTGTTTTTACGCGCAAATACTTTGAAATCCAGTTCTGAGGAGGTGAGAGCCCTATTTAGCCTGGAAAATACAGCTCTTGTCGATGGTGTTCCCGACGCAGTTCTCATCAATAAACGCCAGAATATACTCGGCAGCGAGGCTTTCAAGAATGGACTGGTGGAAGTGCAGGATGCAGGTTCTCAGCTCATTGCGCCTTATCTGGATATTAAGCCCGGCCTTTCGGTAATTGATGCTTGCGCCGGGGCGGGCGGCAAAAGTTTGCACCTGGCTGCATTGATGCAAAATCAGGGTTCTATTCTGTCAATGGACATTATTCAGACCAAGCTCACCGAGCTGAAAAGGCGTGCCGATCGCAATGGGGTAACTATCCTGGAAACGATGCTGATTCAGTCAGACGAAGATATATTGAAGCTTTCTGAGACCACCGACCGGCTGTTGCTGGATGTACCTTGCTCGGGATTGGGTGTGTTGAAGCGTAATCCTGATTCTAAATGGAAGTTGAAGTCTGATTTTCTGGAAAACATCATCAAGGTTCAATGGAATATCCTGAGTACGTACAGCGGCATGGTGAAGAAAGGCGGCAAGATGGTATATGCAACTTGCAGCCTGCTTCCGTCGGAGTCTGAAAAGCAGGTGCAGCGGTTTGTGAAGGAGCATGGGAAAGCATGGAAATTGCTGTCCGAACACAGAACGTCGCCTGCGCAGGACGGATTTGACGGGTTTTATATGGCGCTGCTGCAACGCAAAAGTTGACTAGTCGGCATGGTTTTTTGCACTTTATGTTCAATCATCAAACAAAATAACCATGGATTTCCAAACAAGTTATGCGTCGCCTGATATTACTAATGAGATGCCGGACAAACAGCCGCCGTGGCCAGACCAGCCTGCGCCGGATGATCTAGGTCCATTGAATCCCTCGCCGAATGCGCCGGGCGCCGATGCACCGGAAGTAAGTACAGGTTCAAGAATGGACGATGATATTCCTGCGCAAGATATTGATGAAGAAGATGTTGGGGAAATTGAGTCAGAGAATCCGTAAGTAACTAAGTTACTTTTTTCCTTTACCGAGCCAAATCAATGCATTGATTACGAATTCGTTTTGCGTTTGGTTATCGAATGTCAGGGACAGATCTTTGTTTGTCTTGTTTTCGTAATCAATGTCATTGTGGCCCATGTTCATGTAAACCATTCTATATTTCCTGTTTGACCAGGCGACAGGATAATATCCGCTATGCCAGATTTCATGCTGCTTCGGCCCCGTTCCCAGCGGAAAGCTACTTGGATCTATGGACAACAGTATCTCGATATCCGGGTTACTTTTCAGATCATTTTCCCACCTGTACCATTCATTTGGTGCTGATTTAAATACTTTCGGCAACTTCTTTGTGGACGGACTTTTCTCGCGCTCTACTTTCAGGAAAGCAGCAGTCGGTCGCCATGTGTTGCTCTTATACTGGCCAGACCCGAGAAATTCGTTGTGATACCAATCCCAGTTTTGCGGGAACGCGGAGGGTGTCAGGGCAAAAGCTGAAAAGTGAAAGCCAAGCCACGCGCCTCCATTTTTCATATACTTCTCAAATGCAGCACGCTGTTCCGGTTTTTCCGGTCGTGTATCCAGAAAGATAACCACATCGTAGTTCGCCAGATAAGCATCATTCATGTTATCCCAGTTACTTATAGAGTCATAACTAAATCCCATTTTCTTGCCAACTACGGGAAAAAATGTATGCGCGTCTTTTGCGAAACTGATATGTGCCTGATCGTTTTTTCCGGTGAAAAAGGCGATTACCTTAAAAGGTTTTGGCTGCTGCGCGAATGTTGGTGAGCTACCTGTAAGTGAAACCAGAAAAAGGATTTGCAAAAGGAATGTGGCTGACAGGCGGATTTGCATTGAAATGATGGGTTTAGCGCGTATTTGTTTTTAAAGCTACAAAAACCCGTTTTATTTGTCGTCAACAAAGCTTTTACCAAATGAATTATACACTTATTGCCCAGCAGGCGAGCATTGCTGAAAATCAGGTTAGAAGTACTATCCAGCTTTTTGAAGAAGGCGCTACGCTGCCTTTTATTGCCAGGTACAGGAAAGAAGCAACGGGCGGGTTGGATGAAGTACAGATCGGGGCGATACGTGAGCTGTGGCAGAAGCAACTGGATGTTGAGAAAAGACGTGAAGCGATCCTGAAAAGTATTGATGAACAGGAAAAGCTGACCCCGGAACTCCGCAGGAAAATTGAAGGTGTTTTTACGCTTACGGAGCTGGAAGACATATACTTACCATATAAACAAAAGCGGAAAACCCGCGCGATTGCAGCTATTGAGAAAGGGCTTGAACCACTCGCACAGGCAATTTTTACTGGTAAGGAAAATGATCCGGAGGGAAGAGCGGGCACATTCTTGAATGATCAGGTAGGTACCGTAGCCGACGCTTTGCAGGGTGCGCGCGATATCATGGCTGAATGGATCAATGAAAATCAGGACGCCAGGGCCAGGATCAGGCAAGTATTTCAGCGGGGTGCAATAATTACCTCCAAGGTTAAAAAGAAGAAAGAAGAAGAGGGCGTCAAATACCGCGATTACTTCGATTTCAGCGAGCCTCTTTCACGCATTCCGTCGCACCGGTTGCTGGCAATCCGCCGCGGAGAGGAGGAAGGTATCCTGAATGTAGATATATCACCGGATGAAGATCAGGCGCTGGAAACATTGGACCGGCTCTTCCTGAGAGGCTCTTCGTTGTGCAAAGACCAGATTGAAGCTGCGATTTCGGACAGTTATAAAAGGTTGCTGAAACCGTCTATCGAGACTGAATTCAGTAATTTATCAAAAGAAAAAGCCGATATAGCCGCAATTCAGGTATTTACTGAAAACCTGCGACAGCTGCTGCTTGCCGCGCCGCTCGGTCAGAAAAATGTACTCGCAATAGACCCGGGTTACCGCACCGGCTGCAAAGTCGTGGTGCTGGATCACCAGGGAAATCTGCTGATAGACCAGGTGATTTACCCATTTGACCGACCTGCCGATGCGCAGGCAAAAATCACGGAGTTGATCCGGAAGTTTAAAATCGAAGCAATCGCAGTGGGCAATGGAACTGCGGGCCGGGAAACTGAGGACTTTGTGAAAAAGATTCTGGATGCATCGGGAGAATACAAAGAGATCGGTTTGTTCCTGGTAAGTGAACAGGGAGCTTCCATTTACTCTGCTTCGGAAGTGGCGCGGGAGGAGTTTCCTGACAAGGATGTAACTGTCCGCGGCTCGGTTTCCATCGGAAGAAGGTTAATGGACCCGCTGGCTGAGCTGGTCAAAATTGATCCAAAATCCATTGGAGTAGGGCAATATCAGCACGATGTAGACCAGAATTCATTGCGAAATGCTTTGGATACAGTCGTAGAAAGTTGCGTGAATTCCGTAGGCGTAAATCTCAACACGGCAAGCAAGCATTTATTAAGGTATATTTCCGGCCTTGGACCCGCTCTGGCGCAGAATATCGTGGATTTCAGGTCTAAAAATGGAAATTTCAAATCGCGCCAGCAATTATTGAAAGTACCACGTTTAGGCGCTAAGGCTTTCGAGCAGGCTGCCGGCTTTTTGCGCATTGAAAATGGAGCTAATCCGCTGGACAACAGTGCAGTGCATCCTGAGCGGTACAGCCTGGTCGAGCAAATGGCGAAAGATGCCGGCTCTTCTATTAAGGATCTGATTGGCAAACCTGAAATTCGCAAGCAGATACAGCCGGAGAAGTATGTTTCTGAAACTGTGGGTTTGCCAACTCTAAAAGATATTCTTGCAGAGCTGGAAAAGCCGGCCCGAGATCCCCGCGACCAGATCAGGAAATTCGAGTTTGATCAGTCTGTAAGAAAGCCGGAGGATTTGAAAGTGGGAATGGTACTGCCCGGTATTGTTACTAACATTACGGCTTTTGGTGCATTTGTAGATGTGGGTGTAAAGCAGGATGGACTTGTGCACGTATCCCAAATGGCCGACCGCTTTATCAAAGATCCTAATGAGATTGTCAAGCTGCAGCAGGTTGTGCAGGTGAAGGTAACAGAGGTGGATCTTTCGAGGAAGCGGATTGCATTCAGTATGAAACTGTAAAAGAGACCTTTCCGGTTCTGGATACCGGAAAGGTCGTAAAGCAATTATAGAACGTGCTTGTGCTCGTTTTCGAGAATACGCTTGATATCCCTGGACACTTTCATCCAGTGACCTTCGGCGGTAACCACGGCATCTTCCGTATCCAGGTTATCCTGTGTAATGGTGAGTGTGGTCTCATCGTCGTATTCTGAAATGTGATAGGTAACGTGTGCGTAGTTGTCTTCATAATCTTCATCGCCCGCCAGCGGACTCCAAAACGAGTAACTTAGAACACGCTCGGGAATGATTTCAAGGATTGTGCCTTTGTCGACGTAAGTCCGGCCTTCAAACTGACCGGTAAACAGGATCGGGCTGCCGACCTGCCACTCCGAATCTATTTCAGCGCCATTCATATATTTTTTTACGATCTCAGGGTCGATCAATGCTTTCCAAACATCAGACGGACTTGCGTAGATCGACGTGGATGTTGTTGCTATCAGTTTTCTGTTCATTGTTTCAAGAATTTAGTCCTATCTTGATTGGGTTAAAATCGTGCCACATACCTTGTATTTGCTGGCGCGGATGTTTTGATATTTTCGTAAACAACACTCCATGCAAGAGCTATATTTTAAGCAAAAGTTGCCCGTCACGCTGGACGAAGCCTGGGACTTTTTTTCCAATCCCGCCAATTTGAAAGATATTACGCCGCCTCACATGGGATTTGTGGTGACATCGCGGCACCACGGTGAGAAGATGTACGAAGGACAGATCATCCGTTATAATGTCAAACCCGTGCTGGGTATTCCATTGAAATGGACAACAGAGATCACACACGTTGTCGACAAGAAGTATTTTGTGGATGAACAGCGGTCTGGCCCGTATGCATTCTGGCATCACCAGCACCGTTTCACAGAAGTGGACGGTGGTGTTTTAATGGAAGATATACTGAACTATAAAGTGCCTCTGGGTATTTTGGGAGATGTGGTCAATGCGGTATTCGTACGGAATGAGGTGAATTCTATATTTACTTACCGGCAAAAGGTACTTTCCGAGCGGTTCGGCAGCTAGAAGTTGTATTGCACGCGGCAGGTAAAAAGATCGTCGGCTACATCGGTCTCAAACCCTGCCAGTGCCGATTTTTCATTGCGGACAATATCATAGTAGAAAGTGAATTTCAATGATTCATTCGCAACGTAGATGTAGCCCATTCCAAAGGTGTCGTACCGCAAGTCAGCTTTACTGAAACCTTTTACATCGGATATCTGTGTTCCTGAAACAAGCTTGTTAGGATCATACCAGTCGTATTTGAAAACGAGCATGTGTTCAAGGCTGCCCAGACTTTGAAGAAAATAGAAGTAGCCTCCGTCAAAATTGCGCACATACAGCGGATTCTTGATCCCGTTGGTAACCGGATAAACGCCCGGCGTTTCACTTGTAGCAAATGTTGCGGTCTGCTTGCCCTTAATGTACTCTGCCCTGAATTCCGTTTCGCCTCTTTTGTTGGGAAAGCTGATCTGGATATCTGCACCGGCGTAGTTTCGCGGAGCGGCTTTTCCCAGGTTGCTTTCAGTCGAGTCGCCGATCATGACGTATTCACTACCGCGCCGCTGCGTTTGATAGTAAAGCTTCGACTGGTGCGTGATCCCGCCAAGGTAGCTGGATACGGCGGCCGAAAGTGTGGCGCCTCCTAATGCACGCATTTTCGTCGGTTTAAGGCTGAACCTGCTGATCACATCTTTGTGGCTGTCGTAATCCATCGGTCCCGACATTCCCTGTCCATTAAAGACACCCGCATCGAGCTTTAATTTTTGCCACCAAAGGTCGGTGTGCCGACTGGTGACGGTAAGCATCGCACCAATGTCGCGCTCCGTGCGCATCAGGATTTGAGACATTCTGCCTCGCTCGGGACTCTCGCGATTGGCCGAGGATAAATTGACCTCATACCCGAAAGGCCGGGCAAACATCCCGGTTGTCAATGCAAAAAGCCGGAACTTATTCTCATAAAAACGTCCCCAGAAATCCCGGATTGCGACGCCCCTTTCTGTTCCGTCAAACTGGAATACAAAGTAAGAAGTCGGATCGCTGTGCTCATTTAAATGCGCATAGTCTACACGTAACCTTCCCCGCCGGAGCATAAACCGGTTGTTTGTTGCGGAACTAAAATTCCCACCGCCGTAACTCTCGGCGCCTTTTCTGGATATATATTGAAACTGCGGTTGAATGTAGCCGCTGATACGTACGCGATTGTAGCGTTCATAGATGGACAACATACCCTTTCCCATCTGGTTTGTCGTATCAACAAGGTCCATTAAAAAACGCTGAGCGTAACCCTGACCAGCAGTCAGGCAAATAAGCAGGAGTGTAAATCCGGCATATCGAAGTATCATTAAGCAAGTGAATTGGTGGCAGAAGTTGCAAAGAACCTCAATTTTTAGCAGATATGCGGCTATTTGCGCCTAACTTTTACTTTTTTGAGCCTTTAAGTATTAAGCTTTCAATACTGTTTGTTAGTACATACCCTATTGAACAATAAGTACTTTCAATAAATCGATATGTATTTAAAATACTAAATTAAATTTACTTTTAATCTATATAATTAATACTAAAGTATGTATAGTTTAGTACAAAAATGAAGTTTAGATAGTTTGCACCATTTGGAATGGTGCAAACTATCCAAACTTTTGATAATACTTAACTTTTACTAGTAGGCTACCGTAAAACGCTGCTTGATGTGATTTCCCTGCTCAATCTCATCCACAATTGCGAGCGCCAGGTCTTCTACTGAGATAATGCTCCTGTGATTTTCATCATAGACTGGGCTTTCCATGTCCTTGCGATAAGTACCAGTTTTGGTGCCGGAAGTTCCCGGATGCATTTCAATCGCAGGGCTCAGGAAGGTCCAATCCAGTTCGTTTTCTTCTTTCAGAACTTCCAGGTACTCACGCGCCGCACTTGCGCCAGGTTTATATTCCTCGGGAAAATGCGGCGTGTCAATCAGCTGCATTCCCGGCTTTACATACAGACTGCCCGCACCCCCAACTACAAGTAATCTTTTCACGCCTGCCTGTCTTACCCCAGCCTGGATTGACTGTGCACCTGCCAGGAATTCTGCGTAGATATTCGGGTTGGTCCAGCCCGGGTTATAGGCGCTGATTACTGCATCTGCTCCGGCAACTGCATTGGCCACTTCTTGCGGTTTTAATACATCCGCCGACACGGCATTAACGTGGCTGCTCTCAGTTGTAATTTTGTCTGTGTTGCGCGCAATTGCAATCACGTCGTGACCTCTGCTAACCAGTTCCTGTAAAACATGAGCGCCTACAAATCCAGTGGCGCCTATCAATGCGATTTTCATTTTTGTTTATTTTGATGTGAATGTTTTGATGGAGAATGGAGGAAGGGGAGGATGGAGGAAAGGGCTTTGGAATTAATTGTTAGCTAGTTATCAGTTACTTATCAATTTTACAAATAATACTTTTTATCTTATACTATTAAACTTTATTGTATTTTTTAAAAGTATTTTACATTTTAATTGTATTAAGCTTTTTGTATTGTTTATGTGTATGAACTTATTATACTTTAACATAAATTTATAGCTTCATATATACGCTGTGCGGTAATCTATCTTAATGTAGATACACTAAATCGTGATCCCAGGTTTTTACTTCAGTACTGTTAATCCACCTTTGTAGGAACGGCGGGTGTATTGGATCAGGTAGTAATAATAGCCGCCTGAAATGTTGTCCGGGCACCAGTCGTTTGGACGGATTTTGGAATAGTAGATCTGCTTGCCCCAGCGATTGTAGATCGTGATATCCTTGAACTGATCATCGCATTTGTCGCGGGGCAGGTCCTGGAATACGAAGCAGTCGTTCTTCAAATCACCGTTTGGCGTGATCACATTCGGAAACTCAGGGAAAGGTTCTTCTTCTGTATCTTTGACCGTAATCCTGACCGTTGTAGTGTCACTTGCGGAAACGCAGCTTTTGTCGAGCGTGATAAAGTCAACCATGAAAGTTTGCTCAGTCTTGCCGCCCAGCAAGCCGCATTCAGGATTCCAGGAGTAGGGGGAAGTTACGGTCTTCATACCTGTTTTTCCTTCAAACAACATGCCGAGTTCTTTCAGATCAAACCCGCGCCCGGCCGCAACCAGACTGATCGCATTGGTATCAGGGTCATTCCCGAACACATCAAATGAAATCCCTTCCGCGGTACCGACGGTATAGCTAAGCTCCTGCACGGGGAGCGAGGTCCCGACAGTCGGCGGATTGTTCGGCGACTCATCAACGACGAAGTACACAGGTTTTGATACGGGCATCGGATTGCCTTCACACCGCATATCTTCCACTTTGAAATCGACCGTGAGCGTATCTCCCTTTTTCGCATTGCATGGCGGCGTCCAGGTAAAGTTCTGCTGCACGTTCTCTGTTCCGGAAGCAGCCAGGAAGTTCATGCCCATTGCATTCATGTTGAAGTCGCGGCCGCGGCCGGACAATGCAAGCTTATCCTTGTCGGGATCTTTCCCGAAGACCGTGAAGTTGACCGGCACGCCAGCAGCAACATGCACGAAGTCGCTGCCCAGGGAAGTACTCACTACAGGCGCATTGTTGCCGGAACTCTCCCGTCGTATAAAAATGCTCAGCGTGTCCATCAACGGAACCGGGCAACTTTCATCTTCCGCAATCAGCTCAATCTTGATCGGGCGGTTGTCGTAGGTCACAAAACATTCGTCCAGACAGACTTCGAATTTCAATGTATCATTCGCGATCGTGGTACGGAATTCAGCCGGGAGGATCGTGAAGTAATTTTTGGAGTTATTTACTGCGCGCCCATTGACCTTGATCAGCTGGTTTACTGTCGGGTCGGTAACAATGACTTCAAAGCAGTTAGGATCATCCTTTTTGATTGTAATGATCTCGTTTTCGCTGTACCAGGTTGTTTTTCCTTTGGGTTTGTACAAAAGTTTGGGCGGGTCCATTTTGGGACAGTCGACAACTTTAAGTTGAAAATCCCGTGTCAGAGAGCCGATTTTGACACCATTTCTGAATTCATCTACCTGCACTGCAAATACGTACAGCCCGACGCTACCAGGTGTTACCGAGAGCATTCCCGTTTTGGGATTTACTTTGAGCGGATCTGGGCCGGGGATAATGTTGGCTTCCGATATCCCGTTGATCCAGTTGAGGCGCGGATAGTTTGATGAGCCGCGTGCCGGAATGCTCGGGTTGGCTTTATCGGAGTAACCCTGCATCGGTGTGATGAGTTTATAGGAAAGGCTGTCACCATCGGCATCTGAACCGCCGAAATCAAAGAAAAAGGGAGAGTTTACGCATGCATAATCACCTTTAATAGCTGGGAAAACAGGAGAGGAGTTTTTAAAGTTAGCATTGTTCTTCATCAATGGCGGGAATTCCAGGTAGAACAAGCTACCAGCGTCGCCCGGGTTCTGAATATTGGTGATCGTTCCGTTGCGGCAGCATCTGTCCCAAACCATATAATAACCGTCGGGATCGTTGAACTGCCCCGGTTCCAGCCGCAATGCAGTACTGTAAGTGATCATGTAAGTCTGCAGTGTGGATATTCCGCAAAGCGGATTAGCGTAGGTGACCGATTTTCGTTCTATTTTTGGGGCTTCAAGCCAGCCAATCGGTGCATTGTCGCGTTTTCGGAACACGTAAATAACTACCGAGAGATCTTCGGCGCCAGGATTACCATTCAGGGCATCAAAGTACATGGTAAGTCCTATATTGTAGTTATAGTACTGATTGGGATTCTGCGTGATAAAAAGCTGGCCGCCGACGATATGTGTTGCTTTGGCTTGAAAGAAAAAGAAAAGAAGAAAAACAGACCAGAGAAAACGTTTTTTCATGGTTGAATGAAGCAGTAAAAATGATCCTATATGATTTGGATTAAGAATTAAAACATGAAAGTATGCTCAAAAACAATCAATATGAGTACGTTGAAATTACCGATTTTGCGGCAGAAGGCAAATGTATATTTAAGTCCGAAGACGGTGTAATTTTTGTAGAAGGAAATGTGGCTCCGGGTGACATCGTTGATTTGCAGGTTGTCAAAACCAAGAAAAAACTGAAAGAAGCTATTGTTACAAAAACACACAAGCTTTCTGAACTACGTACCGACCCTTACTGCCTGCATCATACCGTTTGCGGCGGTTGCAGGTGGCAGCACATCGACTACACGCATCAGCTCACATTCAAAAGGCAGCAGGTAATCGATCATTTTGAACGGATCGGGAAGATCAGGAATGTTGACATAAACCAGATTATTGCTGCGCCGAGGACGGAATATTACCGTAATAAGTTGGAATTCACTTTTTCGAACTGGCGCTGGCTTACAAAGGAGCAAATGGATTCTGGTCAGCAGTTTTCCAAAAATGCCCTCGGTTTCCACGTCCCAAAGCGTTTTGACAAGATTTTTACGGTCGACCACTGTCATTTACAACCCGATCCTTCCAATACGATCCGCAACTCGCTGCACCACTTCGCTGATCTGAAGAACATTCCTTACTACGATGTGAAATTCAATGTTGGCATTATGCGGAACCTGGTGGTAAGAACTGCGAACACGGGAGACGTAATGGTGATCGTGCAGTTTGGCGCCGATAACCCGGAGGCGATTAGCGAGGTAATGGAGTATATGCACAAAACTCACCCGGAAATCACTTCGCTCAACTACATTATCAACCTGAAAGGAAACGATTCGTACCAGGACCAGGAAGTGATCAATTTTGCGGGCGAGAATTTTATCCGTGAAACAATGGAAGACCTGACCTTTCTGGTTGGTCCGAAATCATTTTATCAGACGAATTCTGAACAGGCATACCAGCTTTTCAGCGTAGCGCGCGAGTACGCCGGCCTCACGGGTAATGAATCTGTATATGATCTTTACACAGGAACAGGTACAATTGCTAATTTCGTTGCGCGCAGAGCCCGGAAAGTAGTCGGAGTAGAGTATGTGGAAGCCGCCGTGCAGGACGCGCGCAGGAACTCGGAGTTGAATGGGATTACAAACACATCTTTTTTCGCGGGAGATATGCGGGGTATTATGAACGAAGGTTTCCTGAATAAACACGGCAGACCAGATGTGATTATCACCGATCCGCCCCGCGCGGGAATGGATGTGCCCGTCATAGAAACGATCCTCAAAGCCGCACCCGACCGCATTGTATACGTAAGCTGCAACACAGCCACACAGGCCAGGGATATTGCATTGATGTCAGAAGCTTATGAGGTAACCAAAGTACAGCCAGTGGATATGTTTCCGAATACGCATCACGTGGAGAATGTGGCGTTGCTGGTGAGGAGGTGATTTTACCCCTAAATCCCCTGGGATGGGACTTTTTGTGGATTACTAGGTTGGAATGTGGTGTTGCTGGTTTTTGCCCCTAAATCCCCTGGGAGGGGACTTTTTAGTGAATTGAGCGTCGGAATGATGTAGCGTTGGTGTTGGTTTTTACCCCTAAATCCCCTGAAAGGGGACTTTGCAGATCGCAAAAGTCCCCTTTCAGGGGATTTAGGGGCAAAGCCGTCAAAATGGCGGCTCGCTATCAGGGCCTTTGTAGTCGAAGTTGCTGAGATCGTTGGCGCGGCTTCTTAATGTTCCGCCTGCTGACGATGGGTTTGCCTGGCTTTCGAATGAACCGATTGGGTTTGTTGTTTGGATCGGACGGTCGACCGAGAATGGAGCAGGCGTGTAAGCTGAGTCAAGGTCGGCGAACTTCGTGTACTTGCCGATAAACCGCAGCTGAATGGTATCCAGTGAACCAGCCCGGTTTTTAGCCAGAATTACCTCACCGATGCCAGCTACCGAATTACCAGCTTCATCTTCCGTAATACCATAATATTCAGGACGATAAAGGAAGATAACCATATCTGCATCCTGCTCGATCGATCCCGATTCACGCAAATCGGAAAGCTGAGGACGTTTTTCACCGCCACGCGTTTCCACAGCCCGGCTAAGCTGCGAAAGTGCGATTACAGGTACATCCAATTCTTTTGCCAGATTTTTCAATGACCTCGATATCATCGCAATCTCTTGTTCACGGTTACCTGCACCTTTTCCGCCGGTATCTCCGGTCATCAGCTGCAAGTAGTCGATCACAATCATCTGAATGTCGTGCTGTGCTTTCAGGCGGCGGCATTTTGCACGCAATTCGAGAATGGAAAGTGCCGGAGTATCGTCTATGAAAATGGGTGCATTTGTCAAACGATGGATGCGGTGATGGAGCTGTTCCCATTCGTGTGGAGCCAGACTTCCTTTTCTGATCTTTTCACTATCGATTTCAGCTTCCGCTGAGATAAGCCTGTTCACAAGCTGAACGGAGGACATTTCGAGCGAAAAGATGGCCACCGGCATATTGAAATCCACAGCCGCGTTTCGGAGCGAAGAAACGACGAATGCCGTTTTTCCCATACCCGGACGTGCAGCCAGGATCATCAATTCCGTTTTTTGCCAGCCGGAAGTAAGTCTGTCCAGGGCACTGAAACCTGATGGAACTCCTGTAAGACCGTCTTTATTGTTTTTCTTCTGGTCGAGCTCGGCCAATGCCTGTCGCATCAGCGCGCCCATATCCGCGTAGTTTTTCTTAATGTTGGATTCCGAAATTTGAAACAGGTTCTGTTCCATTTTATCAAGAAGCATGAAAACGTCTGTGGTATCTTCAAATGCCTCCCGCTGGATCTCGGACGAAATTTTGATCAGCTCCCGCTTGATATAAGCCTGAGAAATGATCCGAGCGTGGAATTCAATGTTGGCAGCGGAGTTGACCTTGTTGGTCAGCTGCATAATGTAAGGAGCGCCGCCGATCATTTCCAGCTCGCCGGTGCTTCGCAGCTTGGCGGTAACCGTCAACATATCAATCGGCTCCGAATCGGCGAAAAGGGTAATGATCGCGCTGTAAATCCGTACGTGGGCTTCTTTGTAAAAACTGTCTGGACGGAGAATGTCGGCTACGGCAGTCAATGCATCTTTTTCAATCATCAGCGCGCCCAGCACAGCCTCTTCCATGTCAACGGCCTGAGGAGGTAATTTGCTGAGTGTCTGGTCAGTAGATGGTGTCCTCGCCCCGTAAGGCTTTTTAGCGAAAGCCCCTGATTTGGAGCCTTGTCTGAAAGAATTATTGGGTGCCTTTTCGTTTTCCATAGAAGACAAAGTTACGCAATGCAGGGTGCGAACAAAAGAAAGGAACTTTAAGTTGGCCCTTTATTTTTTTCATAAAAAACTTCATTTTCCTGTCAAACTGATAATGAAATAGTTGGTCGGAAAACACACGTTTTTGCATTATTTTTTCGTGTTCGGAATAGGATTTTGTAATTCTTTGTTTTATAAATGTTGGTATTATTACTAAATTTTAGAACAAATAGGTAAACACTAAACTTTGATTCATTTGCTGGAAAAAATCATCACGCTCGAAGACGTTTCAATGGTTGACTTTTTGGGTATTCACAATTCGAATATCAAGGAAGTCGCCGCCGCTTTCCCGGAAAGCAAGATCATTTCACGCGGTAACGAGATCCGCATTCAGGGCACGGCGCCCGAGATTATCAGGATCACAGATGTAATGGACTCGCTTCTGGCACACTACCAGAAATACGGTAAAATCACCAATGACAATGTAAAAGGCTACCTCAATGGTGTTTCAAAAACACCGGTGCCGAGTGGGGAAGACGATGACGATGTGATCCTTTACGGAAATAAGGGCCTCGTTATCAAGGCAAAAACAACTAACCAAAGGCTGCTGGTCGAGCAAGCGGCCAAGTTTGACCTCGTATTTGCGATTGGTCCTGCGGGAACAGGTAAAACATATACAGCGGTGGCCATTGCGGTACGCGCCCTTAAAAACAAGGAAGTCAAAAAGATAATCATTACCCGGCCAGCGGTAGAAGCAGGGGAGAACCTGGGCTTTTTGCCTGGTGATCTGAAAGAAAAGATCGACCCGTACCTGCGTCCGATTTATGACGCGCTGGACGATATGATCGCGCCGGAGAAGTTGAAGTTATATCTCGAAAGCAGGACGATCGAGATTGCGCCGCTAGCCTATATGCGCGGACGGACGCTCAACAATGCATTCATTCTGCTGGACGAAGCGCAGAATACCACACCAATGCAAATGAAAATGTTCCTGACAAGGATGGGCCCGAGTTCCAAGGCAATTATCACGGGTGATAAGTCACAAATTGATTTGCCTAAAAATCTTAAATCAGGTCTGACTGATTCGATTACAGTTTTGAAGGGGATCAAAGGGATCAGCTTTGTTGAATTGGATGGATCCGATGTGGTACGTCACCGCTTGGTTAAGGATATTCTGGCTGCTTATGAAAAATCGGAGCAATAGGTTCCTGGCATTGTTGCTGATGGTGTTGGGCACTGCTGCTATCTCGATAGCCCAGGTATCCGACGCTGAATTAACCCGTTGCGCGAGCACTGAGCGGGATTCTTTAAGAATATTGAAGAATCCCGCACTGCTCAGGCTACGCCAGCATTCCGAAGAATTAATCCAGAACCAGGTCCGTTTAAGGAAAGCCAGCCGGATTAATGCAGATGAAATTATAACAATACCCGTGGTAGTGCATTTGATTCATGGTCAGGAAAACCAGCGGATCGGAGGTGCAAACAATGCGAACATTACTGAGGCGCAAGTTGCCAGCCAGATCGAAGTACTGAACGAGGATTACGGCAATGCGTCAGGCTACAAGGGTTTTTACACCGACTCTCTGGGTGTGGATACAGGCATTCGCTTCAAGCTGGTGACGATTGTACGCACCTACAATGCGAAATCTCAGTTCAGCCCGGTGAGTGATGCGGACGAGCTTGCCGAAATATCTCCGGCCTGGTCCACCAACCGCTATCTCAATATCTGGGTATGTCGCCTTAACGACAGATACCTGGGCACTTCCCAGTTCCCCATTGTGACTAAAACTACAAATCAAACCGCCGGTCTGGGAACCTCGGAAGATGAGGCCAAGGACGCATTAACCGACGGCGTGATCATCGATTTCAGGTATTTTGGTAGAAATTCAGATGCGATTACCAGCAGAATATACAATCTGGGTCGTACCACTACGCACGAAGTTGGACACTGGCTTGGACTGATCCACATTTGGGGCGATCAGAATTGTGGTACCGACTACTGCGCTGACACACCGACTGCATTTACCAAAAATGAGACAACTGATACGGAATGCACACCCGTTTTCTCCAATTGCCGCGGCGTGACCACGCGAAATATGATCGAGAATTTTATGGACTACTCACCGGATATTTGCATGAGTGTGTTCACCAATGATCAAAAGGAACGAATGCACGCGGTGATGGAGCTAAGCCCGCGCCGGGCCGAGCTGGTTGAACTTTCCAGGATTACCACAGAAGAACTCATTGTAAATCTGTACCCTAATCCGGTGCAGGAAGTACTTTTTTCAAACGTTTACACGCCCAATTTTGAAGTATTTACGGTAAGTGTATATAATCAAAAAGGGCAAAAAGTGATCGGTGAAACTTTAAACCGAACTTCTCTCAACGTAAAAAATCTACCAAGCGGGATCTACTTCTATAAAGTACAAACCGCTTCCAGGACATTGACCAAACGGTTTTATGTTCGTTAACTATGCTGTCAAGAGCTCCATTTGTCGGCGTTGTTTTGCTTTTCATGGCAGGAATACTGTGCGGGGACTTCTTCAATAACTTTACTGCTGACTGGCCTCTTTCAGGGTTTCTGGTTGCTGCCGGTGTAGGTTGTTTGCTCTGTTATCAATTAAAGGCTTCAAAGTTTTTTACTGCATCATTCTGGCTTTTTCTGATCGTATCAGGTGCATTTTGCCGGATTGTATCCGAGCAGAAGAAGGATCAGGAAATTGCTTATCTGACCCAAACTAATTATGTCGCCTATGAAGCCATAGTAGCCAGCCTACCTGAAAAACGGGAGAAAACGGTGAGACTGGAAGCTAATGTGACCCGCATTCTGACAGACGGACAATGGATTGTTTTAAATACCAAATCTTTACTAAACCTGCCCGCTTCCGCCGCTGACATTCCTCAGCCGGGCGACGTACTTGTTGTAAACGAGCGGCTTGAACTTCCTCCTCCTGCGCTCAATCCTGAACAATTTGATTACCGAGAATACCTCAGGAACAAAGGTATATTGTGGACTGGGCAACTCTGGGACGGTACTTTTCAGAGTGTTAAACAACCGGTCAATTACTGGTCGCCAAGGTACTGGCTGGCCGCTACCTCTGAATGGGCGGACCTAAAATTTCGGGAGAATATTGTCGATAATGCGTCTTACGGTCTGGTGAAAGCCATGTTGCTAGGTAGACGCGACGATTTGCAAGCGGGGCAGACTGACGATTATGTTGCTTCTGGAACAGTTCATATCTTGTCGGTGTCGGGAATGCACGTCGCTATCATCTTTCTGGCGATCAGCGCCATGTTGGGCTGGCTGAAACGGTGGCGGGCCGGGAAGCTGCTTTATGTCGGGATCATGATCCTGCTCTTTTGCTTTTATGCGATGGTAACCGGCTTCTCGCCTTCTGTTCAGCGGGCAACGATCATGTGCATTGTATTTGTTTTAGCTGAGGTTTCCGGTCGGAAGCAGCATTCTATGAACACGCTGGCCATTTCTGCATTGCTGATCCTGCTGTTTGATCAAGCTGCTCTGTTTGACGTCGGTTTCCAGCTTTCCTATCTTGCTATGAGCGGGATTTTTCTGTTTTATGAACCGATTTACCGCATTGTCACACCTAAAAGCAGAATTCTCAGCTTTGCCTGGCAGGTAACAGCACTAGCTTTTGCGGCGCAGCTGGCCACATTTCCGCTCAGCCTCTACTATTTTCACCAATTCCCGACGTACTTCTGGCTGGTAAATCCATTTGTAATCGCATTCACGAATGTACTGCTTCCAGCCGCATTGGCTTTGCTGCTGGTAAGTACCACGGGTATCTTCTGGCTCCAATGGCTGGCGAACCAGGTGGTGGAGTATTCTGCGTACCTTACTAATGTAGCAGCCGGTATTCCGAAGCACTTTCCCGGGTACCTGGTGGAACAGGTTAACCTGGGCACCATTGAAGTTGTAATGCTGTACTGCATTCTCTTTTTGACCTGGTACGCCTACGAAATGCGGGAATATCGCTTTCTTAAATACAGCTTTGCACTGGTTTTTCTGCTTACCAGTTTTTCAGTTTCAAAAAGCATTCAGCTGCATTTATCGGAAGAGCGCGTTTCATACGTCATCCCAAAACACTCGGCAGGAAGTTACAGGCACGGCCATGTGCTGTATATAGCCTGCAACGACGCATTCAAATCAGACCAACGTGCATTCGACTTTTACATCAGGAACTATGCAATAAGCCGGGAAGTGAGTGAGGTTGTTTTTGTGAAATCGAAGTAGGTCACTGCACGGAATAAACCGCAGCGATCTGCGCTGCTACTTTCTTGTCCCACGCGGCCTGGGCGGCGGCATTCAGGCCGTGGCCGGTTTCACCGTCGTATTGTTCCTGGTCGCGGTTCATTTCCCTGAATGCTTCCAGGAACTGGTACTGGATCTCGCTGTCATAGTCTTCAATGGTCAGCTCCGCTTTTCTAAGGCGGTCTTTGAATTTCTCGACAACCAGTCGGGTAATGTCAAAGTGGATCTGCTCGTGGCGCAGGGTACCTGCATTCCGCGATTCAGGTCGGCCCCAGGACATGCTTTTAACCATAAAAGTTTTCAATCCGATTTCCACAACGAGATCATTTCCTTTCGGATAGGAATTGCCTTCGTAGCCGAAGCTGGTAAAAACCGCTGCTGCATACCGGCTACCAGGTTTTGCACTTCTTACTTTGAAATCGTCCCATACCAGCGGTCGTTTCGGGGAATAAAATACAGTATCACCATCTGTGTTGGTATTGATCTCCTTAAACACCAGCAACAGATTGCGGGCAAGTGCAGGATTTTTCCCGGCATTGTTTGACATCCATTTCTGAAAATGCACGAGAGATTGATCCAGCAGCTGTTTGACCAGCTTTTCATAATCATATTTCGTTTCAGGGCGCGTGTAAGTTGCAGATGTTTGGTAGCCTGTCAGCTCGACCGGCTGCATATCGCGGTACCACCTGAATTGCAGGCTTAGCTTCACTTCACCAGTCACTTTATTTGGAGCGACACGTTTTT
>NZ_JBHYGF010000584.1:0-2619 GCF_051859145.1 Dyadobacter sp.
AATGATGATATTTTGAATATGCTTTTGGTACATGGTAGTCCCCTCAGTATCAATGAATATCTTCTAAAAGAACTACCTGAGCCGTATGTAATAGAAATGGTCAAAGAGTTTAGGGCTGATATTTTATGCTTTGGCCATTCCCATAAGCCTTATCACCGCATCATTAATTCTGGTGAGAATGGCAAGAATCATTATCACCACTTGATTAATACTGGCTCAGTTGGTAAACCCAAGGACGGCGATGCACGGGCTTGTTATGTTATGCTTACCATTAACCAACCGGCAACTGTGACAAGTCCTGATGGGATAAAAGTTGAATTTATCCGGGTGAATTATGATGTTGAAAAAGCAGCCCAGGCGGTCGAGCTTAGTTTGCTTCCTGATGCATTTGCGGATAATCTAAGAAAAGCATATTAATCTTTCTTTTGTCATGAAAGCTATCATTTTTTGTACTGCAATACTTTCCTTGTTTTGGGTTAACCATGACCTAAAAGATTACACAAATTCATCTCATGAAATAACCCGGCAGCTGACGACAATACTTCAATATCCGCAAGTGTTATACAACCATGAGCAAAGCAGTATTGTGGTAATCCAGTTTCATTTGGGAGAAAGTCGTACAATAGGAAGAGTGAAAGTTTTTTCAGAAAACCAGGATCTTAATTACGATCTGATCCGTCAGTTAACCGGTAAGAAATTACAGCTTTCTTCAGACTATCCTTCCGAAAAGTTCACAATTAAATTAAGGTTTAATCTTAAGAAGTAAATTCCAGCTTTAAATTATACTTTACCGTTTATTTGAACTCCTCTATGTCTTAAATATTTATAGAGTGTCATTTTAGAAATTTCCAGGTCAGCTGCAATTTCATTTACTTGCTTCCATTATCGATTTTAAATCCTAACTATTGGTATATTCCCACTCACTGAAATCGCCTCTGAAACCGGCTTCGAAAGTCTTTCCTATTTCTCCCGTATCTTTAAAAATGTCACCGGGCTTAGCCCCACGCATTATAAGATGAATAATCATATTGTTTAGGGCTGTCGGTAATCGGCAGTCAGCCTCCCTTACCCCTTTAACCATTAACCACTTCCGTTTCTACTTTACTCCACACTTTCATTTTATACTGTAAAGCTGCTATAGCCAATACTCCGTAAGCTGCGATCTGGATACCAAGGTGTTTGATAAAGGGCAGGACATTTTGCAAATCTCCTTGTTCTATCAGCAGGATTTTGTGCGCATTCAGAAACGGTGTCAGCGGAATAAGATTGGCAATAAACTGTACGCCTTGTGGCATGGACGACAGAGGCCAGCTGAAGCCACCTATCAGGAAGGCAGGAGTTGAAAACATCATCAGCACCTGTGTCGCTTTGAGCGCGTCAGGAATCAGAACGCTGAACAGTACACCCATAAATGTAATTGCGAGAACAAAAAGGGAGGTTGTGATTATAAAAGGCTGAAGCGATACCGGCATAGGTGCATGAAAAACCCCATGCATCACATAATAGAATCCTAAGACACCTACGGTTAACAGCCAGATTGGCAATGCTTTTACAAAAATGGCCAGGGCGGAATTGCGCGTATAGCTCATCAGCTCAGTCTGAAAAGTACGACTTTGCAATTCTGACGCAAAACTTACCGCAAATGCCAATAGTAATACCTGCTGCAATACCACCGCCAGAACCGCCGGCCACATAAAAGTGAAGTAATTTCCTGTCGGATTAAAGAGACGGATATAGTTGGATTTAAAAGGTTCATACTGCGTTGCAGCCTGTGGAACTCCTTTTTTCATCAACCCCTGAATTTCCATTCCCGCGCTGAAAGTGCCCAACACCGACTGAATCCCCTGCGACGCCATGTTGGCTGTCAGCAGATTAGCTGTATTGATGAAGGTATTTACTTCAGGATAGCGTTTCTGTAATATATCAGCTTCAAAACGTTCAGGAATTGTTACTACCAGCACGGCCTGAGAATTAAGCAGCTCCTGCTGCGTGCCGGTATTTTCTCTTTTGACTTGTTGCACATGCAGCTTCTCACTGTCTTCAATCATATCTATCAGTCTATTGCTCAGTGGAGAATTATCCTGATCGACTACTATTACCGGCAATTCGGTCACTTTTCCCTCTTTATATACAAATCCTATCAGAACTGCATATATAATCGGCGCAAAAATCATCACGGAAAGCAAGGTCTTGTTTGCAAAAAACAACCTGAATTCTCTTCGCACCATTTCTTTGAAAGTCTTCATTGGATGGGGTGTTAAGGTTTAAGATCACAAAACCACTGTTGCATTAGCCAAAAGGCTTTCTGCCTGCTGCACATCCTTGGGCTGTATTTTCAGCTCATAAACAGCATCCTCGATCTGATAATCAGGATAGGCACTGGTCACATCTGCATAGCGGTTGAGCTGCTTGATATTCTGAATGGTTGCTTTTATTTCACCCTTGCTGTAAGGCACGTGTACAGTCAGCTCATCTCCCTTTTTATAAGCTGCGATGCGGCTTTCAGGTACAGTGAAACGGAAATAGGTAGTGCCCGGCAAATAACCGCTGAAAACAGGATAACCAGCTGTTGCCAGTTCCCCCTGACGCAATGTGATGGTTTCGATCTGCATAGCATTG
>NZ_JBHYGF010000584.1:2629-41376 GCF_051859145.1 Dyadobacter sp.
TAAGCGACTTCTACTTCCTGCAATACACCCAAAGCTTGATCGGCCTGGCCTTGCGAGGCAGTTTGTGTTTCTGTTCTTACACCTCTCAATGCCTCTGCCAGTTCAGCATCCACCGCATCAAGCTGAGCGCGCGCTCCCTGAAACTTGGCTACCATTTCGTCGTAGGCCTGGGGTGTCATCATACTATCTGCGAACATGGCCTTGGCTCTGCTAAAGGATTTTTCAGCAAAATGATATTGTTCTTTAATACCTGCCTGTTTGGCCCGTAACTGTTTGATCTGATTTTCTGTGGCACCATTGCGCGCCAATGACCGCTGCGCTCCGGTGGCTTTTACCGCTCCTTTGGCCTGAGCCAATTTGGCATTCACTTCAGGAACATCCAGCATGGCGAGTGTATCACCTTTTTGAACCAAATCCCCTTCCTGAACATATATTTTCAAGATTCTTCCCGTAACTTTTGGAGCAAATGCCAGTGTCTCTCTTTTTACTTTTCCTTCAACAGGTTTCTCCGTTTTTTCTGAACAGCCTGCACCGGCAAGTAACATGCTAACTATAAGTGTATAGGGCAATATGGACTTCGTATTCATGCTTTCTAATTTTTTTGGTTTGATATCTTATTTCACAGCATCTGTTGTAAGGCTTCCCGTCGCTTTAAGAAGCTCAACACCTGCACGTCTCTGGTTGAATACTGCCTGTAAATAATCCAGGGCAGCATTCTGGTAATCTGTCTCAGCACCAACCAGATCCGACGTTTTAATTAAACCTGTCTTAAATTCTTTACCAGCCTGTGTAAGCGCGTCAAAAGCAACTCGTTGCTGTTTATCGCGGGCGCTCATCTCAGCCTCAGCTTGTGCCAGTTCAGTTTTCTGGCGAATCAGATTAAGTTCCAGTTTCTCAACTGCCTCCTCTTTTTCCAACCTTGTTTTCTGCAGCTCAATTTTAGATTGCTGTACTTCTCTTTTTCCTTTATTCCCGTCGAATAAATCCCATTTGAAGCCAACGCCTACATTAAAGTTCGGGAGCAGCTCCAGTTTGTTCGTTTTTAGCGCCATCGTATTTCCTGTCGGGAAAGGCTCTTTCGCTTTCAACTGAATACCATACAGGTTTAAATAACCAAGGGAGGTAGACGCTGCCACTTTAGGCTTCCACCAGCTCTTTGCAGCTTCAATTTTATATTGCTGAGCCATAATGCCTGCGTCCAGTGCAGCGAGTTCTGCCCGTCCATGAATACCTGCATCGGGTTGACTTCTATAAAATGGGCTCAGATCATGGTCAATTAGTTCCAATCTTTGCGTTTCAATACCGGTGTATTTATGAAGAAGTTGTATCAGCATGGTGCGCTTTCCTTCGTACTGTTGCTGTTTAGCATCCAGTTGCGCTTTGCTTACATCTATTTTCTGGTGTTCAAATTTTGTGATCAGTCCGTATTCAAAGGCCTTGTCGGCAATTGCAGTATTCACTTCAAGTCTTTTGCTGCTTTCGGTGAGTACTTTTTTCACCTGTTTTAGTAAGGCAAGCTGGTCATAAGCCGTACTTACATCTGCTATAATCTGTTGTCTGTCTGTTTCCAGCAAAGCGGTTTGCGCTTTCTGCTTTTCACTCAACGCCTTCTTAAGCGCAGGGACTTTTCCTCCAGAGTACAAAATCATTTCCGCTTTCAGGCCGCCAGTAATCAGATTCGCCCGGTTGGTGAACGATCCATCCACCGCCGGCAGAGCGATACCCAGCTCAGGCACCACGTTTGCGGGTGCATCCAGATTTATTCCCGAAGCCAGAAAGGCGTATTTACCTGACAAGTCCAGATGCGGAAGGTATGTTTCTGCTAATTTACGTTGATCTATATGGGTCAGGTCTATATCCAGCTGCTTCACAGCCAGACCATGGTCTTTTTGAAGTGCTGCCGAGACAAGTTCGTCCAGACCCGGCGCATGTTGTGCAAATACATTTGCTGTCCCGAGTACTGTTACAAAACCTAATCCCAATTTGATGATCCTTTTCATAATGGTTCGATTTGCATTTTTTGATGATACGTGATTTAACATTTTGATAAAGAGCCAAAATTAGTATATACGATCGCATGTGTACTAGTTATAGTATAAAAATTGACAATATATTAAATTGCATTATTTTAAGTTGTAATTCATTTCTGCTTTGAAAAGTTAGGGGCACTATTTTTTGATAACTGACTAAGAAAAAAGAAACCTATGCATCCTGCCAAAACCGAAGCGGTAAGGATCGAGAATTTTGCTTCGGAAAGAATCAAGTGTTCCCCTTCAAATGAGAGCAGGGCAATAAAAATAGACATGGTAAATCCAATCCCCCCAAGTATTCCCACACCAAAAATATGCTTCCAGTTAGCACCACTAGGCAGTTTTGCAGCCCCTATCTTTACAATGATCCATGAAAACAAGGTTATCCCTAATGGCTTGCCGATCAATAATCCTAAAATAATACCCATGCCAAGTACGGTAGTAAGGCCTTCCATCATGCCCGCTTCAAATTTTATATTGGTATTGGCCAGTGCGAACAACGGCATAATAATAAAGTTGACTGGGTTTGCTATGATTTTTTAAATCAATTCGAGTGGTGATTACTTATCATCACGGGTGGTAGGAAAGGAAAAGGACGTAAATAAGCCGGCAATGGTAGCATGCACTCCGGAATGGTGAATAAAGTACCAGATAAACAAGCCAGGAACAAGATAGGCAACCAGGTTCTTTACACCTAATTTATTGATAATAAGAAGAAAAATAAAAATGCCACCAGCATAAAGAAGATACGTATAATGAAGTTCTGATGAATAGAAAATAGCTATTACTAAAATAGCCATCAGATCATCAACAATAGCCAAGGCAGAGAGGAATATTTTTAAAGAAGTCGGAACCTTATTGCCTAGCAGAGATAGAATTGCCAAAGCGAAAGCAATATCTGTTGCCATGGGAATCCCCCATCCACTTGCAGTATTTGTTCCAGTATTGATCATATAATAGATAATCGCCGGAGCTAAGACGCCTCCAAGGGCAGCAAAAATAGGGAGAGCCGCTTTTTTTATTGAGGATAATTCGCCTTCAATGAGTTCTCTTTTAATTTCAAGTCCGACCAGTAGGAAAAATATGGCCATCAATCCGTCATTAATCCATAGAGAAATGGAATACTTAAGGTGAACATTACTGAAATTCATGCCTACCTGATAGGAAAGGATGTCTTCGAAGTAAGGACCTACTCCTGTGTTTGCTATCAGTAAAGAAATAAATACGCATGCGATTAAGATAATCCCTCCGGTTGAACTGGATTGGAAGAATTGTCTAAATGATTTCAAGTTTATTGTACTCATAATGGTAAAAGTTGCTGAAAGTATTAGTGATTTAATATAAAACGTTGAAACATTCCCCAACAGAAGTTAAACTTACAGATATTGGAATGATAGATTATTTTCCGTTGATTTGAATCCCTCGGTGTCTCAGGTACTTATAAAGTGTCATTTTAGAAATTTCTAGGTCGGCAGCAATTTCGTTTACTCCTAACTTACGTTCATTATATAACGTTTGCGCAAGCATCGCCTTTTTTTCAGCCTCTTTTGAAAGGCCACGGCTACGTCCTCCTTTCCGTCCACGAGCACGGGCGGCTTCCAATCCAGATTTTGTTCGCTCCCTGATCAGGTCTCTTTCAAATTCTGCCAGTGAGGCAAAAATATTAAAGATCAGCCTGCCTTGGGCAGTAGTTGTATCGATATGATCATTAATGGAAACCAGGCCGATTCCCCGTTTCTCAAAATCAGAAGTCATTTCAATCAAATGTTTTAAAGAACGCCCCAGCCGGTCAAGTTTATAAATGTAGATGACATCACCCTCCCGTAGGATCTGCTGCATGGCGGCCAGCTGTGGCCTGTCGGATTTTATTCCGGAAGCTTTTTCCTGGAATACTTTTTCACACCCGGCATTTTGCAAAGCATCCAATTGCATTTCCAAATTTTGATCCTGGGTCGATACCCGTGCATATCCAATTTTCACTTTTTGTCTACTTTAATCCATGTGATAGGTCAAATTTAATGTACTTAGATTGGTATACAAGTTTATTTTACTAAATTGATAAAATTCACCCGGTTTTCGGTCATTCCTTACTCTTTATGAGCATGACAAGGTTGTACATTTTGAGCAACGTTTTTTTATACAAACAAATCGTCTCATGCCAAGAAAAGAATACCTGACTTCCGAAGCACGGCAACGATTTGACAATCCACCTGTTTTAAGTGTTGACCAGAAAATAATTTTCTTAGAAGCCCCTCAGTGGGCAGCTGAATATGTCAAGACTTTACAAACACCTTCCAACAAAGTTGGTTTTCTATTACAGGTAGGATACTTCCGGGTAGTCAGCCGTTTTTTTGGATCGAACCGTTTTCACCAAAGTGATGTAGATTTTGTAGCAGCAAGAATTTCTGTTGATGTCAACGCTGTACAAATGGAAAAATATGAAGGACGGACATCTCTGAGGCACCGGGAAGATATTCTGGGATATTTCGGTTTTGCACCTTTTGACAAATCTTCGACTGAAACATTGATTGAAGAAACAAAGAGACTAGCCCATGTACAGACCAGGCCATATCTGATATTTGAAGGTATGGTAGATTTTCTCCAATCACACCATATCGAAATTCCAACATATCAAAGCCTGAAAACGATTTTAGACAAAGCGCTTACCAGTTTCGAGCAAAATCTAGAATCTATTTTAAATAAGTACCTGACTACCGCCGATATTTTGCTTTTAGAGCAGCTTCTTGTCGAACACACTTCTTATCAGCAGGACAGCAGGAAGCATTTGAAAGTAAAACGATATGAGATTACATTCTTTAAGCGGATCTCGCAATCCATGGAAACCAAACAGATTCGTGAGCGAGTAACCAACTTTGAAAGTTTGAAGATCATGTATTTGCAGCTATTACCCATAGTGAAACGCTTAAAATTATCTGACACCACTGTTCAATTTTACGCAGAATACGTTATCAATAATCAGGTAACGCAAATAGCTACACGTAGCACTAACCGCTATCTTCTTTTGATTTCATTCATTATCCACCAGTATTATATGCTGGGAGATGCACTTATCCTGACTTTGAATAGTGCGGTCACCAATTATGTCAATGGCTGTGAGAACCTGGTTAAGCAGCAGCTTTATCAAAACAGGATGCAGACTGCGCAACTGGTTAGCAGCGTTGCCCACCGGAGCAGCACGCACATTGATGTTTTGGGTGCCATTGAACAAATTATTGCTGACACTACAATAGAAGCCTTATCCAAAGTTACATTGATTGAACAGCTTTTTAAAAACAAACGGCTATCTCAAAAACTCTTACAAGAAGACCAGAAGCGCCTTAAAGCATTAAAGGAAGCCAACCAAAAAATAAATGACCGGGAGGATTTCTATCAGATACTTGAAAAAAATGCATCGAAATTGAATGGTAAAGTCAGTGATATCGTAAAAGCATTGATCCCTAGTTCGACTTCATCAGGAAAAGATATCCTTTCTGCGGTCCGGTACTACCAGGAAAAAAATGGTTCTATTATTTCACGCGCAGCTGTACCAACTGATTTTTTAGGAATGGAACAACAGCAGCGGGTATTGACTACGGAAGGAAAATTAAGGACAGGTTTATATAAAGTATTCCTGTTTCAGGAAATCAGGGATAGTATCAAATCCGGAGTACTTCCAATCGATTCATCCTATGATTACCGTAGTTTTGATGAGTATCAAATACCGGCAACGGTTTGGAACAAAGAAAAGGAAAAGCTCATGGAACAAGCTGGATTAACAGCTTTTGCAGATTCCCGAAAAACTCTCCTCAAATTAAATGAAAAGTTGAATGCCCAGATAAAATTGACAAATGAGCGTATAGAAAAAGGAAGCAACAAACAAGTATACTTTGATCCGGCTGGTGACTGGCACCTGATGAAAGATAAACGATTAGAAGAAGTCGTTGATCTGGAATCGCTCTACCCACAAGAATATGTAATTCCATTGGTGGAAGTGCTCTCAACCGTCCAGAATGCGACTGGCTTTATATCTACATTTATTCATAGTGGAATTGATCACATACCCAAACGTCCGGAAGAAAAACTGTTTTTTGCAGCGATTCTTGGCTTTGGTTGCAATATCGGTATCCGGAAATTCTCTTTCATGTCAAAAGGAATACGTACAAGTTCTTTGGAGACAACGGCACTCCAGTATTTTTCGCCAGAGACAGTATTACAGGCAAATGATAAAGTACTTGCATTTAGCAACTCTTTACCACTTACCGAGCATTTTAGAAAAGATGCTGACTTTATTCATACTTCCAGTGACGGCCAAAAGTTTGATGTTTCCGTTGCTTCATTGGTAGCTTCTCCGTCATTTAAATACTTCGGTAATGGAAGGGGTGTGACCATGTATTCCTTTCTGGACGAAGCTGGACAGTTATTTTACTCAACAGTATTTAGTGCAGCTGAACCCGAATCACATTATGTTTTGGATGGTTTGACCCACAATGAGGTGATCATCCCAAATGCGCATTCAACAGACACGCATGGGTTCAGTGAACCCGTATTCGCAGTAACAGGTCTTTTGGGTATTGAATTTCGTCCAAGGTTCGCAAGGTTTCATCACCAGCAGCTGTATTCAATTGATGAAGCCAGGACATACCGTGAACTGAATTATAAAATTGTTCCCGGTCTTAAAGTTAACTTGGTTCACCTGGAAAATTATTGGGATGAAATTCTAAGACTTGTTTGTACTATCAAGTTGGGTTACGCTAAGGCATCAACGTTGTTTAGACGTTTAAATTCCTATTCTAAACAACACCCGCTTTACAAAGCCCTCAAAGATTTGGGAAGGCTCTACAAAACAGTATACATTTATCAATACATGGATGATGAATTAATCCGAAAATCGGTGTCTGGCTCACTTTCGAAAATTGAGAACAGTAATAACTTTTCCAAGGCCATTACCGTAGGCAACAACCAGGAATTGATCTGGGCTACCAGAAAAGAACAACTGACAGCGGAAGGATGTAAAAGGTTGATAGCAAATGCGGTGAACACTTATAATCTGTTGTTGTTATCTGAAAAACTGGTAGCTGTGGAGTCCGAACAAGACAGGCAGATCCTGTTGAAAAAAATCCTTGCAACTTCTACCCATAGCTGGGCACATATTAACCTGGTGGGAGAATACGACTTCTCCGATGGTAAGGATTATAAAACGTTTGATTTGAGCTCGATCATGGATTTGAATCTAACGCCTTAGAATTCATTATTCCGGGCTACTTACAAATGAAATTGCTACACGAAAGTCGTGACGGTTTTTCTCCCTTTCTTTAGTTTACCCCAGCCCTGGAAAATACAGCAGGAAAGGCAGCCACATCATCACACAAAGCCTTAAAATTGTTTCGAAGAGTGTTACGTTTAGCGGAAGTTCATGGGTCGTTTTCATCTTTGAAATGGTTAA
This sequence comes from Dyadobacter sp., assembly GCF_051859145.1. Classification (GTDB taxonomy): domain Bacteria; phylum Bacteroidota; class Bacteroidia; order Cytophagales; family Spirosomataceae; genus Dyadobacter. The sequence goes on from NZ_JBHYGF010000584.1 coordinate 10,103, forward strand.
GTTTTTGGCCTATTGCCATTACAAAGATGAGGCGGAAGCAGTTGCCGTGGAAATCATAAAAAGTAATCTTTGATAACCTCAGGTAATTTAAAATTACCTATTCGTACAAATTTGATTGATACTTGATTACTTTTTGTAATGCCTGGCGAAATTCATAAATAGTTCAGCCAGGCCGTCCTGCTGGCCTTGGAGCGTAGCAAAGTGAAAGGTTCTTTCGATAGAAAAATTATCTATATCTATCACACGGCATTGATTGTGCGATAATTCATCTATAATCGAGTGGATGGAAAGAAATCCGGCGCAGGGTGCATTCTGAATATATCCTTTGATGCTCTCGGTCCCAGCCAGCTCCATCTGTTTGTTCAGGTCTGAGAGTGATATACCCTGCTCTTTGAGCGCGTATGCAATTACCTCCAGAGTGCCTGAGCCTGGTTCTCTAAGGATAACAGGAATACCTGCCAGCTGAGCCAGAGTGATCGTACCATTTTTTGCAATAGGGCTCCTGGCATTTGTTACCAGAACAATTTCATCTTTCAGGAAGGGATCGTAATGTATTTTAGGATCACGGGACCTTCCTTCGATGATGCCCATATCGATTTGTTTTTCAGTTAAGGCCAGTTGGATCTGATCTGTATTTTTGATCACTAATGAAAGCTCGATCTCAGGAAACCGGTTGTGGAAACCCGCTAGCAATGATGGCAGCACATACTGAGCAACAGTTGTACTGGCCCCGATCCTGAGCGTGCCGCTATTTTCGTTGTTCAGCGCGTTGATCTCAAATTCAAGTGCTCGGTAAATCTCAAAGATCTGCTCGGTACGTGCAAGCAAGAGTTCACCTGCACGCGTAAGCTTGATTTTCGTGCCGTTCCGGTCGAAAACTTTTGTTTTTAGCTGGGCTTCAAGTTCTCGAATATGTTTTGTGATGGCGGGTTGGGTAATAAAAAGCGCATCGGCCGCTTTTGTAAAGTTTAGCCGTTTGGCAACCGTATGAAAAACACGCAGGCGAAAATCAAAATTCATAGAAGGGAAGCGTTGGCATAGAAAAATAAGAATGTGCTATTTTACAAACTTCGTTTTGAAAAATGCATGAAACGAAAATTCTGTACCGTGCCAAATGGCGTAATATGATCTGAAAGTACACGCTCTTGTGGCTGAAAATTATCATCGAATAGTGATTCCAATGTTTTTTCATCATATCTTTTTACCGGCAATCCGCTGCACATTGTAGGCCCGTCCTCTAAGAAGGTGCCGATGATCAAATCCCTGACCACAAACTCGCTGACGATATGCTTGTACTTTTCGATATCCTGGGATTCTGTTAAAAAATGAAAAGTTGCCCGGTCATGCCACAGCGCATAAGGACGGTCCGGGACAAAATTCAGGACGTTACATATGGTCCATTTTATCTTTTCGGCCCGTTCCCCGAGTCGTTTTCTCGCCCTTTCAATGGCCGCACTGGAAATATCCAGAACGGTCAAATCCGAAAAACCTTCGTCTAATAGTTTTTCAATCAATGTGGCATCCCCGCCTCCGATATCAATGATTGCATCTGTTGTTTTGATTCCAGTGGACTTTATCAGCGAAAGTGAGGGCTCAGGCAGGTTTTGCGACCAGCTCAACTGGTCAGGCCCCTTGAATAAATAAGTGTTATCCCAATGGTTTTGAAGTGTCTTTTCCATCGTCAGGTTGTCTTAATCAGATAAATAATGAGCAGTATGCTGGCCAAAAAGATCACTGCCGTCATCCATTTGATCAAAAGGGAGGACTGATAGTATTGCCCCTGCTCCAACTGTTTTTTTGTATTAGTATACCGAATATAGGAGAACAGCGTCGTTAAGGCACCAAGGCTAACCAGCAACACGCCGATAACAGGCGAATATCCCGTAGAATGAATCTGGGGTTTGCTTCCTAACGCGGCTGCAATTTGCCGGACAAATAAAGAGAACTTGACCACAACGAAACCAAACCCCATAATACCGATGCTCGTGCGGACCCACGCCAGAAAGGTCCTCTCATTGGCAAGGTGATCTCCTGCATTTTTTTTATGATCGTTGGCTGGACTTTCCTTCATATGACTTACGATACTGTTGGTTGTTTACTAAATTCTTTCACAAAATCACCAATATCAAAAACCTGTACCTGACTATTAAGTAATGCAGCGATTAATGAGCTTCCGATTGCGCTTCGGTACCCTGAGGCGCAATGAACCGCGATTGGTTTGTCAAAAGGGATGTTCCCTATTTTTTCACGTATTTCGGCAAGAGGAACAGAAATGCTGCTTTCAAAAATTTTATCTTCGATGGCTTCTGAGGGATTTCTCACATCAATAATAGTATACTCGTGCTGGTTCTGGCGGAAATGTATTTGATCCAGAAGTGGTGTTTGCAGCCGCGCAGGCCCCGCCAGAAAAGCTGATTTGATGGCTGGTTCGTATCCGATGGAGGCCGTCCGAACTATGAGCCTTTCTAAAACCCGCCAGGAGTCGCCGGTTAGGTAGAATGTTTCTTTTGGCCCAATGATGCTTCCCAGCCAGGTCTCAAACTTTTTTCCGTCCATGATGTTGACTGAATTGGGCAAATGGCCTTTTTTATAAACTTGTTCATCACGGGTATCTACGATCAGAACGCCGTCTGCGAGGCTACCTTGCTGCTCGGACGATAAGTCAATTCTTTTGACACTTTCGACACCAGGTCTGAAATGTGCGGCACCTTTTTTGTTCAGTGCAACATCGAAGGGAAAATAGGCGGGGATAAATGGTTGGTCTGTCGTCAGTTTCTGAACGAAATCCTCTTTGGTCATCTCTTGCAATGACCAGTTTGTAAGTCTCTGCTGCCCGATCGTGCTGCTGTTTGCATCGCTGAGTGCTTTACCACAAAGTGTCCCTGCGCCATGGGCAGGATAAAGCACAACAGCGTCGTCCAGGGGGAGAATCTTTTCGCGCAGAGAATCGTACATCTTCGCTGCCAGTTTCTCCCGTTGACTGCTGGCATCACTGTCCGATTCCCTCAGATCCGGACGACCGCAATCCCCGATAAAAAGCGTATCACCACTAAAAATGGCCTTGGCAATGCCATGGTGCTCCAACACAATTGAAATACTATCCTCGGAGTGCCCGGGTGTATTCAAGGGTTTCAGCACAATCTTTCCAAATGAAAGCGAACTGCCTTCATCGAAAGGAATATGGTCATAGCTTGCTCCTGTGTGTGCACTTGCGTAGATCGGTGCTTTTGTTGCCTGACTGATTTCTACGTGACTGCTGACGAAATCGGCGTGTGAATGGGTTTCTATTACTGCAATGATGTCAGCGCCATTCTGTGCAGCAAAATCATAATATGGCTGAGGATTCCGGGCTGGATCGATCAGTACTATTTTGCTCTCACATTCGCTTAAAATGGCGTAGCTGTAATGCGAAAGATATTGATCTTCAAATTGATGGATTTTCATGATACTATTTTATGAATTTCAAAAATGTTGAACCTTTTAATTTAAAAGAACTAGTGAGGTAACCAACGCCTGACCAGACCATAGATAAATGTTCCTGCCAGTGCTCCCGATATTACAATCAGCATCGACCAGTACCCATACCCCAGGTTTACGAACATAGGTCCCGGACAAGCGCCGGTCAACGCCCATCCCAAACCAAAAATAATGCCCCCTAAAAGATACCGTGGCCAGCTTGCGGTCTTGTCCTGAAATAAAATGGGGTTCCCGCTAAAATCTTTTATGTGATAATGTTTGATCATAAAAACAGCAACCACACCAACCAGGAGAGCTGTACCAATAATGCCGAACATATGAAATGACTGAAAGCGGAACATTTCCTGGATACGGTACCAGGAGACAGCCTCTGATTTAGCCATTACTATGCCAAAGAACAGACCGGTAACTATAAATTTTAAAGCTTTCATAACTCAAAACAGAAAAGGGAAAATAAGGTGGGTCATAGCAAGCCCGCCGATGAAAAAACCAACCACAGCTATGAGGGACGGAAGTTGAAGATTTGATAACCCACTGATTGCGTGACCTGATGTACATCCACCCGCATATCTGGAACCGAATCCGACCAGGATACCGCCAACTAAAAGGAGCAGAACTGTTTTGGGCGACGATAGGATATGATCACCAAACAGCTGGTCAGGATTCATACGCCCATCAAAGCGGATGCCCAGCTTGCGTAAATCGGTAATAGTTGCCTCAGACAATTGAAGCGGGCCTGGGCTGCTAAGCCATAACGAGACGATGTAGCCACCAAGGATTGATCCTGCCAGGAATAAAAGATTCCAGCTTTCACCTTTCCAGTCAAAGTCAAACAGGTCTGCCTTACTGCCAGCCCCGGCCATAGAGCAAATTGTCCGCAGGTTGGAAGAAAATCCGAAGGACCTTCCAAAATAGAGTAATAAAATCATAATGGCGGCAATGGCAAAGCCCGAAACGTACCAGGGCCATGGTTGGCGGATTAGTTCAAACATAAAAATCAGTTGTGGGATATTGTTATAAAAATGGCAAAAACCGGTAGGTGTGATTGGGTAGTTATGAGCTCATCCTCCAAGGATTTCATGGATGATTATGTAAATCCCCATTACCAGAATAAACCAACCAAAACCCTTCTTCAACCGCTCTGGGTTGATATAATTTCCAATCAGCCCACCGATAATAATACCTGCAACAGCAATACCGGTAATGGTTAGCAGAAATGCCCAATCAATCTGAAAATGGCCCAAATCACCGGTAAAGCCAATGAGGGAGTTTAAAGCAATGATTAAAAGCGATGTCCCGACTGCCTCCTTCATGGGCATTCTCAATAGCAAAACCAGTGTGGGGATCAATAAAAATCCACTGCCAGCGCCAAGAAGTCCGGTTGTTAATCCTATGCCTATGCCGAATACATAGAGCTTGAAAAATCCATGACCTTCTAGTTGGTTTTGTTTGGCTGCCTGTGCTGTGTTTTTGATCATGCCCAGGGATGCAGCTATCATCAACAGCCCGAATAGGGCCATTGTTAAAATTGGCTCTGTAACCTGAAAATCTCCCAGTTGAAAGAGTTGTCTGGGGATGTGGGGAATAAGAAGCTTTCTGACCAAAAATACGGTCGTAACCGATGTTGCTCCGAACAAAAACGCGGTACGCACATTCAATAACCCGTTTTTGTAGTTCTGAATTGCTCCGATCAAACTGGTGGAGCCTACAATGAATAAGGAATAGGATGTGGACAGTAGTGGCGGTACGCCAAACAGGTAAACAAGGACGGGCACTGTCAGAATCGAACCTCCTCCGCCTATCAAACCGAGTGAAACACCAATCAACACAGATGCCAAATAAGCCAGAATTTCCATTTGCAGATATTAATCACACAAATCAAGCAATTCACTCATTGCCAGAAAGTGACTTTTATCACATAAGGAAACAAATAGCTTATTACACCCAGGTGATGTGGTTACGAAACAGCTTAATTTTCCCGTTCTGCTCCATCTTCTTCAAGAGGCGTGAAACAACTTCGCGGGATGTATTCAGATCGTTTGCTATTTCAAGGTGTGTAACAGAGAGCTCATCTAAACCCCTGGTTTTAAACTGATTGCGAAGATAAAATTCGAGACGCTCATCCATCGCCTTGAAAATCACGCTATCCAGGACGGTCAGCAACTCTTCAAAGCGTGACCGGTAATTTTCCAGAACGAAATAATACCAGCTGCGATAGGTAGTCATCAGCTCATCCATCATCTGTATCGGAATCATGATGATGGTCGTGTCGTCCTCAGCCTTGGCCATGATTTCGCTTGCCTCCTGTTTCGTCGCGCAAATCATCGATAAAGCGCAGGCATTTCCTTCTTCGAGATAATAAATGAAAACTTCTTGGCCATCCTCACCTTCACGATATAGTTTAACGCGGCCGGAGGCAATCAGCACACTGTGCTTAATGAATTGTCCCGTCCGCATGATCACTTCCCCGGCAGGGATATTTTTCACAAGACCCGCTTCCGCGATCCGATCTCTGAGCCCCGGTTCAAAGGTTTTAAAGGATGTCTCCAGGTATCTGGCGATTGGCAGGGTTGATTTTATATTCTCTGACATTTTTATTAACGAAATAAAATAAACATTCCCACGCGAAGCTGTTTCTGAACTTAATCTTGTTTCAAGATTCCAAACTTAATACAATCGCTACCAGAATATTTAGATTTTAGCAATTTACCTGTATCTTTGCCCTTGTAGACAGGAAATGGTGTCTTCCTGCGGAAACCGCCTGAAAGGGCTGATGGCGCCTATTAGGATCAAATTGTATTTGTTCAACTAATAGGTATATATAAAATGTCAGTCTCAAGGTTTCGTCTCTCTAAAAAATTGGTTTTCCTTTTCTGGAAATATCCCATCGCTTTCTTTACCGCTAAATGGCTTATCCTTACTGCAATAGTAGGGATTCTTGTAGGGTCTGCTTCTGCGCTTTTCCTGGTCTGCCTGGATTGGGCTACCCATTATCGTGAAACCCATCTCTGGATCATTGCGCTGCTTCCGCTTGCCGGGCTGGTGATCGGCTGTATGTACCACTATTTTGGAAAGGAAGTTGAGGCAGGAAATAATCTGCTGCTGGAAAATATCAACAAACCCTCGAAGGTCATCTCACTAAAAATGGCGCCTTTCGTTTTGATCGGAACCATAGCTACCCACCTCTTTGGCGGTTCGGCCGGGCGTGAGGGGACTGCCCTACAAATCGGAGGCTCAATCGCAGACCAATTCACAAGGCTGTTAGGTCTGCGGCCACGCGACAGAAGGCTTATTCTGATTGCCGGGGTAGCTGCTGGTTTCGGATCCGTTTTTGGAACCCCACTTGCAGGCGGCGTATTTGGCCTGGAAGTATTTCTGATCGGCAGTATTCGGTACGATGCATTGATTCCTGCATTCGCCGCAGCAACATTTGCCGATATGACCACAAGGGCATGGAAGGTGGGGCATACCCATTACCACATCACAGAAATACCGGATTTGTCAGTCCTCAATATTTTGTATGCCATTATTGCGGGAATAGCCTTTGGCATAGCCTCGGTGCTATTTAGCCGACTCACGCATAGGATTGGAGTGTTTTTCAAACGGTATATCGGCTTTCCACCATTTCGCCCACTTGCAGGGGGTGCGCTGGTTTCGGCAGCGGTATTTGCAATGGGCAGTACCAGATATATCGGCCTTGGCATCCCGGTAATTCTGGAATCCTTCCAAATGCAAATATCACCCTACGATTTTTTGCTTAAAATTATCTTCACCGCTGTAACCCTGGGTGCTGCCTTCAAGGGAGGTGAAGTTACACCTCTGTTTTTCATAGGAGCAACGCTGGGCAACGCGCTTTCCTATTTTATACCATTGCCCGTTAGCCTATTGGCAGGAATGGGATTTGTTGCCGTTTTCGCTGGTGCGGCCAATACTCCTCTTGCTTGTGTGTTGATGGCTATTGAACTCTTTGGTAGTGAATGTGGCGTTTACGTAGCTATTGCATGTATAATCGCGTACTTCTTCTCGGGGCACACAGGCATTTATGGTTCCCAGCAGATCGGACAGGCCAAGCATATGGTTTATAGCCGAAGCTCTGGCCGGAAACTTTCTTCAACTAAATTTGGCAGCCGGACTTGAACTGCGGTGAGAGTCGCAGAACCAATCGGAAGCAAAACTACCAGCATAAATATTGGGTTGGTAGTTTTGCCTCCGGCTCAGATTCAGGTGGATGGGACAAGAAATAAAATTAACCTCTACAATCGCAGCCTCATTATAACTTATACCAGGATTGTTGGGGAAGTGGTAACCTGCGCCCATCAAAACCGCTTTTAACAGGTCCATAGTGCTCTACGAGATAATCTAAAATTGGTTTTTCGGTCTCTCCCAGATCCCACAGCTTTTGGGTACGTTGCATCCACCGTATGCGTTCAATCCATTTGTCACGGTCAAACTGGCTTTGCAAAATCAGTTTGCTGGAATGACAGATGGTGCATTGTGCCTTGACCAAAAACATATTTTCGCCGACAGCAAGCCCACTCTCACTGTCTACGAGAACTCTATTCGGATTACGGATCGTATCCGGCCGGGCCACGGCGCTATTTTGTTTGGCAACAGATTGGCGTTTTGGCTTCGTGCCGACGACAGTTGCACCTTTTGAAACCATTTTTTTTGCTTTTGATGCAGGTGTTTTGACTGGTTTGGGTTGCGTTTGTACCCATGCACATAATAACCAAACCAATACACTGCAAACAAGCGGCAGGCTTTTAATATTTTTCAACTTTCTGGCCATCTTCATCTTGTTTAAAGGATTTTCACTGCTATCCTGTGGCAGGAATTGTTAATGTAACCTTCCGGATTCCACGCAGGCATTACCATGGGCTGCGAACGGTCGTGGTCATCGGTTGCACGAGCCCATACTTCATAATAACCCTGGGTAGGGAAATCAACATCGGCCGACCAGTGCTGCCAGGCAAGCCGGTTTTTTGCTTCCCTTAAAGTGGCAGGCATCCACGTCTCGCCAAAATCGATCGACACCTCGACCCGTTTTACTGTTCTGTCACCCGCCCATGCGTGGCCGCGAACAGCCAGTTTTTGTGTTTTTTGTATTTCCAAACCAGTTTTAGGATAGGTGATTACTGATTTGACAGGCATTGATTCAATAATTTTGAACTCGCTTTCATCCGGGTCAACGCCCGGTGCAACCGGATGGATAGGAACCCGGTAACTTTTTCCGGTCATTTTAGCCCCGTCGTGCACTTTATTTCTCACGGCAATCGTGTGAAGCCATTTTCCTGATACCGATGCAGGCCAGCCACCTATCACCAGGCGTAGCGGGTAGCCATGTACCAGTGGAATGTCTTTGCCGTTCATCGACCAGGCAATCAATGTTTCATCCTCCAACGCTTTTTTGATCGGTACGCCCCTTGAAATGACAGCCTGATTAGGATCGCCGTTCAAATGAAGGTCCTGTCCGTAGTATCCGATGTAAACAGCTGAATCGGTGATCCCCACGTCTGCAAGGACATCTTTTAAACGAACGCCTGTCCATTCCGCACAGCTGACGCCTCCCTCGGTCCACTGGTTTCCTGAGGTTTTCGGAAAATAACCCGCTCTGCCATTCCCTCCGCATTCAAGCACAAGCTGGTAAGTATAAGGTTTGAATTTACTTTTCAGATCAGCCAGCATATAAGACTTGACTGCTTTAACGGACTCACCCTTGATAGTCAGCTTCCAGTTCTTTATATCTATACTGGCAGGGATCTGTCCGTTATTGCGGATGAACATTTTTTCAGCAGGGGTAATCTCATCATCCAGCAAATAGGCCGGAGTTTCTACATTCCAGGGCTTATCATTTAAGATGACAAGGTTTTTATTTTTGTCCGCCATGGGGTCAATATTAAATGCGACCGGCAGATAGTGCCTGGGCAACCGGTCTGCAAAGACGATATTGGTTCCAAGCAGGCCTGTCAAAGTGGCCAGCGATGATGTCCTCAAAAATCCTCTGCGGTCAAAGAGCCCGGTTTGTTTTTCTTTCATTTCCATAAAAAGCAAAGTGTTAAAATTTTAATAAATACCTGCGCAAGCCGACAATTCAAATTCCAAAGTAAACTTGCCAGCACTATCTATCGGCAAAATGCATCACGGCATACAAGGCGGCAAGCGAGATACCCGTCCACAGTAAGATGCCTTGAATCATCGGCTTCATACCGATCGAGCGTAAAACCTGCCTGGACAAACCCGCGCCAATCAAAAATAACGTCAGAGACAGACCCACGTGTGCTATTTTGATAAGGACCGGGCTGATGAAAGATATCTGGGGGACATATGTATTCAGTACCATTGCCAGGATAAAAAAGCCAATAAAATAAGGGATAGAGATCTTACCGGACCTGTTCTTAAACAGCAGTGACGCAAGAAATGCAACTGGTAAGATCCATAACGCGCGTGTCAACTTCACTGTTGTTGCAATTTCCAATGCCTGTGGCCCATATTTGCTGGCAGCCCCGACAACGGAGCTGGTATCATGGATGGCAAGCGCACACCACAGTCCAAACTGGCTTTGTGTCAGGTTTAATTCAGAACCGATCCACGGGAAGATGAACAATGCAGCAGAATTTAGAATAAAAATGCACCCCAGTGCAGCTGACATTTGTTTCTGCTCAGGGCGGATTACCGGCGCTATGGCAGCAATAGCACTGCCCCCGCAAATAGCAGTACCGCTGGAAATTAAAAATGAGGTTTTCCGGTCGATACCCATCCATTTTCCTAACATAAATCCAAATAGCAAGGTCGTAGAAATTGATATGACAGTAAAGCCCAGCCCTTGACTTCCGGCTTGAACCGCGCTGTGCAGATTCATGCCGAATCCCAATCCAACTACCGAAAGTTGAAGTAGCCAATGTGTTGCTTTGTGGTTTAGATGAAGATATGGATGCCCACTGAGTTGTGCAACAGCCAGCCCGAGCAAAAGTGCCACCGGCGGGCTAACCCAGGGCGTCAGGCAAAGGATAACGCAGATAATAAAAACCAATTTGCTGCCGATGCCGTTGCTTGTAAAAATTAATATATGCCTGTTGGTCACTAGTCGCTTTTGCACATCACTACTTGTTTTTTGATATGCAAATTTGCAATCATCCAGTCGTTGATTTTTATCAAAATAAGTGATGGTTAATCACCTCAGGTTATCATCGGCAGGTCAGACAAAATCACTTTCCGGCCCATACAGCTTCAAGATTTGGGTTATTTCACTAATGCAGTTTTGTTTATTCGCGTGACTTCCAGCTGGGTAGGGGACGACCAGCAGCGACCGTACGGAATTTATACCCGGCTGCCCGAGAGCACTTTCTACAAATGGCATTATTTCTTTCATCAACACAACCACGATCTCAGGACTCATTTCATTGATCCGGCTCGACAGCGATTCTGCTGCGGTTTTTCTACCATCCAAACGTGCTTGCCTGTTGGCTTTGTCAAGTGGGACCTGGCTTAAATGATCCAGATAGCAACCAGTCGATTTGAAGAACTTAATAAAGTCTTCCGGCGAGTTAAAGTTGCCGTACACTACCTCAAAAGCGTCCCTGATCGTTCGATATAAATTGGTGTTAGCATGATAAAAATGTTTTTCACCGCCGCCGGGGGCTTCGGCAACAAAAAGCATCTTTACCTGATCAGGTCGATAAATTTCAGAAATGGCTATCATGGTGTAATAAAATACTATTTTAAATTTTGGAATGAGGATTCCTATCCTATTTCAACCTCCATCGCCACGGTTTTATTGACCATGTAGGTTCGCCGGTCGGGATCGTGCTTATCGGGCTGGACATGGCCGTCGGAATCGGTGGCACGGACCAAAATTCCTGCCGTTGACGGCTTGGAAGGCACCTGCCAATTGAATTCCCATAGTCGCCATACATTCGCAATCTCCTTGTCCAACAGCTTGACATCCTGCCAGCTCAGTCCGTTGTCCGTACTTATTTCGACCTTAATAACTGACTTCTCGCCACACCAGGCTGCCCCATGGACGCGGTATGGTTTGCCGGCAGCAACAACCTCATGTAACATGGGCCGTGCGATTTCCGCTTTTGCTTCGACCGCAGTGACCGCGGTAAGCGTCGGCTGGTTGGCTTGCCTTTTCCAATATGCATATTCAATAGTCTGCCAATACCCCTCGAAAGGTTTGCTCGTCGCAATAATGTTGGTAAGCCATTTGATCGATGCCATGCCGTACCATCCTGGGATGATCGCCCGGACGGGGTACCCATGCGCAATGGGAAGATCTTTGCCGTTCATTTGGTAGGCAATCAACACATTTGCCTCCAGTGCTTTTTTGAGAGAAATGCTTCGGGCGAAATGTATCTCCCCGGGCGACCTGGGTTCTTCCGTGATTTCCCCTTTATCAGCCCCTTCCAGAATAATTTCTAAGACATCTGAATTCAATCCCGCTTTTTCTAGCAATGCGGAGAGTGGTACGCCTGTCCATTCAGCGTTACCAACCGCACCCTGCTCCCATAAAAGCCCCTTGACCTTCGGGGCCAGTTTGGCCCTACCGTTACCAGCGCATTCCAATGTCGCCATCACGGTCTTCGACGGCATTTTGCGAAGCTCATCATACGTAATGGTGATTGTTCTTTTTACATCGCCCGTTATTGACAATTTCCAAACGTTGGAATCAAGCTTCGGAAATGGGAAGTGGCTTCGGACAAAAAACCGGGCATTAGGGGTAATTCTTCCTTTTAAAGTTGCAAAAGGAAATTCCAGGTTTGAAGGCTCTTTCTCCCGGGTAATCAAACCAGGAAAAGCATCATCCTTTTCTATCAAAGGTGTAGGTGCGAAAGGGAATAATGTTGTGCCTGCCATCGCAGGAACAACTCCGCTCAAAAATGCACGCCTATGCATTTTATTCTCAGCACGATTGGGGCTTTTGTTAGTCATAATGTAAGTGTCAAGTTTCTGTACTTACATTATAACTGTTCCAGCAAAAGGAGGCCGAATATTGTTAAGCGTCGTTTGTCAGCCAAAATCCGTTAGCGTTTACAGGTTTTTGTATCGAGCTTCGGTTATTTAGCTTAGTGTCCATTTACATCTGGGGGGCGTCCAAATAAGCTGTTGGTTTTCTTTTGGGGAGAAATCATGCAAGCCATACTGCTTACATAAGTACAAAAATATTGTCCCACTCCCCTTGACAATGGACTATACTCCACGGTTTAACTTTGTTTCCAAAAGACATGAAGACTGTCTTTCTCGGCGGGATTTTTTGGCTTTTGGCCACCACCTGCTTCGGACAATCATTGGACATGGAACATACCAAAAAGCTGAAAGAGAAAATCGCATTGGCCTGCAAGCTCACCGATAAAGATCAGATCCGCCGCATGCAGGAGCTTCATCAAACGCTATTTAAAAAAATTCACAAAATGCTTGAAACACCGACCAGCTACGAGCTGGTTTTTGAAAACCCGGATAGTACTCTAAGCCAGGATCTTTTTGAATTCATCCGGTTTGAGCAGCTATGCTGTCCCTGGCTTCGTTTTCAGCTGACTTTCAGTCCGGGCGGCGGGCCGGTGTTGTTGAAAATGGGGGATTCGGTAGAGACTAAGGAAATGGCTTATCTGGTAATGGAACTGGACAAACTACCTAACAAACATTGACTTACCTCCAAACAAGGCCTGCTTTTCATATGTTTTCTGTAAATTGTATTTATGGTTGGTTATCACAAATGGCTCTTCGTCCTCATCTTGATTTGTTTGGGACATATTGCCTACCCCCAGCAGATCCGGGTAATCAAATATCCGGAACTTCGTGAAATGCTGGACAAACCCGGCGATTTTACATTGGTTGTAAATTTTTGGGCGACCTGGTGCCTGCCCTGCGTTACTGAGATCCCTCATTTCGAGAAAATCAGCGCACAGTACGCCAAGAAGAAAGTGAAAGTGCTACTGGTAAGCCTAGATGCCGCATCGCTGCTAAAAAAGAAGGTAGAACCTTTCGTTGTCCGAAAAGGGATCAAATCGGCCAAGGTAGTACTGCTCGACGAGCCTGATTATAATTCCTGGATCGACAAAGTTTCACCCGAATGGTCTGGCGCGTTGCCCTTTACAATCATTGTCGATTCAAAAACCAATAGTAAAAAAGCTTTTGAGCGACCCTTTACCGAAGCCGAATTGGCCTCCGAATTGAAACCATTTATTCAATAATCTAAACCTATACCAATATGAAATCACTGTTTGTATTAGCCGCCACCCTGATAGCATTTCTCGTTTTCGCAGCATTTACAGCTTTGCAGACAGGCTACCAGGTCGGTGAAAAGGTCATGGATTTTTCGCTAAAAAATGTTGATGGAAAAACGGTCTCGCTCTCTACTAATAAGTCAGCGAAAGGTCTTATCCTCGTCTTCACCTGCAATACCTGTCCTGTCGCGCAGGCTTATGAACAACGGGTAATGGATCTGGACAAACAGTTTGCCTCAAAAGGCTATCCAGTGATCGCAATCAATGCGAATGATGCAGCACTTTCTCCCGGCGATAATTTCCAGGCGATGAAAAAACGTTCTGCCGATCGGAAATATTCGTTTCATTATCTGACCGACGAAACCCAGCAGATTGCCAAAACCTATGGGGCAACGCATACGCCGACCGTTTTTGTGGTTCAGTGGGATGGTGCTGATTTCATCGTCCGCTACATCGGCGCGATCGATAACAATGCGCAAGATGGTAGCCAGGCCAGTGAAAAATACGTCGCCAACGCTGTGAATGCGCTGCTGGAAAATAAAACCATTGCAACTCCAACAGCGAAAGCAATTGGATGCGGTATTAAATGGAAAAAAGCGTAAGTACTACGGACGCGGCGCATAGTAAATGATACAAACGCCGATGAGTGCAATGGCGGCGCCAATCAGATCGTATTTGTCGGGCCGGAAACCGTCGACCTGCCAGGCCCAAATAAGCGCCATCACGATAAATATGCCGCCATAAGTGGCATAAACACGGCCAAAGCCGGTCGGCTGGAATGTAGCCACTACGCCATACAAAGCAAGGATCAACCCACCCAGTATGCCGAACCAGAGTGGTTCACCTTCTTTGAGCCACAACCAGATCAAATACCCGCCGCCAATTTCACATAGGCCGGCCAGGATGAATACCAATAAAGATTTAATAACTGTCATAATTTATTTAAGACAAAGGCTAGTCAGCATTTCCATTTTCAAGTTTACAATCGCAGTCACTGCAGCAAATGGCACACGGTACCTTTCTCCTATGTCTGACAACAAAAAGCAAAGCCACCATACCGACCAATACGATAGCGAGACTGTTGGTCCAGTAACTTAGCCAAGTCAATACAGCTACACCGAAGACAAATCCTAGAATGGGCGCAGCGCAGCAAACGGCACAGGCAAAGATACTCAAACCTATAAACGGGAGATTTTTTCTATTTTTCATGATATTTTTAGAAGTAAAACTAAACCGTGGACAATAGTCAATTGTCAAGAACCTCAACCAAAAAAATATGCTGATTGGTGAACTATCAAAACAAACTGGGTTGTCCAGGGACACAATCCGTTTTTACGAGAAGAAAGGCCTGATAGCTGTCGGACGCAAGGAAAGGCGTTTTAATAACTACAAAGAATATTCTGAGCATACTTTACAGAGGCTTTTTCAAATCAAGCGCATCAAAGGGTTTGGCTTTACGTTGAACGAAACCGCTAGTCTTTTCGACCTGATCGAAACTAATCAGGCCTCCTGTCAGAACGTATCAGAGATCATCTCGGAAAAAGTAATCTTAATCGATCAGAAGATCATGCAACTCATCGAACTCAGGCAACTGATGCAGCGCAGTGTCGACAAGTGTTTGCAGGATTGCTGCTCGAATGCCCAGGAACCCAACTGCCCGACGCTGACGACAGATTTTCTTTCTTAAAGAAATATTTACCGAGCAACGAAACCGCATTGCCGATCTCGCAGAAGTTTTTGTTATGTCCCAAATATATAATCCATCCCGCCCGATCGGCCATATCCAGGCTTTATCCAAAAAGGTATTTTCCATCCTGATCCTGGCAGTCCTACTCTTACCGGCCGCGCCTTGCCGTGCAGGTCAGTCCGATTCAATCGCGCGAGCCTCCATCCACGGTGTGCTAAGTCTGGATTCACGCAGTACAATCATCGAGGGAAAACACATTACGATCAATGGCATTTTAGGAGGTATCGCCTTCGGAAGAGGGCAACATAAGCTCACACTTGGCTATTACTGGCTAAGCTATGGGGCTAAGCAACGGTTAATCGATTTGCATAAGAGCCATGCCCACCGCATCAACCTGGAATACTACACCCGTACTGATGTCGGGTTTGCGAGCCTGGCCTATTGGTTCCCCCTATACCGGAATCCGCGTTGGACGGTATACATTCCGGTTGAAACGGGCTTGGGCAGTGAATCAGCAAATTATCGCCGGATATCCGATGATGCCCAACTCGGCAGCGGTCACTTCTACTTCGTGCCTTATCAACTCGGGGCATACGGGGAATTCAAAGCTACACCTTGGGTAGGGTTCGGCCTGCAAATTGGCTACCGTAATGCTGCGAGGCAGACCGTTTTTCGGGAACATTTCGAAGGCCCTTATTATAGTTACGGGCTCACATTCTATCCCGACCGGATTTATTCTGACCTAAAAAAATATTGGGCGAAGCGCCATACTGCACGATAGATTTTGCTTTGCATGGGCGAAACATGTATGGCCAACCATGCTCAATTGCCGGTTATTAGGATATGGGAGACCAGTTCAAAATATTGCTTGTAGACGATGACCCTGTTTTTCTATTCCTTCATGAAAAGCTGCTTAGAAAAGTTGGCATCGAAGTGAGCATAGATAAATGTAGCGATGGTCAGCAAGCGCTGGCTTACATAGAGAGCGATCATGAGGAAAATGTCTTTTGTGTTTTGTTAGATATCAATATGCCAGTTATGAACGGCTGGGAATTCTTGCGGTCAATACAGCGTCTACCTTACAATGCCAGCATAAATGTCTTTATTGTCAGTTCAGCCAGTAGGATGGTGAACGCGACCAAGAAAAGCAGTTCTCCCAGATTGCCGGCTCATTCAATAAGCCATATTGACCTTGGAGGATTGCAGATATGTCCTTAATCACATTCAAAAATCTTAGGTATCAAATTTTAACAACCAAGCTGCACGGCAAGTAGCATTCAATGACACTTTACAGGATCACACGAAAGTAGAGATCTAAAATGCTCAGATCATTTGCGTCCCAATCCTACTCATGCTAGCTGAATCTTCATTTGTTATCTTGTCATCACCAGTTAAATAGCGTCTGGTACATCTTTCGCGTTAATCAGAAAAATTTGACGTAGCCTCACTGAATGATCCCAATAAGATCATATTAATAATTCACATAGCGGATCGGATGTTGAAAGATCTGCTTGAGCAGCGATGTCGATTAAATTGATTCACAAGGTGAAAGAGCTCGATCCAGGAAAGTTGAGCAGATAACACACAAAAGCCAAAGCGTCTCCTTATAAATTTTGTCTATGGCATTTTCGTCCAAATTTATACGGTGGTTTTTCTGTACTCTAGACTTCATTTGATTTTCTTCCCTTTTGGTTCTGAAAAGTGCTGATTTTACCGTTTTGAAATTACGTTTTAGTGGTACACCAAAACAAATTACTGTATATTGCAAACTGGCACGTTAAACTGTACTATTTGGAATGGTGATTGGATACATACGGGTATCAAAGACTGAGCAGAACCAAGATCTGCAATTTGACTCCCTTGAAAAAGCAGGTTGTGAGAAAATATATCATGAAAAGATTTCAGGTGCTTCCATGCAGCGACCGGAATATATAAGAATGGTTTCGGAGCTTCGAAAGGGAGATGTCATAGTGGTCTGGAGAATTGACCGGCTCGGAAGGACAACTTATGAGCTGATCAAGCTGATGGTTGAGTGGAAGGAAATGGGAGTGGACTTCCGGAGTATTTCAGAAGGCATTGATACTTCTACAAAAATGGGTCGACTTTGGTACATGCTTAGTTCGGTCTTTGCTGAAAATGAACGTGAGATTTTGATGGAGCGCACCTTAGCCGGAATGGAAGCTGCGCGTGCCAGAGGTAGGGTGGGTGGGAGGCCAAAGGGTCTGACTAAAAAATCTAAGGAGCTTGCAAGCCTGGCTGCAACTTTATATCAAAGTAAGAAGTATACAACAATGCAGATTTGCGAACAGCTAAAAATCGGAAGCAAGGCTACTCTATATAACTATTTACGACACGAAGGGATAGAAATATAGGGCTGGATTCGTGTAACTAAATAAAACGACTGTGCAGTGCAGTACACAAATTTTTTCATACTACACGGCTGATTTTGGCACGCTGGCGTAATGTCAAAACAAGTAATTTATAAAGGAATTAGTTGCTGGATAGTAGAGGGAAATTGCTCAACCAACGCGGAAGTGAAGTGATGTCTTAAATATTGAACACTTAGATCAAGGATCGTTTTCACAATAGAACCCTTTTAAATGCTAGCAAAGACGAAAAAGCGACAAATATTTGACGCTGTTATAAGCCCTAGTCAATTTCTAGATCGCCCTGAGGTTTTAGCAATAATCAATAAAGTATGGCCGCTACGTGATATGCCATCTGCCGACCCACGGTACAAGGATGCATATGCAGACTTTAGACAGCACATTATAAATAATAGTGACTGGGATTTAGAGTACATATTCGACGAGCGGCTTAGATTATTTGATGATGATGAGGATGATAGATTTTTTAAATTTCTAGCAGCGATTGTTGATCCGGAGTTTCAAAAAGATGAAGAAATTAGGATTTCTGACGTCTCCAAGATTAACAATCAACTGCGAGGGACGGGATATGTTTTAAGAG
Source organism: Dyadobacter sp. (assembly GCF_051859145.1). GTDB lineage: Bacteria > Bacteroidota > Bacteroidia > Cytophagales > Spirosomataceae > Dyadobacter. The sequence goes on from NZ_JBHYGF010000584.1 coordinate 28,457, forward strand.
TTACCAATTATTTTGAGGGCCTTCCTGTTTATGAAATCCAAGCAGAGACAGCTGATGATTTGGGATTGCCAATTCATATTTCTAAGAACAACATTCGTTTTTATAAGTCGAATGAACAACAACCAGCTACCCCATATTTCAAATTGGGAAGGGACAATTGGGACGATTTTGGATTCAAAACCTCTGTCATTCTAACATATCATGCTGATACAACACTACCTATTAAAATTGGCGTGTTGAAAGTAATGAAAAGTGATATGGAGGCGCATATCTTGGACTATCTACCGGATAACTTTTTACAGCTTTCAACTGAATTCTGTTCATTTTGTGGCGACGAAACATATTATGCGACCTTAAAGCAATTGTTTCCTAATGCTTTTAATAGCATTCTATATGCATTGCGAGACCCAGGTATTTTTCCAAGAATCAGTGAGCAATTTGAAGATTCAGCAATTTTCAAGCAATCTTTGATCAGATATAATTCAGACGAGGCCTTATGGCGCACTATTAGATTTAAACTGGCTGACATGAGCCATGATCGTGGTTTTAAATTCCGCTATGACTTTAAGCCTCCTTACTCAAATACAAGCATTGACCTTGATTTTGATTTTGTTTATGACGGGGAAAATAATATTGAGCATAGGGTATATGTGTTGATAGGCAAAAATGGCACAGGAAAGACAAGAATTTTGTCTGGAATTGCAGATCAGCTTTCAATGCCAATACCTGATAAGATAGGTCCGTTAAAACCTCTTTTTAGTAAAATTTTCACATTGTCATATAGCATATTTGATCGATTCGATATTCAACAGGCTCATGGAGGATTTAACTATGTCTATTGCGGATTAAAGAAAGACCGTAATGAACACCTCTCTGAGCGGGAACTCCGAACACGCTTTGTTGAAGCCGTTACGTTAATAGAGCGCAGGCAACTTATTTCTGATTGGAGGGAAATATTAGAAAATTTTATCAGCTCAGATGTCTTAAGTGAATTCTTTACCTTCCAAAGCGGTGTTTATAATTTTCGGCGTAACAATTTAGCGACTTCATTTGAACTACTCAGTTCGGGTCAGCACATTTTAATCTATGTACTGACCGAGATGTTCGCGCAAATCAGAAACGATAGTCTAATTTTATATGATGAGCCAGAAACTCATCTTCACCCAAATGCAATCGCAGAATTGATGAATAGTATCTTGTGGCTAGTTAAACGATTTAAGTCATTTTGTATTATAGCCACCCATAGCCCGCTGATTGTGCAGTGTTTTCAATCGAGAAACGTCTTAATAATTAATCGGAATGACAGTGACATTCAACTTCGTACTCTCGAACGGGAAACCTTTGCAGAAAACCTAACTGTAATCACAGAAGATGTCTTTGGCAATCGTGACGTTGACAAAGCATACCTTGATATACTTAAACAGTTAGTATCGAGAGGATTAGGATACCAAGAAATATTAGACATGTTTGAAGAACAAAACGGACTACCTGTGAATCTGAGTACACGATTGCTGTTAAAATCTTATTTTGGTAAAGAATGAAGCAATTAATCCCTTACCCAAGTGATGGATATCCAGAATTTATAGCTGCAGTTCGAAGAATGACCGGCGCAGATGCTCGTCATGCTATTTCCTTATACTTTGGGGCTATCGAGGCCAGGTTTAATCTTTATAATGACTTGTTCGAGCGTAGCCGGCTTGAGATTTTAAGTCGCGATAGAATGTACGATGATATAAGGATGCAACTACTGGCTCTTTACAGCTATGACAACGCTGCCATTCGAGCCGTTAGTGAGACCATATCAGACTCATCGGCCAAGGCTATTCGATATACCTGTCAGTATTGTACATTGGGATCAAATGACACTATGGATCACTTTGTTCCACAAGCCGACTTTCCAGAATTAAGCATTCATGCCAAAAATCTTGTGCCATCATGTTCAAAATGCAATTCAAAGAAGGGAGATTTTTGGGTGCATGCTGACGGAGTTCGATCTATTATTAATCCTTATTTAGATCAGTTACCGAATTCCCAATTTCTATATGTCGACATTTATTTAGACGATTTCGGCGAGATTGACTTTACGTTCTACTTAAACAATTTATTTGGAATCGAGGCTGACAATTGGCGAAGGATTCAGCGTCATTTTGAACGTCTCAATTTACTCGTACGAATGCGCAATGCTGCGATCTCCCACCTATCGGAATTTCAAACGAGGATGGGGAATGAAATTTCGGGTGGAAGAAGCCGAGCTAGCCTTGTAACAACCACCGTTGAGACTTGTAGCGATTTGAGGCAGGCACTGGGCTTCAATCACTGGAAACCATCGCTTGAAGAAGCTTTAGTTAATAGCGATATTTTTTGGAACTTATTTACTTTTCCAATTGAAATATAAATAGCTCAATGAATCAATTAGATATAGATAAAATTAAAGCGGATCTCGCGAGGATAATTGATTCTACCGATTTTTTTTTCGACACGCGGCCAGTCGAAACATTTCCAACGCGTTATAAGATACCGTCAATTGTACAGTTTACCAAGCTAGGATATGCCACCTTTATTCTAAGACTTCGCGCTAACGCGTTGAGTGTACTTTCGTTGCTTAGAGTGGTTGACAAGAATAATTGGTCCTTATACCATCATAGTATTGCAATTTTGAATAGAGCAAGTTTGTTGGATTGCTTGTATATTATGGCTTGGGACAAGGATAGGAATTTTATAAAAGAACTGCTTGCAGATTCCTTTCAAAACTTAGAGAGAAATAAATATTGGAGGCTATCTGAGTTGCAAAAAGCCAGTTTAAACAATTTTCGTAATATGTTTTGTAATACTAAGATAAATGTAAAACCTTCAAGGATTCTCGAAATTGTTGGTGACGAATGCAGACCTGTATATTTGTTGTACGATTGGTATTCTAAAACGGACCATTTTAGCGTTTTAGATAGCATGATTTTTAGATTAAAGGCACAAGATCAAGTTGATTTTTTAGAACAAGCTACAAAGGTCATCATCGAATCAATTAAAGCTCTTTACTTGATTTTCGAAAAGGACGCTACTATTAGAAATGTTTTAATAAAAAAATTAAGTCGTTGAGGATGTTTCACCTAAATACCTATAAAACTTTTGACAAATAAAATATTTAAATAATATTAAAGTTTTAACATACAATCTACGCATCAACGTCGACAAAGTGCCTTAAAAGGTAAAGTTATTTAAGCTTGAAAGTAAGAACTCGCGCCATCTGATGCTGAATTCATAAACCTTATGAGTTTGATTTCTTTGTTATGCTTTATCCATAAGCATACTAGATTAAATTCATAGGGGTACTGGCCAAAATTATTTTCGCTATATCTGGCCGATGCTTTTTTACAACATCATCAAAAATATTTTGAATGAACGGAGCAACCTCATTTTCAATTCCATCTGGTGGTGTTATATTTAATTCCAAATAGTCTGCATAGTCGGATGATGCTAAGTAATGTGGATTAAGTAAGAAAAGATAAGCCAGATGCATAATAATGACATTTTTTACATCTGCTTTCAATTGATTGAGTTGATTTAATCTTTGCGGTAAGTAAACTTCATTATTATTATAAAGTAAGTATTTATACAAATTGTAATGCACCTGGTCATTACAGCGACTACGCAAACGTTTGTAAAAATCATTTTTATAAAAGAACCCTTCAAAAGTCTTCAACCGTGTGTGGTTTCCGATATAATTTGACATCTCCTTGTATTCTGGAAGTTTTCTCTTGCCTTCTAACCAATCATTTATTTGAGTGACGATAAAATTTTCAGTGGATAAATGGTCGCTTAAATAGAGTGTTGAGTATACGTTTATAATTGCCGTATCATAAAATTTTCTTAGCAGGCTATAGGCGTCGTTAATCCTACCTATCAATAACAGTGCCCGCATTGAGTCCATCGTCCCACCCATCGCAGCAAATATCTGGGTATCAATGTTTCCCATCGCTATTGTTCCAATTGATATGAAATGCGATACACCGAAAGAGAGATCTTTATAAAAATTAAAGTATTTACCTAGATCTTCAAAAATAGGATGTTGCTGATAATCAGGGTTATCTATAAACATTTTGAATTTGTTTTGAACAAAACAACTTAATAAAAGCCTGCTGTAGTCATTTTGAGACCTTTTACCTTTTGGCAGTATGCTTCAATATTTATATTATCTGCCTAAATGCTATTCTCTTGCATGGTTAGGACAGTTAACTTTTGGCTTGTAACTTCATGACTTGGCCTCACAACTTATCTAATCTTAAAGCATTTTGCAAACAGACTTTCTTAAAATGCCAGAGAGGGCTTTTGCCTTAAGTCACTAAACGTAATATTGCACCATTGAGCTAGTAGTATCTCTTTAAAGTACACTCATTGATAGACTTGACAATCATAATACTGATGCAAGTCGCTTCGGACGGTGAAGTAGGGTCCCAAATATTATATCTTTGCCTCATGGGTGAGCATACATCAAAGCACGACACATTCCTTCGGTCTATCATGGGTAACCAGCAAATTGCGCTGGATTATTTTCGCTCTTGCCTGCCAGGACAGATTCTTGAAAAATTAGATTTTTCTACTCTCCGGCAACTTCCTGACACCTACATTTCGAAAGAGCTTCAAAAGTCTATTTCAAATATCGTCTATGTGTGCAAAAGGACCGGTGGGGAAGGAGAGGTTAAAATTTCCCTTTTGATCGAGCACATGGTCAAGTCGCTGGCTTATGCGACTTTTCGAATTTAGGATACGTTCACTAATCGATAGAACGTTATGGCATTTTACAAACGGACGTTCTTAAAATGCCATATCACGCTTCTTTCTTAATCTAATCCAAGCATAAGGCTGCAACATTTGAGTTATTGGTATATCCAAAATGCTACTCTTTTTGTGAGATTTTAAAAGCTGGATATGATGCAAGTCGCTTGGAACGGTAGAGTAGGGGCTCAAATATTATATCTTTGCCTCATGGGTGAGCATACATCAAAGCACGATACATTCCTTCGGTCTATCATGGGAAACCAGCAAATTGCGCTGGATTATTTTCGCTCTTGCCTGCCAGAGCAGGTTCTTGAAAAATTAGATTTTAGTACTCTCCGGCAACTTCCTGACACTTATGTTTCAAAGGAGTTGCAAAAATCCATTTCAGATATCGTCTACGCATGCCAAAGAGTAGGTGGGAGTGGGGAAGTCAAGATTTCCCTTTTGATTGAGCACAAAAGCTATTTGGATAAATATACACCGATCCAGATCGGCAGCTACATCTTTTCAGGCTTATTAAAGCAGATTGCAGAAGGGGAGAAGCCTTCCCTGATCATTCCGATCCTGCTATACCACGGCAAGGCCCGGTGGGAATATAAAACGCTGTCATCATTGTTCCAGGAACTGGAACCAGAACTATCACGGTTCGTCCCGGATTACCAATACGTTTTTAATAATCTAGGTGAAATTCCTGATGAGCAGATCCAGGCGCTGCATAACAAGTTTCTGGCCGCCTCGCTTCTTGCCATGAAATACAGCGTCTTGAAGGATCGCCTTAACCCATTAATTCCTACAATATTGAAGCTGGCAGGCGAGATAGATCAGAACTTGCAAACTAGCCTGATTGTTTATACATTCGCAAACAGTGAACTAAGTGAGCAGCAAATCGTTGAATTGATAACATCGTTGCCCACACAAATCAAAGAAACAGTTATGAGTACATTGGATATTTTTGTCGAGAAAGGTCGTAAAGAAGGTGAGTTGAAAGGCAAAATCGAAGGGCAGCAAGAAAAGACTGAAAACACTGTTCGAAACCTGATCAAGCAATCTTTGCTAACGGACGAACAGATTGCTTCTGCCCTGGAAGTGACTATTAATTATGTCGCCGACATCCGCAACAAATTTTGAATTTTTGGGAGACTAAGGGGCGTATGTTATAAAATTTTGTTTACGCCTTAAGGAATAAACTAAACATTGATTTTAAAACACAATATTTCACGCAAGTATTTCGGCAAATTTGCAAATAATAGACACTGAATTAGGGCCTATCACTATGTATCATAAATCAAGTTCGGATCTCTTGATCTTTATGCGTCGGTGAAAAATTCTGTCTGACGAAGGCGGGATCCTTCCTGGATCGGGCGCTTTATACCCAAGGTACAGGTTCCATACTAGAGTAGTCAATTTTCATTGAGACTGTTCTATTATTGTAAAGGCCGTTGTAACCAAGAATCTTTAAAATAGACAACTCGATATACCAGTTACCAAGTATCCACGCATCAATTCGAGCATGTGTGCTAATTTTGCCAAGGTTCTCTCGACGCCAGGTATTACCGTGTATAATAGCATTTCGTATTTCAAGGAATGCTTCTGCTGCTAAGGTAATTTTGGGCCTTGGACTGAACAATTTGTCAACAAAAACTACATTCTCGAGCTGTTTTAGATAATTAAGTGACTGTGGGATATCTGTTGAAAGCATAAGGTTTTCAACGAGCTTAGTCAATTTCACCTGTGCATAGTCGGTTTCTTTACCTAATCCCTTCTCAACAAACTCCCAGTTATAGATTAACTCCATCGCCGCTTGGCTGAGAACAATGCAATTTTCTATAAAGACCTTATTGCAATTGGATTCTAAATAAAAACTTATTACGTTTTTTAGATTTGACACTTGCTTCTGATCGTTCCAGATAAAACTAAAAGTTTTCCATAACGCTTTTAAATCCATTTGTTTATCTCGATGATACCAAGAACTGACAGGTTTATACCTATCAACGATGTTTGTAGAGAAGTCATTCCAGACGTTGCTCTTCCGAGACATTCCAGTCAAAAATAAAAGTGATGTGCGCCGTCCAACTATAAAGCTTAAGAACGTACTAAGGGACTGGGCTAGGGATGTCGCTTCAGAATAGGTGAAGAGCCCTGCTTTCTTTACCGCTTCACCATAGTACTGTATGCAATACCCTCCGGTATTTTGAAGCTGGTCTTTTGATTCCTTATAAGCTACATTTTCCTCTAAGATGATTGAATAATCCATATTGTCGAGTGTGAGTCTCTTGTTTGAATAATAATTTCCGTCCCAAGAGACAGCTTCTCCGGAAATGCTTTTCAGGTTTGGAATGACAAAAGTAATTTTTTCAACTTGCGCGTTCAGATCGCCAATTGCTTTTTCCCCAATAATACGCCCGGAATATTTACCGTTTACAAATTGTGTAATCTCACCCTTACCAAAGTCTATATTATCAGCTCGGACTCGCAACGGCTGCTTGCTTAAGTTGAACCCTAAAAAATCATGGTAAATATCCGTATCAGGGATGGCTCCCTCAAACGTGAGACGTATCTCTGGTAACCAGTCAAATGAAATTTTCCCATCAATAAAAACTTCATAATCCTCTTTTTCAAGGACGATTTGACCATGATATATAATTGTAGGGTCGTTTGGATTATACCTTTTAAGGCTTTCTGGAAAGCCATTTGGAGTATCTTCTCTTAACATTTTACTTAATGTATATGTGGTGAAAGCCAAGTCGCCAGCTGATGGGGTGGGGTCAGGTGTTTGAGATACTTAGGAATTATATTACTTAACCATACCTCTTTTTCAAATAATCATCAATCTTGTATTTTGGAGTATTGCTTTTACTCCACTCAATGGCTTGTTTAAACCTATCCTCGAGATATCCTGCTCCTCTGACACCAAAATCTCCATTATAAACTACAATCCTTATTTCAGGTATAACCTTATCATCAGTTTCAATTATCAGAACGCCATTATATCCCTCTTTGACTACGTAGTGATTTTTTACCTTTTTTAATTCTATCCTATGTTGATTGTATGTCAGTGATTTATCATCAGCATTTACAATTATACCCTTTTCATTGATAAAATGCTCCCTATCGTATTTCCTGTTTAATTTGGATATTCCGCTCAATATGAATGAGCCGACAAAGAGAAATACAATAACCCATAATACAGGTGTCATATCATTAGTTTTAAGCAAATCTATGTACAAAGATTGAGTTTACCTGAAAGGGGCAGTAATTGCTCGTTGAGATTGAATACACGCCTCGTGAAGCCTTTATCCCTTACCATGAAAGCGATCAACGGTTTGGCGTCACAGTCGTCCATCGCCGCGTTGGCAAGACTGTTGGCCGTATCAACCGGCTAATCAAAGCCGCAAAACCTGTAACCTCTCAACCCTTCACTTTGGCTATCTGGCTTAGTTTTACGTCCAAGCCAAGGATATCGCATGGCTCTACCTTAAACAGTATTTAGCCCCCGTCATTGACTCTTTGGGGTAAGACAACGAAAGTTAACTGTCTGTCACCTTTGACCATAATAGGGCTATTTGATGTGGTTCCGTTTTGGTTTACACTTTTGCTGCCGTTCGGTTTGTTTTAGTGTCATTGAATTGCTTCTTTGATAGTAACGGTTTCAGTGCCATGATAAATAACGCGAATTCCGAATTGCAGCCAGAATTTGTCGTTCTAAGTAAATTGTTGTGCACAACAACACAATGATTTGCCGTTTGATTAAACACGTTTTTACTCCTGCAAATTTCACTTCACGGAGGTCCTCAATGGTTAAATGTATGAATTCGGCAAACCGATCACGTATACGAAACAAAGTTACTATGACCCTAAGCTACAAACTTATTTATCAGATAATTCAGGCATTCGCCAAATTGAAAAGAAATGATTAATCGGTTATGCCTATTACGACTAACCCTTGTAGTTTTACTAAATTGTACTTAATTGTTTCTCTTTTATGAAAGCGTTTCTTGCCGCGTTATTTCTACTGGTTAGCTTAACTAGTTACTCTCAAACACTTGATTACACAAGGAAATACTTGAAAACGATAGTACGTCGGCAGATGGTTGAGATTCAACAGCTGAAAGCTGAAAACGGCAAATTAAAAAGCACATTGGAAGAAAGTAAGATTGCAGCTGACAATAAAAGAGAAGAGTATAGACTTGAATTCGACAAATCCTTAGAGAATCTTCGGATTGAATTGAGTTCTAAGGAGATGCAATTAAAAGAACGGACCCAAGAAAAGGAAAGCGCACAGTTAGCAATGCAAAAATCACAAAGACTGGTTGAGATACTTGCCAATCAAGTCGCTGACTTAAAAATGGCTACACCTCAATATTCCCTTGATAACTATGTGTTGCCTGAACGTGAGTCAGAAGCTGTACCAGTAGTCAGGAGGTCGTACCGCACTCCTCGAACATCCTACATAACCGGACCACGTGGTGGGTGTTATTATATAAATAGTAACGGGAATAAGACGTATGTGGACAGAAGTCTTTGCCGATAATGCTCACATGCCTGATCTATTAACTCAATGCACCCGCCATATTTCAAACCCTTTAGCACACACGGCTGCCAATAATTGACAAATGCAATATACCTCGCAAGCTTATTTCTTGGCTTGTTCACCAAATAATATTTTGTTGTATAACAGGCCTTATGTTGAATGTGATCTAATGGTGAGATTGATGTGAGACGAAGATTGGAAAATTGCTCGGACGCATAATTTTATAATGAATCAGATCCCCAGGCCGCAGCAAGGAGACGGCACACAAGCAAGGGAAAAATGGAACAGTAAACATTATGAACTTATTTGACCACCCTTTTAGCCACCCCTGAAAATGAAAACACCTGATAATCAATCGATTATCAGGTGTTTTTGTACCCAGAGCCGGAGTCGAACCGGCACGAGTGTAACCTCATTGGTGTTTGAGACCAACGCGTCTACCGATTCCGCCATCTGGGCATTCTCTTACTTGTTGGGAGTGCAAAAGTAGACAGAAAAACAGATTAAGCAAGTGTCGGGAGGAAAAATTTAAGATCAATTCAGATTTAAAACTTCGCCCGATACCTAACTTCTTTATTCATAGCGCAATGCTTCTATCGGGTCCAGTCGTGATGCTTTGATAGCCGGGTAAATGCCCGATATTACTCCCACAAACACGCAAACTGCAATTCCCATTGCCATCCAAAGCCAGGGTATAACAAATGAGCTTTCGCTGCTGATTGAGGTGGAGATCACATTTCCAATGATAATCCCCAGAAAAAGTCCGCCTATCCCGCCCAGGATGCAGACGACAATGGCTTCGATCAGGAATTGGAAACGGATCACCCGCGGCGTGGCTCCGAGCGATTTACGGATTCCTATTTCGCGCGTCCGCTCGGTTACTGAAACGAGCATGATGTTCATTAAAGCGATAGAGGCGCCGAGCAGCGTAATAATGCCGATCCCGAAACCACCCAGGCGAAGGTACCCGGATACTTCCTCGAAATTCTTTGCGACTTCGTCGGCGCGGTCAATTTCGAAGGAATCTTCTTTGCCGAGCTGGTCGTGGCGGATTGTGCGCATCATGCCGCGTGCCTCTTCCACGATCAGATCGCCGTCTGTGATATTTGGTGCTGAGGCAGTTGTGCTGTAAGCAAGTGTCTGATTGGCAGCCAGCCCGCGTGCATTTTCCAAAGGGATTAAGATAATGCGGTCGGAATCATTGTTTCCTCCGAGCGAGCCTTTCTTTTGTAAAACACCGATCACCCGGTACCGGCTGCCCATAAATGTGATTTCCTTGTTCACCGGATCGGCGCGTTCAAACAGCTTGCGGGCAATTTCCTGACCCAGCACAGCTACATTGAGCGATTTCTCCATATCGTTACGGTCAATATTCCGGCCTTGATCAATCTTGTAACCTTTGATCCCGATATACTGATCGTCTGTTCCCACGACACTGCTGTTGGGATTGGTTTTTTTTGACTGGTAATTAACCTGAACTGCCCCCGCAATGTCAGACGAAAGCGAAACCCTGGCATCGTATGAATCTTTAAACTTCTGCGCGAATGCGACGGCCTGCCGGTAATTAATCGGGGGGTACTGCTTGCTGCGCCTGCCGCGACTGAAAAAGCCGTCGTCATAGCGGTTACGGATTGTAAATGTATTGGCGCCAAGATCTGCGAAGCTACTGTTTACCGAGCTTTGAATGCCTTCAATGGCTGTGAGAATACCCACAAGCGAGGTAATGCCAATTGCAATGATCAGTGCGGTAAGTACCGTTCTCAGCAGGTTACTTTGGATGGACCTGAGGCCTTCGTCAACATTTTCGCGGATATTCATAAGTCGATATCGAATGCACCAGAATGAATTACTCGTCGTTTAAAAGACCTGGGTTCTGAAATAGCAATCAACGTTGCAGGCTGGTACAGTTTCTGATCGGTGATTTTATTTCTATATTTAATCATTACAATATGTAAAACTGCGCATGAAACCGGAAAGAATCAAACCAGTGATACGCCTGATTGTCCCGCTTATCATTTTTTTAGTTAGCTCATTCAAAGGGATGTCCAACAGGATTTTAATTCCGATGGATGACAGCCAGAAAAACCATTTGAAGGCTTATGGGATATCTTTCTGGGTTTTGAAAAATTTTGAAATGGAAATGGACTGGCTGCTCAACTACCGGGGCGGCAGCTTTATGGTGGCACACAGCCAGCAGCTGGCTTCTGAAATGACCGTACGCGGGGTAAGCTTCGAAGTGATTTCCGAAGGCCAGGCAGGGCAGATCCTGGCGCAGATCAGCGCGCCGGATGTGAATATGGATGCGGTAAAATTGCAGAAGGCTCCTAAAATCGCCGTCTATTCTCCCAAATCAAAACTGCCCTGGGATGATGCCGTCACTTTGGTTCTGACTTATGCTGAGATACCTTATGATGTGATTTACGACGAGGAGGTGCTGAGTACAAAGCTTCCTGAATACGATTGGCTGCATTTGCACCATGAAGATTTTACGGGCCAGTTCGGAAAATTTTATCAGTACAAGGATTTTCCCTGGTACCGCGAGCAAAAGAAAGAAGCCGAGGAAACTGCCAACAAATTCCAGTTTGGGAATGTGCCGCAGATGAAGCAGGCAGTAGCCAAAAAGATCGCCGAGTTTGTGGCGGGTGGAGGATATATGTTTGCGATGTGCAATGCAACAGACACTTTTGATATTACCCTCGCCGCCGAAGGGATCGACATTGTGGACGCTATGTATGATGGTACACCTGCCGATCCGACCGCAAACAGCAAGCTGAATTACGACAATACCTTTGCATTCAAAGATTTCAAAACCATTCCTTATCCCTACGAGATCGAGTTTTCGGATATTGACAATCAGCCCGATGAACGTGGGTTAAGTGAGTCCAATGATTTCTTTTCGCTCTTTCAATTCTCTGCCAAATGGGATCCGGTGCCGAGTATGCTGACGCAGAATCACAAGACGATCATCAAAGGTTTCTTGGGTCAAACTACTGCATTCAAGAATCGTTTAATCAAACCCGAAGTAATTATTCTCGCTGAAAACAAACCTGCGAAAGAGGCGCGGTACATCCATAGTACACATGGAAAGGGCTTTTTTACCTTTTATGGCGGGCACGATCCGGAGGATTACCAGCACCGGGTAGGAGAGGAGCCGACAGACCTGAACCTGCACCCGAATTCGGCGGGGTACCGACTTATTTTGAATAATATCCTGTTTCCGGCGGCAAAAAAGAAGAAGCTGAAAACCTAGTAGCAGTTTCCTGTTCTAAAACACACAAACCGTGCGGATCCGCACGGTTTTTTGCTTTTGTAAAAGAAGGTAAGTAACTGTTGATAAGTGTGTTATGCATTGGCATGATATTCGGATTAAGTAAGGTATTATTAGCCATGAACCTTACTTAAAAAGAAAGCCTCGAAATGGATCGGGAAATTGCCCCTCACTATCTGAAAAACACCCGCTACCGACGGCTGCTATTTATGCTGGCCACCGTCGTAGTGCTCGGGTTTGTGATTTATTTTTTTCGAAAATCACTTTCCAGCACGGTGGAAAGCGCGCGGATCAGGACTGCGGTGGTTGAAACCGGAGATGTTGAAAACACATTGACAGCCAGCGGGG
>NZ_JBHYGF010000585.1:0-18052 GCF_051859145.1 Dyadobacter sp.
AAGATTACTTTTTGAAATACGTTCGTCAATCTTCTGTTTTTGTTCTTCATTTAGCCATACAGAATAATGAAGTCTCTTCTGCCTTTTAGACGGCAGCGACGGTCGGCCTTTTATCTTTTCCATTTCTGTTTTTTTTAAATATGAGCCCAAGCGAATATTGGGGTTTGGGGTATCCCCAACAAGTTCTCGCCTGTACGCTCGCTTTTCGCGACGTACAGGCGATAGCTTGCTTTTAAACCGTTTGTATAGGATGGTTCAACTGGGATCAATTAGGTTTAAACCGGTTTAATTGGTTTCATTTTCGTCTAATTGGGACCAATACACGATTGTTCTTCTTGTCATACAGGTAGTTACGAGCAAATTCCACTTTATCGCCTTCAATTGGTTCAACTACAAGAAATTCATATCCATCCTGGTTAATAGTCTTACCATTCAGATAAATGCTTTGAAATTTCTCGACAGCGGGGTGCTGATTAACAAACTCGCGCTTTTCAGAAAAATCTGTTTGGGTTGTGTATATCCAGATAATTGAACAGATACCGAGAATACCGGTCAATCCATAAAGTAAGTGGTTGCCCAATCCATAGAAAAAAGCTTGTTGTTTGTTATCAAAACGGACCTGGTGTACCTGACCTCTAATTTTTTCAGAAGCAGCGCTGATTTCCTGAATACTTTCAGAAAGTTTTGAGCTGTTTTCCCTTCGTAATAGCGCAACCGCTTCGTTCACCTCGTGCAAAATGATTGCAGTCCAGTCATCCATTACAGTGGCATATTTTTCCGTGTACCGCCCTTTAATCCGGTTGAGATACTCTTGGTTAACCTCTTGCATTGATCCTAAAAATTAATGTTTTCAGTAAGTTCTTTCCGCATTCGGAGTTTCGATCCAGGGCTATACTGTTCAAGAGGAATACCCAGTCGTATGGAGTCCAGAATCTGCCCACCCAAATGGCTTTGAGGATCAAAATCTCCAAACTTGCATAATTTCAAACCCAGCTTTTCACAGTTTTGCTGCAACTCTTTTAAAAGCATTGGTTGGTGATTAAATGTCGTGATCGATGCCCATACTGTGAGGGATGCTTTATTATCAACGATCCTGTACAGGTTCTGCAGAAACTGGACTGAGGGAATGTAAGCGCTTCCACCGCCAATAACGATGTGATAGTTAACTTTCATTTGAAGCATCTCCATAAACTCTTCAAACGGCAAATCTCTTTCAATCAATGCAGGAAACTGCTCTGACTCAGGCGCTCCAAAATCAAAAATGATTTCTTCAAATGGTGTGTTTACTAGACTCTCGAGATATGATACTAGATTATCCCGCACCAAAACCTCCTTTTCATTCAGAAGAGAAACAGCCTCCAGTCTGTTTCCGCCCAGAAATTTCAGTTGTCTCATCGATGACTTAGTGCTGCAATCCAGGTCAACAAAAGCCGTGGACTCCGAATTTTGACTTTTTAAACCGATTAGAGCTGCTAGCAGGCTTTTGCCTACTCCTCCTTTGCTCTGCATGATAAAATGTACTTGTTTCATGATCATTAGGAAAATTTAGTTTTTAAAATGTTTTGATTGCTGCCTACTTCATCCGGATTCGTCCAGGAAACAACATCTGCCGGTCGTTCTTGAAATATTGCTTCCGGGGCTTTGACATTCACTGCCATAGAAGATTTGGGGACGATTTGCAGCTGGCCTTTAAAGTGGTGTCTGATGTATTTGATATCCCGTACAGTGACCAGGTTAAAGCCCAGATCTCGATTAATCCGTTCCTGTATAAATTTCAACGAGGCGTCCATAAACAGCCAGGAAGAATAAGCTTTAAACAGAGCGAGTTGCCTCCTTCGGTCTTTACACTCGTAAAGTTCTTTTATCGTTTTTTTGTCCATTCTTTTTATTTTTTGATATGTCTTTTCCTGCCACGCCTCAACTATTTGCCACAACGTATTTAACTTACTGTGGATAAGATCATTATATATTTTTCCGCGTGGCTTTTTAATGCCACACTCTGCCACAATACCACAAATGCCACGCAATGCCACGGAAAATGCCACGTATTTTTATGACATAAATAATTGATATATAGTCACTTAATACCCTTTATACTAAGCGTGGCAGCGTGGCATTTTTTCAGCCGATTTCAAAATCGAATTTTTCTTTCAAAATTTTACAATCGATTGAAAATGAATCTCGTGCGAAATCAATTTTACCGAATTCATTTTCTTTTGCAAAACGAAGCTTTTTGAAAAACTCAGATTCAGGCTTATTGACCAGTTGTAGAAGCTCTTCTCTCAGTATGTGAATGGATGGTGGTGCAACTTCAAACCGGTTCAAACGCTTAAATTCAAATTCAAACTTTTTGTAAACTCTCCGAAAATTAATTGTCACGTCAGAGCTATTCAATCGGTAATGAACATTTGGAATCAGCGCTCCTCTATCCAATAGTTCCTGAACTACGCCGAAGAATTCCTGCAACGATGATTTATCCTTCGAAATTTCTTCTGACGTTAGTATTGCCTTTTTCCCATGCTCCAGGAAAAAAGAAAGGACGTCGTCATCATCCGTTAGTCTTATAATGTCTTGTTTTGCAAGAATGTATGGGACGGACAAAAGCTGAGCTACATTATATATGTATCGGTGATTACTGATATGGTACGGCTCCAGAGACTTTTCAAATGCAGACTTTAAATCCTGATACGCCTTTTTATACTCAGCCTTGATAACATCTCTGTATGACCAAAGTTGTCTCAAAACAGAGGTGATACCCTTTTGTTCCAGCTCCACAAGGGCTTTATATGCTTCCTTTTGAATATTGGATGGCTTTCGATTATTGTTAATTATCAGCACTAGACGGCTAAAAAAAGGTTCATCAGCTGGTAAATCTGGTAAAAAATTGGAGGCAAAGCCAACGGTACATTTTGGAACCAGGTCAATGGTGTCAATGTAATTTTCCGAAAATTGATTGAGTTTAGAATAAGCCTTGTTATCGAATGAGGCTTGAAATAAGGGAGTGAGCGGATGGTTTGGGTAGTATTCGTCGCCAAACTGAAAACCATTGTATCGCTGTTCCATTTTTGCGACGACGGCTGCTTCAGTATTTTTTCCCTTTAAATTAACAGTCATTCCCTTTCCATCAGTGCCGAATACGTAGTTCAAATGGATGAATGTTGTACTCTTGCCCGATCCGGCAACACCCGAAATAAAGAGCATTGGTGAAAAGTTATTGATCTTGACGCCTATGTCCCGGAATATGCTGAATAGCAAAAAGGAAGCGGCTAGAAAGCTTATGTACTCGCCTTGCGCCAACGAGAATAACTGAAACCAGTCATTAAACGTTACTTCATTTTCTGAATACTCAAATGCCGAAGGAGCTCCTTTCTGGTAATTGGGAAGCTTGTAATACTGGTCGTCAAAATTTATGATGCCATGAATATCAGGCTTTAGTAATGATCCTGTTTTACTTATGGCTAGGTTAGAGAAAAAATAGAGCTCAGAATTAGGCTCCATTCCATACCGCAAAACGGATTGAGCCACTGGGAAAGTGGTGCTTAGAAACAGAAACTTCCTCAATTTTTGCAATTGGAGTGAATTTAAAGAAAAACTGAGCTTGTATGCCCCGAAAATCTTCTCAATTGCTTTTGCTTCAAATAGATCATCGTGCGGAATAGTAATGTATAGATTCTCTTCATCTGGACGCTGAATTTCGATTAGCCAGGTGATCCGATCCTTTTCATCTTTTGTTTGATACTTGATAAATACCAGAAAGTTTTCAGCTATCGTAAAAGCTCCCTTTCCTGATTTTACAACGATTTCAAAGTTTTGTAAGTCATACGTTATCACATTATCCCTGATAAATAGGTCATTTCTGGTTATTGACTCGCTTTCTGATTCGATATTGCTTCTTTTAAGAATAGCAATTCCGGCATCTTTGGCAGCCCTGAAAAAATAAGCAGGTGATGTGAATTTCCCGTTTTTCAGACAGTCAGAAAATTTCTGATCCGTTGTGTCAGCATTATATGAAGTATTTTTTGACGATACTTGATGGAAAATCTCCCTGCCATTCTCGCCAAACGTCGCCAAAGCAAAACCAATCTTAATCCAATTGTCATACCCTTCGGTTATATCTACAACGGAATTGACTATACGTTCAGCTACCAACTTGGCTCTTTCCAAATCTGACTGTTGATATTTTACAGAGCTTAAACTTGACGGAGGCTTAACATCATAAACCGCAGCAAATAGATTTATACGTGCATCTGGGTCATAACTTACAAAACATGCCCTAACAGCGTCCTTGCCAGATTTATCAGCCTGGATACCGAACTGATTCTTGAAATAACAAGCAAGTGACTCCCAGGCTAGCTTGAAATCAGTTGTCGCAATTTTTACGACAATCTTCAACCCATTCCCCGAAGGGCTTACAAAACAGAGGATCACATACTTATCCTTACAAATTTTGCCCTTGATTCTTTCTAAGCTTGTGACATTATCAAAGTCAATGCATATGAGTCCAGAATATTCTTTTATGTTACGTGATGACCGCTTTTGTTGTATAATCGCACCAAAAACAAAGTAATCAAGTTTCTTTTTAAGTTCGTCAATTAGAGACTTTTCGTTAGCTTTACGTATCAATTCTATTTGAGTTTTGTACTCATCAGAGCGTATAATTTGAAAGGCCTCTTCTAACGTTAGGTTTTTTGCGGGTATTGTATTTCCTATCCCTCCCTTAAAGAAGGAGAATTCAGGTTTTTCCATAAAGGTTAATTTAGACTACGGTGAGTAGCTTGAAAAGATTTGCAGAGCGTGACCATGGCGGTGGTTACGCTTTTTTTTGACCCCGTTTTCTCCCATATTCGAGTAATTCGGCCTTTGAATAAAGGTATCTACCGTTGAAGTTATAATGCGGTAGGGCTTTGTGCTTGCGCCACTCTATAATGGTAGCGACAGAAATCTGCATAACTTTTGCTGCCTCCGCCTGTGGGATCAGTTCATCAAGTTCTTCCGATGATTTTTTTTCTTTTACAAGCGATAAGCTGTTTGCCTTTTGAAGGATGATTTCAACGGCCTTTTCTAAGTCTCCCTTGGCGTGGGAATAAAGTTGGACTGACATGATTTTTAACTGGTTTAAATGAAACATGCATGACCTTAATGATCAATGCAAATTTCTAGTGAAACCAGTCAGATTTGACTTAGGACCCAAATTTCCGAATCAAAGCCTTGAAAATCAGTCAATTATTTCAATATCAACCTTTTTTGTTATCCCACTTACTTAGACCATTTTTAATTGTCTTTTCAGAATTGAAGGAATTTGGAAGTGCTTGGAAAAGGATTTCGGCCAGTTTTGTCTTAGTGATTGACTTAAATTCATTTGATAGTGCTGCCAGGGCGGTATAAATACTATCCCTATTGTTCTTAAAAAAATCTTCATCCTTATATCGTCCAGTAGGAATATTGTACTTTTTGCTACCTTTTTCAACGAAATGGTCATTAACTAGTTTTCGGATATCAGACTTATTATTGCTGACCAGCACGACTGTTTTATCGCTTTCAAGTTGCCTGATAAGATAATCAGAGACATTTTCTTTTTTACACTCATCTATTTCACAAATAATCCTGGGAGTAAGATTGGATAATAGCTTTTCAATTTTTTCATTTTTTTGAGCAAAAACGTCCAGCTTTCTTTCATGTAGACTACTGATGCCTGCCGCCACCTTACCAAGTTCTTCTGCTGCTGCAAAATCGCGATGGATGGAACGTTCATTAATCAAGTCAGTGATTGACTGGTTTAACTCAATCAGATTTTCCTCTGTGGCGCCATTTGATTTAATCATTTTAACATCTTCGGAGATCTCGTCCAACCTTTCAACGAAAACTGTCAAATCCTGATCGGACTGACTTTTCTTAACGGAATTTTCCACATACTCCCGTATTTCGGAAATTTTCAAGGCATCGTTACCGTTTTGAGCGATGCCTTGTAGGCGACGCTCTATTTCACGTAACCTCTCATCCAACATTTTAGATGCACTTTCTTGCCGGTTTAAGGCCACTATTTTATTAAATCGATCACTTACCAGACTGGATTCATAATGTAAACCCAGGTTATCACCGAATCTAAAAGAGCTGGATTCCAATAATATGGATACCAAGAGCGAAAGATGATATTCATGAAGATCAACCGCTTCATTCAATAATTGTATTTCACGCAGCTCAGAATAAATATTCTTTTTAAATTTTGAATAGAACAGCGTTCCAATATAGTGCCGAGATTCAGAGTTTTCCAACCAATAATCGAACCTTTCAAAACTTATCGCCCAGCCAAGTTTGGCGATATAATTTTCCTGAAAAAAGTCAATGAGCCGACTCTGCCCTAAGTGTTTAATATCTAGCTTACTAAGCCTTCGTAAAATAACTCCGTAAACCTCTCTCCGCTCAGCTTCATTGAGCGAATTATAATATCTAACACTCGATGAATATTTATAAAAAAGAAAAAAGTCCTTATCTGCACTGATAACTGAATGTAATTTGTAAGATAGTACACAAGCACAGCAAAACAGACCCGCAGAAAAACAAATTGTTATCCAGTCTACGCTGATACTCAAGAGGCTATATATGACATAAATATTAACAAGAATGTTAAATCCAGGAAAACTGTAACGAAACCAACGAAAGGAACGAAAAAACAGAAAGTTCATAATTTTTTGAGATTGAATCTCAAAAACACCTCTGCTCAAATACGTGAAATATTTTTGTGCAAAAAAAGTCAGCACTGTCACTACTATTCCTATCGCGATGTAATTTGTCATTTCCATGCGTTGTCCATTTGAGAATCAGTAAATGCTTCTGTGACTTTCATATATTTATCAAGAACCGCATCTCTCTTAATGTTCGCAATCTTCTTGATCGCTTTCGGCTCCATACCCAGAAGCAAAGAATTTGTAATGAAAGTCTTACGGGCAGTATGACTGGTAATAAATTTGTATTTGGGCTGCGTGATTGATTTCTTCTCCACCCCAATAAACCAGTGTGCAGTAAATTGTTGGATAATACCGGCTAACTCGCAACATTCCTTAATATAGTCATTGAATTTCTGAGAAGATATAGTGGGCAAGGGCTCGTAAACAGTGTTTTTATACTTCTCAAGGATCGCCTTGGCATAT
Organism: Dyadobacter sp.; assembly: GCF_051859145.1. Taxonomy (GTDB): domain Bacteria; phylum Bacteroidota; class Bacteroidia; order Cytophagales; family Spirosomataceae; genus Dyadobacter. The sequence continues at coordinate 7,149 of NZ_JBHYGF010000585.1, forward strand.
CTATTTAGCTTAATAGCGTGATTTTGAGTTTTTGTTTTTTGAATAGATATCACAATGTGCTCATCACTGATATTTGCTAAATGCAGCTTGGATAGGTCTGAAAATCTCAATCCGGTGAAACATCCCATGCAGTAAAAGTCACGCACATGTGCCAGTCTATTATTTTCAAAATCGTGATTGTACAAGCACATCAGCTCCTCGAAAGTTAGGTAAACAATGTCTACGTCATGTTCCGAAGCCCGAAAATCCTCAAACTTCCGATTCTCGTTGTAGCCTTTCTTTATGCTCCACCTGAGCATGCTTTTCATGACCGCTACTATTTTTGCGAAATAGTTGTTTTTTATTTTCCTCTCCTTAATAGCGTATCTTGACAGCTCTTCAAAAAAGACGTCATTGATGGAATCAAACGAAATTTTCGATGCGAAATCCATTTCAAACTGCTTCAAGAAATTCATTACTGAGGTTTGCGCTTTTACGGTATTGTAGGTTTTGGTAAGCTTTCCACCATCAATAAACTCACCAAAGCATTCGAAGAACTCGATCGTGACTGCTTTAATTTCAACCTCGCTGTCGAACTTACTCAGGAACAGCTCCTTTGAGAATGGTAGTTTGTTTGCTCGGAAAAAGAAAAAGATATCGTTTATCCTTTCCTCTACTTTCTGCAATTCATCATTAATGTGATGGTAGTTATTGCTTGGTTCTTTTTTAAGGTTCGGTTTAACCCTGGATCCGTCCCAGTATTTTTCTTGAACCGACACACCTACATTACGCCGGATTCGGACGCTATCAGCCCGCAGAACAAACTGCACGGGCATTAATCCACTTGAACTAACTTTCTCCTTTCTAAGCTCAAAACTTACTTTCATCTCTATTAAAACCAGTTAAGTGTAGTTAAAGGGTGGTCAAAAGGGTGGCTAAATGTAAATCAAAAGTAGATAAACTCAATGCCAATACCCATACCAAAAACCCTGCAATACTCAAATATACTGATATATAGATGGTTAAAACTGGTTAAAAGCAATCAAAAAAGTATGGTACTCCGGCTCTGGGTACAAAAGCCCTTCAATGAAAGTTGAGGGGCTTTTTTCTTTTCATATCGTCCCAATGTTGCAATTCCTCCCTTGTTTTCCTTTCACTCTTAACGCAGCCTGACAAACCATTCACCTCCGATGCTATATATTTGACGGAGAATCAATCATGTAAAATGGGATGAACTGGATAACCCGCGAGCGGCCCAAAATTGACAGAATCGCCTGCCCCTGGCTAATCAGACGTTTCGTTGATCCGGATGCAGTTTTCTACTATGTGCCTTTTGAAGACGTACTGACGAAAGCTGCCGAGCTGGACGCCACGCCGTTTGATATTCCCGGTGTAGAGTTCACGCATTATGAAGACCGCTGCACATTCGATTACATTATTGAGAAATTCAACATAGAAGATGCTGCCGTCAGGGATATGGCGGTGATCGTGCGGGGCGCGGATACGGACATGCATTCACTGGCTGCCCAGAGCTCGGGACTTTGGGCGATCTCAGCCGGGCTCGGTTTTAACTTCACGGACGATTACGAGCTGCTGGAAAAGGGAATGCTGATATACGACGCACTTTACAGCTGGGCCAAACACTTACAGAAGCAAAGGCACACGCAAAACCCCACCGAAAAGCTGTTACTCGAAGTGTTCAATGCTTACATCAGCCAGAAAACATCTCAACGAGGTAAAGCTCCGGAATGGGCCAGACAGCTGAAAGAGATTATTCAGGACCAGATTGATACCAATCTCAATTTAAGTCTGAAAGAGGTCGCAGCCGGGCTTGATATGAATCCCGCTTATGTTTCTAGAGAGTTCTCCAAATATTTCAGTGATATGTCCTTCGGCGAGTACATCAGAAAGCTCCGCATTGAGAAAGCGATTGAACTGCTTACCAACACCTCGAACAGTCTGGCCGAGATAGCTTACCTGACTGGTTTTTCAGACCAAAGCCATTTCAACCGCATATTCAAGCAACATACCGGTCAGAATCCGTCACTTTTTAGAAAATCTTTATCAAAAAAGTAAACTCCATACAAACGGGTCATTTCTGTTCTATTTTCTAAATAATGGGTTTGATAGTATTGCACCATCAACCAGATTATTTGTGGAAATGGAAAAGCAGACACTTATCGCGGGAAGCGAATGCCCCACGGCAACATCTATGATTGTAGCTGGACTAACCGGAAAGCTTACATGGAAACCTTGACACCTCCTAAAATAGCACAGTATAGCCTAACCGATCTGACCAGGTATTTTCTTAAACTTGGAACACTAGGGTTTGGCGGACCGGTAGCATTGATCGGCTATATGCACCGTGATCTGGTGGATAACCGTCAATGGATTTCCGAGGAAGAGTACCGCGAAGGTTTGGCACTTGCACAACTCGCCCCCGGGCCCCTGGCTGCACAACTGGGAATCTATCTTGGCTACGTACATTATGGAATCTGGGGAGCTACGCTTACCGGCCTGGCTTTCGTGCTCCCGTCATTCGTGATGGTCGTTCTGCTGGGAATGGCTTACAAGCTATATGGTGGACTGGCCTGGATGCAATCTGTATTCTATGGCGTCGGCTCGGCAGTAATTGGTATCATCACGCTAAGTTGCTACAAACTCACGATCAAATCGGTCAGCAAACTGGAATTTACGGCAATGAAAGACCGCTGGCTATTATGGCTGTTTTTTATTGTGATGGCAGTGGTTACTGCAATAATCCAGCGGGAAGAAGTTTGGCTTTTTATTATACTCGGACTGGCTTACATGATCATCAAGGCCCCGCCAAAATGGATCAAAAAGCCCTCCAAATCCTTATCTGTGGTGCTGTTGGTTACAACCGGGTTCTGGGAATTTGATGGCAGCAAACTCTGGCAACTCGGTCTGTTCTTTACCGAGGCTGGTGCATTTGTGTTTGGCAGCGGGCTGGCCATAATTCCCTTTTTACAAGCCGGAGTCGTCGGAGAAATGGGCTGGCTTAACGAGCAGCAGTTTTTGGATTCGGTTGCCGTGGCGATGATCACACCTGGCCCGGTGGTCATCACTGTTGGGTTCATTGGCTTTCTTGTTTCTGGTTTCGCAGGTGCGAGCGTGGCAGCGCTGGGCGTGTTCCTGCCTTGCTTTATATTTACGGTACTGCCCGCCCCGTATTTCAGGAAAATATCAAAGAATGAAAGCATCAAGGCATTTGTTGACGGTATTACTGCGGCAGTTGTTGGCGCATTGGTAGGCTCTGTCGTCGTCATTGCTTCACGGTCGATCGTTGACATCACCTCAGCGCTTATTGCGCTGGCATCGATTCTCGGTTTGATTTACATCAAGAAGTTACAAGAACCTTACATCATCCTGGCAGCGGCCATAACCGGCTATTGCCTCAAAACCTATCTGTAAATACTTATACAATGATCAAGAGATTTTTACCAGCACTCATTTTACTTCTTTCCATCACGGCAACTGCGCAAAAGCAGGTTAACACCCATAGTGGGGTTTGGCTCGGGTATTTTAACCAGAGCAGGCTTACGGATAAATGGGGAATATGGCTTGACCTCCACGCAAGGCGCACCGACTTTCTGGACCGATGGGCAACCCAGATTATCCGTCCGGGTATTACGTATTATGCCAATGATCACCTTCGTTTTACGGTAGGTTATGCGTATGCGAGAAGTTACCCCGCAGCAGGTCTTCAAACCGTGCGACCTGAAAACAGGTTATGGCAACAGGTTCTTTGGACGAGCAGACAAAAACGATTGCAGACCCAGCAATGGATCAGAGTTGAAGAACGCTTTAACCGTAAAATAGCCAATGATCAGCTTCAGGACGGATATAATTTCAATTTCCGTTTCCGCTACCTTCTTAACCTGATGGTGCCGTTGAACCGGGACTTTATTGAACCTAACACCCTTTTCTTCGCCTTCAATGACGAGGTTCATATCAACGCCGGCAAAGAAATTACATACAACGTTTTCGATCAGAACCGGTTGTTTTTCGGGCTGGGCTACCAGTTTACCAAAGGGTTGAATGTTCAGGTTGGCTATATGAATCAGTTTCAGCAGTTACCCGCAGGCAACAGGTTTAACAGCAATAACGTGCTGCGCATCTTTGCATTTCATAATCTGGATTTCCGTCAAAAAAGTAAGTAAGTACACGCTAAATTGGGAGCAAATGCGCTTGCACGTGTACTGTACCCAACTAAGCTTAATTGAAGGAACGCCTGAAATCCAATGGCGACACGCTGGTTTTGAGCTTGAAAAGTTTGCTAAACGACTGGGGATGTTCAAACCCTAATGCATACGCTATTTCGCTTATCGAAGCATCGCTCGTCGACAATTGTTCCTTTGCCTTTTCAATCAAATGGTTATGGATGTGCTGTTGTGTGTTTTGTCCGGTAACTGACCGCAACATATCACTTAGATAACTCGCACTCACGTTTAACTGCTCAGAAAGAAACTGGACAGTGGGTAGTCCCTGCATTTTTGACGGTGATGACTGAAAGTAGGCGTGTAAAATGGCCTCAACCTTTTGCAGGAGATCGTTGCTTACTGCCTTTCGGGTTATGAATTGCCGGTTGTAAAAACGGTTAGCATAATTCAGCAGCAATTCGATCTGAGATATCACAACGTCCTGGCTGAAATTGTCAATTCTGCCTTTTAATTCCTCTTCAATACTTTCAAAAACAGAAATGATCGTGGTTTTTTCTTTTTCCGATAAATGCAGCGCTTCATGAATGGAATAGGAGAAAAACCCATACGCTTTGATCTTCCTGGCGAGCTCGTAACCCAAAAGAAAATCCGGGTGGAAAAGTAAAGTATAACCCGATTGATCACTTAGTGGCTCGTGACCTCCCGTGATCTGATTCGGCGAAACAAAAAACATTCCTCCCTCATCAAAATCATAGTAATGCTGCCCGTATCTAAACTTCCCCTGGAAGTTCATCTTATAGGAGATCTTGTAGAAATCCAGAATGTGGGGGTTGGGAAGCCTTTCCAGCGGAACCGTCCCCGCCGCATTATTGATCAAACTTACCAGTGGGTGCATAGGCGCCGGTATGTCCAGCGCCTTATGCAGCCTTGATAAGGAATTGAATCTGTGGCTAGATATGTCATCCTTCATAATGCCTGTTTTAATATTTACTTTCAATGCTGCCTAATGCACCCGGTACGCCGTTAAGCGATCTTTTGGCTTCTTCCCAGCTTGCATCGCTCGGATCAAATGTACTCCGAACATAGGCAAGAATGCTTTCACATACAAAGGCAACACGCTCCGGATTTTCATCACTTGTTTCCCGGGCATCATACCCTGAAATGCCGCCGAAAATATGCTCGGCTCCAAATACCGTCAGCAGGTCCTTTGGGCCGGGACTTAGGTAATAAGCGTCTGCACGCCAGTTGTCCACATCCGAAAACATGAGGTTGATATCTTTATCGCCATTTACAACAAGTGCTGGCAAAGTCATGGTGCTGAAATTGCCTGCGGCCAGCACTGGATAATGCTGTCTGTTGACTCCGTTAAAGCCTTCCGGTCCGCCTGATGCGCCAATCAGCACCAGTGCTTTCAATCTTGGTTCTGCGGCATTCACTATTTTACCTGTTGCGGGGTCAGTAACTTCCATACCGGCCAGCATAGCCACAGTCTGCCCGCCCATGGAGTGGCCGACGGCAGCGACTTTTGTCTTATCAACTCTACCGCTCAACCCAGGTACTGTGGCAATTATTTCGTCTAAATGATCAAGGATAAATGTCATATCCGATGCCCGTGAACTCCAAAACAGGGGTGCTTCGGGAAGAGATGCGGGAAGGCCAAGCGCTCTGGAATTTTGATGTGTAGGTTGAATAACGACAAACCCGTTTGCTGCAAAAAAATCAACCATCGGACTATACCCTCTGTAAGAAGACAGAAAGTTGGAGGGACCATGCCCATGCGAAAGAAGAATGACCGGCAGGTTGTTTCCACTCGCAGGAGCAGAAACTTTCATTTCAAGGTCCACGTGACGGCCTGCAACTGGTAATACAACCGGACCAAAGCTCATGATGGGTGTTTGTGACTGTTTCATAGTAGGATTGATTTTGAATTTTGTGATATGCAAAGTTCATCAGTCCTGAGCCACCCGGCTTAGTGAAATCGGGGCATTACGTAGCCAAACTCCGGAAAACGGATCCATTACCAGGTTCATTTACTTAACCCGCTTCATTTTTGCAGATCATCCGGCATTTTTTCCATTGCCGGAAAAACAAAAGAGTGCAGACGATTGAAACCAACCATCTGCACTCTTTTCATTTTTATGCATTCACTCCCGATTATTTCCCCGAAAGAATTTGATCAGCCACTATTGCCACAGGGGATGTTGTTTCAAATTTGGATTAACTAGGATATCCTGATTGCTGACAGGACGGTAGTAGTATTTTTCGGGAAAACTAAATATGTTGTTCTGTGCTTTGATCCTGATAAATCCTTTATCACCACCGGTCAACTCAAAAGGCGACGCATTTAGTTTATATTCAAAAATCTCAACACCCGGATATTGCTGACGTACCTGCTCCATTCCTTCGCCAGCTTCTGAAATGTAGAATTCCGGTACCCCGTCGCCTGAGATGTCTACTGCCCCGAGTTTGCCAATGTAGATTCCCACCGGTGTTTCAGCAGCAAGGTTTGCTACTTTCCAGCGTTTCAGATCGTTCAGGCGAAAGCCTTCGCAGGCAAGTTCCACGCGACGTTCACGGCGCAGTTCAAGTACAGCCCCGCGCTGCGCGGAAGTAACATTGGGGTACTTGCCGGCAAGGCGCGCATCGATATTTGCCAGCCAGTCAGCCAGCACTGGTGCGGGCATTCCTACCCGGTCGCGCAAGGGTTTGATCGCCAGGTCGAGGTCAGCCTGCGTGAGCTCACCCAGTTCTGCTTTCGCTTCACAGTAGTTGAGATAAACCTCTGCCAGCCTGAAAACAGGATTATCGGTATGCCCGCGTCCGCCCGCAAGGTCAATCTGGTCTGCATCTGTCGGATACGATTTCACCTGCGGGTATCCGCCTATGTTCCAGTTCGGGTAGGCGATCTTGGGATTTCCCGGCATTTTAAAGCCCGGCTGCATGAATGTCTGATTCAGGCGGGGATCCCTGTTCTGGAACACCTGCCAGTAGGTCATGGTCTGGTAACCGGCTACCTGCTGGAACGGCACTGCTTTTCCATTCTGAACTGCCAGATACGCTTCCATTAAGTCACGCGACAAACCCGTATTTTCATTAAAAACCGCCTTTTTGGTATTGGTAACACCTTCGGCGAGGTTGTATTCCCGGATCAGGATCATTTCAGGATTACCGCTCAGACTTTCGCTGTTGAAAAGTGCTTCATACGCCCGTTTGCGTTCGCCAGCTCCATTGACAGTAAAAATTGAGAAAAGGCCCGTATCCATAAGTTGTTTCGCCGCATTACGGGAAACTTCCAGAAAACGGTTTCCATCGTTCAGGCCCAGCTCCTTGCGGTATTTTCGCGTGGTACCTTCTTCAAGTGCAATGCGGCTCTGCGCGGCTAATGCAGCGTACTTCGTCAATCGTGTCTTAGAAACTTTTCCATCAATAGAAGGCTTGATATGCTCCACTGCAAAAGCCAGGTCCGCCATAATCGAATCAACTACCACCGCCCTGGGATCCTGGGATTTGAATAGCAGTTCATTGTCGGTAGTCTTTAATGTACGTCCATACCAGGGCACATCAGAATATTGCCTTACCAGATCGTAGTAATGCATAGCCCGAAAAAAACGTCCGATTCCGACAAAATGATTGATATCGGCAGCATTTCCGGTCGTCTGATTGACCCTTTCGAGCATAAAATTAATCGTGCGCAACCGGTTCCAGTGTGCAGCCCATTGACCCACATTGTCGGGATTGACCACGCCTCTCATCACCATATACGCATACTCATTATCAATCGCTGTAGCTACTACATTGTCCGATCCCCGGTCATTGACTGGATCGGGCAGGTAGGTGTAAAATTGATTGGAATAAATTTCAAGATCTGCAGGTGTAGCGAAGAATGCATCCGCAGTGATCTCCGTTTCGGGGCGCACATCTAGAAAAGCATCGTCGCAACTGACCAGCAGGATGGTTGCCAGAAGCGTCAGGACCAGGGATCTATGTTTAAACAGCTTGGTTTTCATAACAGATACAGAATGAAGTCATGCATGCACATGACATTTTGAGATTTAGAAAGTTACATTCAGGCCGCAGGAGAAGACGCGCTGCAGGGAATAGGCGATCCCGCCCCCATTGCTTGCACGTCCGGCAAGTTCCGGATCAACCTGGTAAAACTTAGGAAGCTTGCTCCACGTAAACAGGTTATCCCCGCTGGCAAAAACGCGTACCCTACTCAGACGGACCGCTCTGGCGGCATTCGCGGGAAGCGTGTATCCGATGGAGAGGTTTTTCAAACGCACGTATGCGGCGTTCTGCAGGTAGCGGGTCTGCTCGACGGCCATTTCCCTGCCGGGTGTCTCAGCAATGCCGGGTTTGAGGCGGGGATAGAATGTATCAGTTCGTTCAGGCGTCCAGTGGTTATCACGCATGTGCGGGGTGAGGTGCGTCCATTGCGTAGCGTAGTAGCTGTAAAACTCGTAATCCGTCGTAGTGCTGCGGTAAGTTGGGTAAAAATTACGTCTGCCCACACCCTGGAAAATGCGCCTACATCAAAACCTTTCCATTCGCCGCGTAGGTTCAAACCAAATGCATAGCGCGGCTCGCTATTGCCGATGATTGAATAATCGCCGTGGTCATTGAGTGTCCATTGTCCGCGATTTACTTTTCCATCCCCGTTAAGGTCAGCGAATTTGAGGTCACCCGCTTCGAGCGGATACGCATTGGAAGATACCTGCGACTGATCTGCGTGGGACTTCACTTCGTCATTGCTGCCAAAGTAGCCCAAAGTGGTCAATCCCCAGATTTCGCCCAACCGCTTTCCTACATAATGGTCGTCCAGCGTGCCGGTCGCATTGTCGTACCGGGTGATCCTGGCGCGGTTATCCGAAAGGATAAGGTTGAAATTGTATCTGAAATCATCTTTACCAAGCTTAAACCCGTCGCGCCAGCCCAGGTTAACTTCCCATCCTCTGGTTTGCAGGTCGGCCGCATTGACATTGGGAGCAGCCGCGCCGAGTGTACCGGGATAGGTTTTGGCCTTGGTGAGCATATCCTTTGTGTCTCTGATGTAAAGGTCACCCGAGAAGGACAGCCTGTCGCGCAGGAAGTTCATATCGAGCCCGAGGTTACGCGTGATCACGCGTTCCCAGGTGTAGTCGCCCGCCACTAGTCCAGGAGCTGCAACGGTCATTGGGCGTATACCGTCCAGCATGGCATTCAATCTTGAAAAACCCATGGTAGGCATATACCCGAACACACTGCTGGCCTGGTTCGCAAGCTGTCCGTAAGATGCCCGCACTTTCAGGTGACTTGCTACCGGAGTCAGGAATTCCATAAATGATTCGTTGGAGAGTACCCAAGCCACCGAAGCCGAGGGATTAAAAACAAAGCGTTTGCCTTTCGGGAAGCGGGAAGATCCATCATAGCGGCCATTCATTTCCACAATGTATTTATTGTCAAAAATGTAGTTCAGCCTCGCAAATCCGCTTCGCATTGCCCACTTGGTGACGCTCTCCTGCAAGGATATGGTACCTGTTGCGAGCTGCGGCGTTGGGAAAGTAGGTGTCACAAGCCCCACCCGGTCGTAGTACAGATACTGATTTCGGTACGATTCCTGGCTGTAACCCGCCATGATGTTCACGAAATGCTTCTGCGCAAATGTTTTGGTAAAATTCGCATAGGCGTCCATGTAGATCTGGGTGCGGGGTGTGGTGCCTCTCGCAGCTGCATTGTTACCTCCCGAAATGAAGGGCAGGCTCGGACCGCGTTTATAGGGGACAGAAAAATTACCCCACTGATTCAGCGTCAGATTATTGGTATAGGCAAAATTGCCCTGCAAATCCAGCACATCTTTCAGTAAAGATACCTTCGTGTTGAGCGAGGATTGAAAGAGATTGTTCGTGGTTTCTGCCTGGCCACCGTCGATCATTTTGAACACCCGCCGACGACCAGCCGCCTTCCGGATTGCGCACTGCCTCGTAAGATCCCATTGTTTGGGAGTAAAATAAAAATGAGTCGCTGAATGCGCTGGGGCGGGCGTAGCTGTTACGCATAAAGCTGGTGTTGTTCCCGATCGTCCACCAGTCGGTCACCCTGAAATCCAGCTTGCTGCGGATATTATAGCGGTTGAAATCTTCGGCAACAGGTTTCAGCAGACCATCTTCATGCTGGAAATTTCCCGACAACAGATAATTAACGCGATCTGTTTTACCGGAGATCTCAATCCCGTGCTGTGTTGAAAATGCTTGTTTTCTGAAAATCTGATCATACCAGTTTGTACTTTCAAAATAAGTCCAGGAACCACCGAACTCCATAAATTTTGGCAGGCTCGGGTCGTTTTGCAGCCGCTGGGCATATTCCAGCACGTGCGCGCCGAACTGAAAAGCGCCCATTTGATTGGAGTACCAAAAGTTAGTATACGGGTCTTCCACGATCTGCGGCCGGTAAGTCGGCTGCTTGATCACAAAGTTGTTGTTGTAGCTGATCTGCGGTTTTTCAGTCCGCCCCGATTTGGTTTTAACCAAAATCACCCCGAAAGCCGCACGCGAACCATAAATAGCCGCCGAAGCTGCATCTTTCAGCACACTTACATTTTCAATATCCTGGGGATTGAGGTTGTTCAAAGCAGCGGCGTCCATAATGATGCCGTCAATAACCACCATCGGACCGTCGGTACCGTTGATCGAATTCTGGCCACGGATGTTGTAGCTCGGCGAAGTGTCTGCCCGGCCATTCCCTACATTCACAGATAGATTGGCAACG
>NZ_JBHYGF010000585.1:18062-20316 GCF_051859145.1 Dyadobacter sp.
GGCCCACATTCATCACCGGTCGGTTGGCTACCAGCTCAGTCGGTGCCGTAGCGATGGAGCCAGAGATATTCCTGCGTTGCTGAGTGCCGTACCCTACCACCACAACTTCGTCGAGCGCTTTCTGGTCTACTTTCAACAGTACCTCGACCTCCGTCTTTTTACCAACCGCCACTTCCTGCGGAACGTAACCTACGAAAGAAAACACCAGCACGGCATTCTCATCAGGGACTTCAATGGAAAACCGGCCATCGACATCGCTGATCTGTCCCTGCTGGGTACCTTTTAAAATGATGTTGACACCCGGCAGCCCCTCCCCTTTTTCATCGGCAACTTTCCCTTTTACAGTCAGTTGAACAGGCGCGGCAAGCGCCGCTCCGGTGTATTCACTCGCGCCTGCCTGCGAAGATCTTCCGTCTTTCTGATCAGGCTGCTTTCGCATGATATATACGCCGTTTCCCGTATTCATATAGGTCAGGTTCAAGGCGGGGAGTGTGACGTTCAGTGCCTCCGAAACCCTGTACCGGCCTTTTGGAAGGTTAAACTTCTCCTTGCGGCTCAGCTGGTTTTCCATGTAGGCGAAGCGCAATGCAGTCTGCTTCTCTATTTGTTTGAGAAGGTTCCTGACTTCTTCGTTCCTGAGCTCGACGGAAACCTGAATTTCAGCCAGCGACTGTGCACCTGACGAATTCGCCAGCAGCAGCTGTGCACAGGTAATTGTTATAATGAGATAGAGCAACCCTATTCGCATGATCGGCTTAATGGCGGGTTGTAGGGCAGAAAGGGCATGCCTTCCCCGGTTGATAAAATTTTTATACATTTACCAGACGTTTTTAGTGATTCCAAAATGTTAAAAACGGAGCCGTAACATCCATTTGCTACGGTATTGAAGCCTTCCGGTGGCCGTCGGGGGGCTTTGTTTTTTACTCCATATACGGTTGCGCCGTCTAGCTGTCGTCGGGATGTGGCCGGAGGAGGTGTTGAATTATCATGATATAGTTGGTTAAGCTGGTTTTGTAAGGATTACGTGCAGGAACCTCCTGTCAGGGTTGCCTTTTTTCCATCAATCGAATAAGTAGCACCCGTCATCGCCGATAGTACTTTGAGGACGGTAGGCAAATCTTCTGCATTCAGGAAGGAAGCGGTAATGCGGCATTTTAGGATTTCGGGCTCGGTAAATGTAAGCTCAGTCCCATAGTGATCCTCGATCAGCTCGCGGGCTTCTTCAAGCTTTATGTTGTCAAAAACCAGGAAGTTATTCCGCCAGGCCAGTTCGTGCTCTGCGTCAATGCGCGTCATTTTAAATTGATCCCTTTTTACATCAACAGTAACCTGCTCGTCAGGTTTCAACTTTGTAAAAACACCGTCATTTCCACCTACTTCCACAAGCCCCCGGGTAACTGTCACCTTCACTTCCCCCGGCAGGGCGCGTACATTGAATGCGGTCCCCAGAACGCGCGTCAGGATCTCCCCTGCCCTCACCTGGAAAACGCTTTTGGGATTATGCGCTACATCAAAGTAAGCCTCACCTTTTAAGTTAACTGTACGAATTCCCTTGGCAAACATACCAGGAGAGTAGCTGAGCTCACTGCCTTCGTTCATGAGCACAGTGCTGCCATCAGGAAGGTTCAGGTATTGTTTTCCTTTAAAATTCAGTTGATCAGAATTCTCCGAATGGACTTCTGTCCGGGCAATTTTCCCGGCGACAGGCGCATTCCGGTATGTAAACCACCAAACCGGGCCCAGCAGGAGGATAGCCGCCGCTGCCCAGCTCCATCGAAATTGAAATGATTTAGGTTTGGCCGGAGCTGCGCCAAGAATATTATCGAGCATTTCTGCCTGTACCTGGTCCGGAATGGATTCCATGCCGGTATCCAGGGTGTACTGCTCGTCTATCCAATTTTGAAATTGTTTCCCGAAACCGTTTTCAGCCAGCCAGCGCAGCTCCTCCTTTTCCGCCCCGGAAGCCTCCCGGGCAAGATAGCGGGCCATTAAATAATCAAATCGCTGGGTTTGTCTGAAATCCGGTGTGTCCCGGTCTTCTGGCTCTTTTTCCATCAGAACAAAATAATGATACTGCTCCGGTTAAGTTCCGGCTTTCAGAATACATGTCCGCAGAAAAAGGCGCAGGGGGCACGCATTTTCAAAAAAATTATCGGAAAATGAGAATGGAGACAATAATGAAGGGATGAAAGCGACCCTAACCTCCTAATTCATCAGAAAAAGGGAAATAAAAGCAATCATTTCAGCTTTTAAA
>NZ_JBHYGF010000586.1:0-15944 GCF_051859145.1 Dyadobacter sp.
CCAGATTTACATTCAACTCACGCGCCGGTTTGCAAACAGGCAAAGTGGACCTGGACCTGATCAAAGATCCGCAGCAATTTGGTGACCTGCTCTGGACGCAGCGCCGCAATGCAGGTCTTTTGACAAATGGAAATCCTTCGCATCAACAGTACGGAAATGGCCCGAATGCAGTAGTGCCGGATTACATTCTGGCGGGATCAAGCTTCGGTCTTTCAGCAAGCGACCCGCGCGTTAATCCTTCACTTTACAACTACAACCGAAATGGTTTTTACCAGATCGTAGAAGCCAACAAGGAAGGTACCGACTGGCACAAGGAGATCCTTCGCCCTGCTGCTATTCAAGAGTACAACATCGGCGCAACAGGTGGTACAGAAACCGGTCGTTACGCGATCGCGCTTAACTACTTCAAGCAGGACGGGGTGTTGATCCACACTTCTTTCAACCGTTACTCGCTGCGTTCGAATACAGAGTTTTCTTTCAAAAAGCGTATTCGCGTAGGTGAAAACCTGGAAGTAAGTTATACCGAAAACAAAGGTTATTATGCCAACAACGGAACTGCCAGTACGCTGAACAACCAGGACGGTAACCCGATCGGAAATGGATACCGCATTCCGTCGATTATTCCTGTGTATGATATCAACGGCAATTTTGCTGCAACGAGAGCGGCCGGACTTGGTCCTGCCACCAACCCGGTAGCACAGCTGTGGAGAACGAGAAACAACCAGACCAACAATTTCCGCGCATTCGGTAATGCTTATATGGAGATTGATATCCTGAAAGACCTGACCGCCAAGTCGAGCATCGGTATTGACCTGAATGCATTCAACCGGGTTGGTTACACTTTAATGGACCTTGAAGAAGCAGAGATCGAAGCGGCAAACGCGTTGTCAAATGAGAATGCTTACGACATCAACTGGACGTGGTCAAATACTTTGAACTACAACAAAAATATCGGCGCAAACCACAAGCTGGGCGTTTTGCTGGGTACCGAAGCAATTAAAGGAACAGGCCGCAACTTCAATGCGACACGTACTACTTTCTTCTCTGAAGATCCGCAGTACATGTTCCTGAGCTCGGGTACAGCAGGTATCAACAATGGTGGCGGAGGTTACGAATGGGCACTCTTCTCGATTTTCGGAAAGGTTAACTATGCATTGAAATACCGCTACTTAATGGAAGCGACAGTGCGCCGCGACGGTTCTTCCCGTTTTGGTCAAAACAACCGTTACGGAACATTCCCTGCGTTCAGTGTGGGTTGGAGATTGTCGGAAGAGAGCTTCCTGAAACCACTTACCTGGCTGGATGATCTGAAATTAAGAGGAGGCTGGGGACAAACGGGTAACCAGGAAATTGGTAACTATAATGGTTTCAGCACCTACCGTTCAAGCCTGAGCTTGTCTTCTTACGCGATCGGCGGCGGAAACAATGCAGTTGAACCTGGTTTTGACACAGAAGCTTTCGGTAACCCTGATGCAAAATGGGAAACTACGACACAAACCAACATCGGTCTGGACGCGACTTTCCTGAAAGGCATGTTCAACTTCAACCTCGATTTGTATAACCGTACTACTTCGGATATGCTTTACCAGGTAGCACTTCCCGCAACGCAGGGTGTAGCCACGATCCCTTTTGTGAATGTGGGTGAAATGAACAACAAAGGAATCGACCTTGCTCTGGACTTCAACAACAAAGCATTGAACGGTGACCTGACTTACTCGGTAGGAGTTAACTTTTCTACTTACAAAAACGAAGTGAAAAAGCTGAACAACAGCTCCTCGGCAGTACTTCTTGGCCCTGCAATCCGCAGCTACACCTGGACGCGCTCGGTAGCCGGCATGCCGCTTTATTCATTCTACGGTTTGCAGATCGACGGTATCTACCAAAATCAGGGAGAAGTGGACAAGGGACCTAAATACCCTGGCTACGCAGCTGTTGGTAAATACAAATACCACGATACGGACGGCGACGGTACCATTACAGACAACGACCGCGTGTTCCTGGGTAACCCCCACCCTGACTTCACTTACGGTATCAACCTGAATGTGGGTTATAAAAACTTTGACCTGTCGGCATTCTTCCAGGGCGTAAAAGGAAACGGGATTATCAATATGGTAAAACGTTGGGTTGACTTCAACAACCAGGCTGGTAACAGAAGTCTGCGCATGCTGAACGATTCATGGACACCTGAAAATCCGGATGCAGTACTTCCTATTCTGGACGCAAACGACAGCCGCAGCCAGCAGCCTTCGAGCTACTTTATCGAGGACGGTTCATATTTCCGTATGAAAAACCTGACACTGGGCTATACGCTTCCGAGCGGCATTTTGTCGAAAATAGGATTTGAGAGTGCACGAGTTTACGTGCAAGGCCAGAACCTTTTCACGATCACCAAATACAGCGGTATTGATCCTGAGGTAACTTCGGTAGGCTCAACTCCGGGAAGTACCGTGCTGGGTGTGGATCAGGGTAACTATCCTAATTCCAAAATGTACCAGATCGGAATCAACTTCGGATTCTAATAACAGGGACAAAATTTTTTATCTGTGAATAATAAGCTAATAGATATGAAAAAGAGCATATTAACTGCAATGGTCTGCGTAGGAATGCTGACTTCCTGCGGCAAAGAGTTTCTGGAAACGACACCACTTGGTGTTGGAAATGAACAATCACTTTCAAATAAAGCGGGTGTAAATGCGGTATTGATCGGGGCGTACAGCTTGCTCGACGGCGTTGGCTCGGGACCGGTTAATACTTCCTCGGTAAGTAACTGGATTTACGGTTCTATCGCGTCGGACGATGCATACAAAGGTTCAGACGTAGGTGACCAGGCGCAGATCACGACCATTGAGCGTTACATTCCGCAGGCGGATATTGGCGCATATAACGACAAATGGATCGCGGTATACGACGGTGTTTCCCGTTCCAATAACACCATCAAGCTGATCGGCCTGGCTACGGATATGACTGATGCTGAAAAGACACAGGCAATGGGAGAAGCCCGCTTTCTGCGCGCCTGGTACCATTTCGAAGCTAAAAAGCTTTGGAACATGGTTCCTTATGTGGACGAAACTGTAACTGATTTTGTAAACCTGCCAAATACGGCGGATATCTGGCCGATGATCGAGGCTGATTTCCAGTTTGCGGTTGATAATGTATCGGCAACCAAAGCGCAGGTGGGCCGCGTAAGCAAGTGGACTGCCAAGGCTGCATTGGCCAAAGTGCACATGTACCAGCAGGATTATAAAGCTGCAAAGCCACTTTTGGATGATATCATCACCAATGGACCTTTTGCATTGGTGAATAGCTTTCACGACAACTTCCGCATTGCGACCGAGAACAACAGCGAGTCTGTTTTCGAGGTACAAATGTCAGTGGGAGATGGCGGAAGCGGCCAGAATGGTAGCTGGGGAGATAACTATAACTTCCCTTACGGCTCGGCGCCAGGCGGCTGCTGCGGATTTTACCAGCCTTCTCAAAACCTTGTGAATGCATTCAAAACAGATGCAGCTGGTTTGCCTTTGCTGGATACTTTCAATGATGTGGACGTGAAAAACGACGAGGGACTCGCTTCAAGTGATCCGTTTACACCTTACGAAGGAACACTTGATCCAAGACTTGACTGGACTGTGGGCCGCAGAGGACTTCCGTTCCTGAACTGGGGCACACACCCGGGCAGAAACTGGATCCGCGACCAGGCTTTCGGCGGACCTTATACGTTCAAGAAGTTCTTTGCTTACAGCGGCGAAAATGCAGGCGCTGAATCTCCACGTGCCAATGCGAACAACTATCGCGCGATCCGTTTTGCCGACATTCTTTTGATGCGTGCAGAGGTTGCAGTGGAAGAAAACGATTTGGCTACTGCATTGAAACTGGTTAATCAGGTAAGAACACGCGCAGCCAATGTAGTGGTAATGGATGCGAGCGGAAAGCCTGCGGCTAACTATCTTGTGAAGGCTTACCCGGCGTTTGCAACGCAGGATTATGCAAGAAAAGCAGTTCGTTTTGAGCGTCGCGTGGAGCTCGCCATGGAAGGCCACCGCCACTTCGACCTGGTTCGTTGGGGAGTTGCTGATTCGGTTTTAAATGCTTATCTGGCGAAAGAAAGTAAGAAACGTTCTTACCTGTCGGGCGCTACTTTCGTAAAAGGAAAAAGCGAGTACTTCCCGATCCCACAGGCTCAGATCGATATCATGGGGGCTAATGTCTTGAAGCAGAATCCTTAACTTCATTTTAGTTGCCACGAAGGCACGAAAAAGGCACGAATACTTTCGTGTTAATTCGTGCCTTCGTGGCATTAAACTTAATTCGTTAAGGTTCTATAAATGAATTGAGGAACCAGGACAAATTTAAAAAGATCCATTAACTCTTCCGCATCGACGAACCCCTCACAATCAGCTCGGTATTCAACACTTTGCGCTCGTGCAAATTGAGATTCTCCGCGTCAACCAGCTGCAAGATCCACGCTGCCGTAGTCTGCCCCATTTCAATAGTTGGCTGCCGGATTGTGGTTAATCCAGGCCCGATGTAAGCCGATTCCGGATTATCGCTGAAACCAACCACACCCAATTCATCAGGAATAGCAATCCCCTTTTCTTTGGCAATCAGCATAATTTCAATGGCTGCCGAATCATTCACAGCGAAAATCGCATCCGGCCGCTCAGCCAGGTCGAGCAGGTACTGTCCGTAAATCCGCGCTTTTTGCTGGGTCAGCATTCCCTGGATTACCATATGGTCTTCAATGGTTTTCCCGTGTTTTTGCATGGCCGCTTTGTATCCTCTCAGTCGCTCCTGGCTGACAAGTAAAGTCAACGGCCCGCCAAGGTGCGCTATGCGTTCGTAACCATTCAGGATTAAATGCTCCACCGCCATAAAAGCAGATTCAAAATCATTCACCACCACCTTCGGAACGTCAATCTGCTCGCAAACGCGGTTGAAAAGGATCAGCGGAATGCCCCTTTTTTCAAACACATTCAAATGATCAAAATTGTTCGTCTCCTGGGTCAGTGATATCAGTAATCCATCTACCCTGTTCGCCAGCATTGCCCTCGTGTTGGAAATCTCTACCTGGTAGGATTCATTGCTCTGCATGATCGTCAAATTATACCCTGCCTTGGTCAGTACCTCGTGCGCGCCAATGATCACATTGGGGAAAAACGGATTATGAAATTCCGGCACGATCATCCCGATCGTATTCGTGCGGCTTTTTACGAGGTTATAGGCAAGCTGGTTTGGCTGGTAGTCCAGGAGTGCGGCCGTATCGAGTACCGCCTGCCGGGTATCCGGACTGATATCGGCATGGCCGTGCAATGCGCGTGACACCGTGGAATTTGAAACTCCCAGCGTTTTGGCGATATCAATGATTGTTGTTTGATGCCGTTTCCGTCTCTGCTGAATTGCCACCGAAACGTCTTTTTCCTGGATTGTAAAATAGTAGTTGCACGGCTTGCAAAGGAACCGCTGCTTGCCCCTGACATACCCCGCCTTCATAATTCCTTCTACCTGCCCGCACTTCACACATTTGATCATTCCGATTGTACTATTTAAATAAAGATGTACTAAATGCCCGCATTCCTCCCGTTTCACAAATCCAATCTCAAAAATAAAGAAATATTATATTAATCATATATAAAACCATATATCGGTAACGTATTCGCAAACGTTCCCGATAGTTTTTGAGCAATTTTGAGATTAGATAAGGTTTAAACCACCTTGATTCCGGCTCTTCTTCGGGCTAATTTCAGTTAAAAAGGCTCAAATCTCACCGGATTGCCGCCTGATTGGTCTGCCTGATCAATGCTTAAATCCGCGAAAAATCTTTTTCAAATTGAATTATTCCGTTATCCACTCTAACCCTATATTCTTTAATATGCAGAAAAAAATACGCATTTTGCTTGGGCTCTTATGCTTGTCGCTGAGCCTTGCACAGACCACTTTGGCCCAGTCTGGCAATGTTGCCGGAAAAGTAATTGATGAAAAAGGAGAAGGTGTTCCCGGCGCCAGTGTAACTGTTAAAGGTACACAAACAGGAACCCTTACGAACGTAGATGGCTCTTATGCCATTGAAGCGCCTGCAAATGCCACGCTGGTTTTCTCCTTCGTTGGTTACCTGAAAGAGGAAGTTTCCATTAACAACCGCTCTGCCGTAGATGTAACGCTGAAAGTAGACGCGAAAGCACTCGAAGAAGTAGTCGTGGTGGGCTACGGAACGCAGCGGAAAGTGGAGACTACCGGATCCATTGCTTCTGTAAAATCGGATGAACTCACGCAGCTGCCAATTACAAACGTGGCGCAGGGACTTCAGTCCCGCGTTTCTGGCGTGCAGATCAACCAAAACTCCGGCTCTCCCGGAGGTAACATCAGCGTGAGGATCCGGGGAACAAACTCGATCAATGGAAATGCTGAGCCACTATATGTAATCGACGGAATTCAGATCTCGAACAGTGGCGGGATCAATGACGTGAGTCCGCTCTCTACCATTAATCCTAATGATATTGAGTCTGTTGAGGTATTGAAAGATGCGTCTGCGTCCGCTATTTACGGAGCGCGCGCTGCGAATGGGGTTATCCTTATTACGACCAAGCGCGGAAAGGCAGGCAAAACCAATGTATCGATCGAAAGCTACTACGGCGTGCAGCAGGTAACCAAAAAGCTGGATGTTCTGAATGCAGCAGAATTCGCCCAGCTTGAAAATGAAACATTTAAAAACAATGCTTATCCTGATCCAGCAAGCCTGGGAGAGGGAGTAGACTGGCAGGATCTTATTTTCCAAAAAGCGCCTATCCAGAATCATCAGCTTACAATCAGTGGTGGCTCCGAGAAAACACAACTGTCGCTTTCAGCCAACTACTTCGATCAGGATGGTGTGATCATTAATTCGGATTTCAAACGTTTCACCTACCGCCTCAATGTGGACCACAGCGTAAGCAAGAAACTGCGCGTGGGTACCAGCGTGATGGGAAGTTTTTCAAATAATAACGGTATCGAAGCCGGCAGTACAACCGTCGGCGACGCAGGTGTGGTAACCGGAACAGTGCTCGGAGCTGCTGTGGGTGCGCCACCAACTTTGCAACCCTATAAAGCAGACGGTTCTATATTCCCCTTTGCCGAACAAGGCAATGGACAGTACCGTGAAGTAATCAATCCATTGAACTACACGTCCATTTTGCGGAAGCGCAATATTAAAAGGGCATTGATCAACATTTACGGAGAATACATGATCCTTCCCGGATTGAGCTACCGCGCGTCTTTCAATGCAGATGTTGATTCGAGGATTAATGATACTTACCTGCCTATTTCAATTATCGCTGCGAAAGACCGCAATGATAATTCCGGAACTGCCGCCAAGTTCAATTCCAACATGCTGGGACTTCTTCACGAAAGTGTGCTTTCCTACGGCACCAAAATCGGTGTTAACCACAGTTTGAAATTCACAGGTTTGTTTGCCACGCAGGTTGAGAAATATAACAACAACCAAATTAATGCAACCGGCTTTCCTAACGATGCTACCAGGAATGAAGCGCTTCAACTCGCATTAAACAGGACCATATCGAGTTCGCGCAACATGCAGCGGCTCGATTCTTACATGGGCAGGGTTAACTATGGTTTTAAAGACCGGTATTTTGTTGACGTTACTGCGCGTGTGGATGGTTCAAGCAAGTTCGGGGCCAATCACAAATACGGATTTTTTCCCGCGGTGTCAGCTGCTTGGCGCATTATTGAAGAGCCTTTCATGAAAGATGCGACCTGGCTTTCGGACCTGAAATTACGCGGTAGCTATGGTATTACGGGAAATGCAGGCGGCATTGATCCTTATCAGTCACTTGCAACTGTAGAGTCTGGTGGCGGCTACAATATCAACCACACTTACTTTACTGCCATTCGCCCTTCCGGCATTTCAAACCCGGATCTGCGCTGGGAGAAGTCGACACAAACGAACATCGGTATTGATGCAAGTCTGCTCAATAACCGCTTTTCTCTGATTCTAGATTATTATATCAAGAAAACCGAAGACCTGCTTTATATCAAAACACTGCCGCTATCATCGGGTTACAGCAGCATCACCGGAAATTATGGTTCTCTCGAAAACAA
Organism: Dyadobacter sp.; assembly: GCF_051859145.1. Lineage (GTDB taxonomy): Bacteria > Bacteroidota > Bacteroidia > Cytophagales > Spirosomataceae > Dyadobacter. The sequence continues at coordinate 8,089 of NZ_JBHYGF010000586.1, forward strand.
AGGACTTGAAATCGCCGCAAATGCAAATCTGCTGAATGGTCCGGTGAAATGGAGTATCAATGGAAACCTGACCATTAACCGCAACAAAGTACTCGATCTGGACGGTGGAACTACCGATGAAAGATTCATCACGAATTATACCGTCCTCAAAGTGGGACAGCCGCTGGGTGTGTTTAAAACTTATGTTTTCGACGGCATTAACCAAACCGGTGAAGCGATTATCCCTGGTTACGACGGCAGATTGGGTGGACACAAAGTCAAAGACCTCAACAACGACGGTGCCATCAATTCCGCAGATCAGATCATCACGGGCAATCCAAATCCTAAGTTCATCTACGGCTTCTCTACAAATGTTACCTTCAAAAACTTTGACCTGAGTGCATTCTTCTCGGGTACAGAAGGAAATGACATTTATAATGTGAGCCGGCTTTCATTCGAAAACCCGCTGGGCCAGCGCAATCTTTTCCAGGGAGTTGAAAATCGGTGGACTCCACAAAATCCGAGTAACCAGTACGTAAGTCCTGCGGTTGCGGGCCGGTTGCCAATTTCTTCCTACGCGGTTGAGGATGGTTCGTACCTGCGTTTCAAAAATCTGATGCTGGGCTATACCCTGCCTGCGATCAAGGGAATCAGCAGAGTGAGGATTTATGTGAGCGGTAATAACCTGTTCACATTCACAAAATACAGCGGCTTCGATCCGGAAGTAAACACTTATGCCAATTCCAACACAACTATCGGAATTGACAACCTGGTCTATCCACAGTCGAAATCATTCCTGGGAGGCATTCAGCTTACTTTTTAAGCCCTAAACCCTTACATTATGAAACTTTCTAAAATAGCATTCAAGAAAATCCTTCCCCTCGTTGCGCTCGCATTAGGAACCGGCTCCTGCCAGTTAGAGGAAGAAGTGTACTCTTCAATTTTTGTCGAATCCTTTTACAAAACGGCTTCCGATTCTGAAAAAGGTCTGCTGTCCGTTTATGATGCGCTTGGCGGTCTTTACGGCGGTCCCGCAGCCACGATGGTACCTGATTTCAGCGCCGACCAGATTTATCCACGTGGAGTTGTGGGCCGCAATTCCCTGACACTATTCACCGTAGAGCCTACTTACACGGTTCAGAAGAGTGCAGGTCGCACCAATGAATCGCCTCAGCAGCTCTGGATATCATCATACAGCGGGATAGAAAGAGCCAACTGGATCATTACCAAAGTTCCGGACGCAACAATGGACGAAACGCGGAAGAAACAGATTTTGGGAGAAGCTTACTTCCTGCGCGCTTTCTACTTCTGGACACTTACCAAAAATTTTGGGGATGTAGTGGTAAAAACCGAACCCAGCGTAACGGAAACAGAGGCCTATGCGCCAAAAAGTGCTGCTGCGGACGTTTACAAACAGATTTACAGCGATCTCGACCAGGCCGGACAAGCCGGGCTTGCCTCCTACCCTGCCAACGAAAAAGGGCGCCCTTCCAAAGAAGCCGTAGATGCGCTTTATGCCAAAGCTGCATTGTACAACCAGGACTGGGCCAAGGCGCTGGAAAAAGCAGAGGCTGTGATCAAGTCAGGCAAATATGCTTTGCTGCCGAATGTAATGGATGTTTTCAGTTACCTGAAAGAAGATGAAGCGCGGCGGGAAAACATCTGGGCTTATGAAGCGGATCCTATTACGCCAGGCAATGGCCACCAGCTTACCAGCTTGGCTGGCCCGGTCGGCAGTGCGGGAGTGGAATATGCGAAAACCTCTTACGGTTCCATGTTCGCCTATATGTCGTTTTTCAATTCATTCGATCCGAAGGACAAGCGCAGACAGTTACTGGACACCACATTTATTGATAAATCCGGCAAATGGGTGCCTCAGAGAAGCATTACACCCATTTCTACGGATGCTGTTCTGATCAAGAAATACCAGGACCCTGTTTCCAGCACAGGTTTGATCCCGAACATACCTATCCTGAGAATGGCGGATATTTACCTCATTGCCGCAGAAGCAGAAGCCCGTCTGAACGGACCTTCTGCGAAGGCTTATGAATTCATCAATGCAGTCCGCACAAGAGCCGGCCTGGCCGACCTTGCAAAAGGATTGACCAAAGATGCTTTTATCGACGCCGTGATCCAGGAGAGATCATGGGAATTATTCGCAGAAGGTGACCGCTGGTATGACCTGACGAGAACAGACAAGTTTCTCAATGTATCCAAAACGGTAAACACGGTTTATCCTTCACGCCCGGTTCAGCCCAAAAACAAATACTTCCCGATTCCACAAGACGAGATCAATGCAAATCCGCAGTTGGAGCAAAATCCGGCTTGGAAGTAGAATTCGATTTTGAATGACTGAATGATTGAATGAATGAATTAGTGAATGAATGAATTAGTGAATGAGCCGCCGTGGAACGGGGAATGAGCCGCCGTGGAATGGGGGATGAGAGGGGTGGTAATGCGCTAATTGATTGTTCGCAGATGCTGGCCGCAGAGCGGCCTCCTGTTTATAGATGACAAGTTGTACGCACGATACCGAGCTCCGGAGGAGCTTCCTGTCAGACGAAAAATCCTCCGAAAACGTCCGCTATAAACAGGAGGCCCCGCTGGGGCCAGAAACAATGTAAGAAACCTGGTTACTTGGCTATAAACAGGAGGCCCCGCTGGGGCCGTCCTTGCCGGAACAATGTAACCCGATTGGCTATAAACAGGAGGCCCCGCTGGGGCCGTCCTTGCCGGGACAATGTAACCTGATCGGCTATAAAAAGGAGGCCCCGCCGAGGCCGTACTTGCCGGACACAACATATCTCTATCCTCCACTTGACTTTCCCTACACCACTGCCTTCAGCTGTTTATAGAAATACGCGGACCTGGAAAAATGCCGAGCTCCCGTGGAGCTTCCTGCCGGGCGTGAGATCCTATAAAGAGGAGGCCCAGCGGGGCCTCCTCTTTAATCCTGAATTGACAATAACAATCCAACCCCGCTACTTCACACGATTTAAGTGCGTGTAGCACTGAGTTCAAAGGATAATTACAAACGTAGTAGCTGTTAATTGTTTATTTTTAGCTTTTATTTGACACCATTTCTGTGGAATGAACCTGAACATGAGGCCCAAGTTTCAAAGCATAAGCGATGTGGTAATAGAAAAGATCAAGTCCGGGGAATTACAGCCTGGTGATAAGATTCCTTCTGAAAATGAGCTGATTAAGAACTTCAACGTCAGCAACACAACCGCTCGTAAAAGTCTGCTTGAAATCGAAAACAAAGGCTGGGCAAAACGTATTAAAGGAAAAGGGACTTTCGTACTTAACCGGACAGTAGACCACCACCTGATCCGCACATTGGGCTCCATTTACGCCACCCGCCGCGGCTTTCACGAAAGTTTGCTTGCAGAAGGATTTGAACCGCATAACCTGGTACTTGAAAAAACGGTATTGGAAGACGGTATCTCCTCCCAGATCGGCGGGAAGCATTTTATTATTGACGGTCCGGTTTTAAAGATCCACCAGCTTCGGTATGCTGACGATGAGATCATTAAAGACGAAATCAAATACATTTCGCTCCGGTTATGCCCGAAGATCAACCGGATGCCGACGGAGATTTCCTATTTCAAAGTGTATGAAGACACTTACCGCCTGCGCATAGAGGAAGTGAAACAAACGCTTGGTGTAGAGATTATGGACCCGGATTCGGAAACCAACAACTTTGAGCTGAACCATTCCACGCCGATGTTCATTCTGGACAGTGCGGTGATTTGCAGGGGTGAGAAAATTGTTGAAATTGAGCGTTCCTACTATCGCGGTGATAAATACAAATTCGCGATCAGCGCCAACCCGGACTACGAAAATCCCGATCAGAAATAGGGGAGCAGTTCCTTCACTATGAGCATGTGCCCGGCCTCGTTCGGGTGGTTCACAGATGCCATTACTTCCTTCAATTGTCCCTGCGCAGCCACTTCTTTAAACTTCACATTTGGATCTGCCAGGCCGGTTTTATATTGTGCGGCAAGCGATTTGATCATGGCAATGTAAGGTTCAAGCGGATTGGCCGGATCATTGATTTCAATGCGCTGGTCGGGTGAAGGAGTAAGTAAAATGACCTTGATCTTCTTGTCCAATGCAGCCTTTATCATCTTTTCCCAGGCTTCCTTCACTTTCGCCAGATTGGAAAACCGGTCGTTTAATGCATAATCTATTAAAAGCACATCGGGCTTGTGAACCAGTACATCGGTGTCAAAACGCGTTTGTCCCTTAATCGAATTCTCACCGCCGATCGCGGTCACGATCACATTGATCACTGCATACGGATACTTTTCTTTCAGACTTTTCAGCATCAAATTCGGGTACGATTGCAGTGTATTCACCTCGTGCCGGTCGCCGTAACCAGCCGGTACCGAGTGTCCGTGAAATACCAGGTTAATCATCCTGTTTTTGGGCCATTGAATAGTCAGTTCATGCCTGATGCTATCCAGGTACTTACCGGCTCCGGCTACCTGGGAATAGGCTGAGGCAGGTACCAGTAAGTTCAAAAGGAACAATGCGAATAACTTTCTCATGGTTTAACAGTCTGAATGGATTCAATGGTAACGGGCCCGAGCAAGCCCGATTTTTTCAATGGAACCTCTGCCCAGGGCGTGAGGTTTTTGTTTGCTTTTACAATGTTGGTTTTGGTAAAATGCCCGCCGGTAATCGCATCGCCGGTCAACCTGTTTGAACAGGTATTTGCGACTTCTATCCGCAAATTATTTTCACCGTTGACTACCACGTTTGTTATATCAAAGCGATGCGGTAATGTCCAGGAAATGCCAAGTGGTTTGTCGTTCAGCCACACTTCCGCCACTTCACTTACTTCGCCCAGATCCAGGTAAATGCGTTTTCTTTGTTCCGGCATCCTGAATGTGAACTTCTTAGCATAAGTCGCAGTTCCGGAAAAATACTTGATCCCATTTTGCTCCGCATCCGACCAGGAAATGAGTTTTGGAAAAACAGCCTGGGCCGGCGCGCCCCAATTTTCAGGAAATGTCAAATTCCATTCGCCTTTGATTTCCAGCTTCTCCGGTGCATTGGTTACATTCACTGCGGTCTTACCGGTTTTTAACTGATAATTCCCTGCTTCCAGGAAAGTCAATTGGTTGCCAGAGTAAGTTAATAGTGGAGGGTTCGCATTGTTGGAGACAATTCCGTTGAAATGCGGCTTGGCCTTTCCTTCTGAAAAAACGACGAAATATGTCCCGAATGGAGGTAAGGTAAGGGGTAAATGCATTTGTTTTCCCTGCTGCTCAAACACGCTCACTGCATGCACTTCCCCATTAACCGGGTCCCAGATCTCAGGCACTTTGCTTTCCTGGCGAAACGCGCATTGCCGCGAAACCCACTGATCCGTCGCATTTCTGATCAGGTAAAAATCCTGTTTATCCCTACCTTATATCGGCCTACGCCCGGCAGCACCCACTCGCCATTTTTGACAGTCAGGTTTTTGAGCAGAATCTCTGTATTGATCACTTCATAGTCGAACCCGTTGCCTGGTTTGAAAATGGAATTTTTAGGTGGAACAAGATTGGGAATGTCGTCGCCATAATAGTACAGTACATCGGCCGCAAACTTCGTATTTTGAAATATGTAGGAAATGCGGCTCAGGTAGTCGGTAAACGGTTTGACCTTCGGCCACCAGGGATTTCGGTCATTGAAATGCGTACCGGCAAAGTAGGCGATACCGGGGTAACCCATTTCTTGCGGGTTATGCGTAAATCCATGAATAACCAGCCGGTTCATCCCTTCGGAAAACGCACGGTCGGCATGGGTTTTCAGATCAGCCGGACCTTCCTGCCAATCCAGGTAACTTGTAAATGCCTCTTCCTCGGCAATGCCCAGCTTGTAAATGTTAGCCGCCGCCGCAATTTCTTTCACCAGCCAAACCATATCCACAATGCCTTCTTTGTCAAAATAAGGTCGTTTGTACCAGAATTCGCCGCGCGGTACATCCAGTGAGCCTAATGCTTTCAGGGTTTCCACCGGAATGTGGTGCATATGTCCGGGCCCGCCGGCTTCTGATATAATCTTCAAACCATATCTGTTTGAAATCTCTTTGGCTTTTTTGTAATGATTGTGGATCATCAGCTCCGAAAAGGTCTCTGAGAAGTCTGTATTAAATGCATCCGCTGTTTTCTTTTCAAACAATTTTTGATCGTAAACAGCAGGCAGGAATTTATAAATATCGTAACCATTAATGCGCCTGAAAGCTGCTGGCAATGAAGTGGTCCAGGCAAACTCTTTGGCCTCATAGCTAGCCAGATACAGGTTTTTAAGGGCGGTTTTGGAAAAGTCGCCGAGCAGTGGTTTGAGTTTGTTAATGAAATACATCAAATGCATTTCCGTCGCCGTGGAGAGATTTCCGAATTTTTCATAATGTGTCGATTAGCAGCCCAAACAATAACTTTTTCGTTAGGGTACTTGAAGGTTAAAAGCCATTGTAAATTATCAGCCATTTGTACATCCCTCGCCTCATTCGAGGCTGGATCGTCTATATTCAGGAGTTCTGACGTAAATGTTCTCAGGTTTTTTAATGCAAGATAAAATGCAGAAGAATGCGACCTTGCAGGTATCGTCTTGCATATGCTGTCAATTGAAACTCCAAAATCACATAGCCGATCGCGAAAAGTTGTCTGCATTAAGCTGTCAATGTACGGCCGCGTCCTGCGGTTTATAATCCAAAGTGTATCGATGAGAGGTATCCACTTGTCATAGTCTGAATAATTCTGCGAGAAATATGATTCTTGGGTTGACAGGAAATATTTAATTCCTGTTGCAAGATTTTCTCTTGTAAAGCTTCCGTGCATTTGCGGATCAATTCCCGCTATGTGAATGCTCTGTGAAGTCGATTGTGTTTTTGGTAAATAACTGTATAGTAATTGCTTGCATTCTTCACTAAATGACCAGATTGGAAATAAATTGTTTTGTAGGAATTGCTTAGACGAAGCTGAATCCCGGGGCAATGCGGACCAGCCATTTGTTAGTGCAAAATAGTCACTTTCGAATGCTAACACATTGAATCCTTCATCTCGTGAAGGTATTTTACCAAACGTGCCTTGAAACGAAACGTACTTCCGTCGCCATGAGACTGCTCGCCAAGCATGACTACCCGGTGGTTCCCTATTGCATCTCCGACACTTTGTAGATCTTCAAAGTTGTCATTGAAATCTATTTGCTTTATTTCTTTTATATTTTCACGTACATATTGCCTGACGTTCTGAGCGTTGCAATGTACGAGAAAGCATGTGCTGCATGCAGCGAGTTTCAAGATGAAAATAAAAATTTTCGACATGCATTGTAAAGGCTTAAGTTTCTGCGATTCTAATAGCTGCTTATAAAAACGCATAATCCTGTCATGAACAAAATTGGTTTTGGAGGAAGTTGCCATTGGTGTACTGAGGCAATATTCAGGTCATTGTCTGGCGTGATTGCTGTTCAGCAGGGGTGGATTACAGCTGCTGGCAGAGAAGTTGATTATTCAGAAGCCGTGATTGTCGAGTTTGAAGAGGCGATGATCTCGCTTGAAACACTGATAGAAATCCATTTGCGAACACATAGCAGCACTTCTGCGCATTCCTTTCGTACCAAATACCGATCCGCAATCTACACCTTCGATGAGGTGCAGGCAAGCTGTTCACTGGCGGCCATTAACAAGCTGCAACCAGGTTTTGAACAGCCGATTATTACGGAAGTGCTTCAATTTGGCAGCTTCAAGCTGAATATGGAAAAGTACCAGGACTACTATTACAGCAATCCCGATAAGCCATTTTGCAGGACATTTATTGACCCAAAACTGAAAGTTCTGTTGGATCAGTTTTCAGGTTATGTTAAAGAAGAAGTTCAAGTAATCG